>JAIKYE010000056.1 GCA_024683455.1 Bacteroidaceae bacterium
GGAAGAGAGCACCGATCGGTCTGCTCATTCCGTGAACCAAGGTAACGCTTGCATTGTTAATGCAAACTCCCGCTTCAAATGCCGCAAGAGCCATTTCTTTTCTGGCATCACCGTCATTGCCGTTTTTGTAAGCCTTCGGCAGATTCTTCATAATCCTTTTAACAGCGGAAATCGCATAAACATCAGTAATGCACATAGCCTTTCTGGATGTGTAACTTTCCACCGCGTGGGTTAAGGCATCCAAGCCTGTTGCTGCTGTTACGCTCTTTGGCATGTCAAGACTGTACTCAAAATTGATGATTGCCGTGTCAGGTATAAGACAGTCCCCCGCAAGAAGCATTTTTACGTCCTTTTTAGTATCTGTTATAACGGTAAATTTTGTTGCTTCCGATCCTGTACCGGAAGTTGTCGGAATAGCTACAATCTTCGGAATTTTCGCATTTAATGCCTTTCCCATGAAGTCCGCAATGCTTTTTCCTTCTTCCTGCACAGACATAAATGCTATGGCCTTGGCGGAATCCAAAGGACTGCCGCCGCCGATTCCAATTACAAAGTCGCAAGCTTCTTCTTTAAAAACCTTAACTCCGCTTTCAACCATGGCGTCGGTGGGCTCTCCGCTTATTTTATCAAATACAGTGTATTCTATTTCCAATTTTTCAAGTAAATTCTTTAATTCCGAAACCATAGGTGACTTTGAAACATGCGGCCCCGTTACTATCAAAGCTTTCTTTCCGTATTCGCAAAAGTAGGCTGTTGCTTCTTCCAAAGCCTTATTACCTACGATTATATGTGTAGGGATTGCAAAATGTGCCATATCCTCGCCCCCTTATTTTAATGTTGTATCCACTATGGTAAGTACTTCGTCCATTTTCTCCATTTCTTCTTTTAACTGCGCCTCCGTAATAATAAGCGGCGGGCAAATAAATACCATATTTTCGTGTGAATAAGTCATAAATTTTCTTTCTTTCAAAAGTCCGATGATGTTAGGCATAACTCCGTCAGGATCCTTGCCGTATGCAACAAGGGGCTCCTTTGTTGCCTTATCTTTAACAAGCTCAATGCAAGAGAATAGTCCGATATGCCTTACATCGCCCACACATGCATGTTTCTCCTTAAATTCATCCAAAATGCTTGCAAGCACTGCGCCTACTTTGTTTACATTTTCAGGAATATTTGCCTTTGAATAATAGTTTACGCATGCAACACCTGCCGCACATGCAAGTGGATGACCGCTGTAGGTTAAGCCGCATGATAAAAGGTTATCATCGAAGTATTCTGCAATTTTCTTTGATACAGCCACACCGCCAAGCTGGATATATCCGCATGTAACACCTTTAGCGAATGTTACGATATCAGGCACCACATCAAAGTTTTCAAATGCAAACATCTTACCTGTTCTGCACCAACCTGCCATTACCTCATCGCAAATCATTACAATGCCGAATTCATCACATATCTTTCTTACTCCCGGCAAATAACCTTTTGGCGGAATGATGATTCCGTTTGAACCTGTAATGGTTTCCATTACGATTGCGGCAACATTGTCCGCACCTTCGTAAATTATCTGTTCACGCAACTTTGTAAGATAAAACTTCGTAGCTTCTTCTTCGGATTTGAATTCAATAGCTTCTCTGTAAATATACGGATCGAAAAATTTTACGAAGCCCGGAATTCCCGGTTCCAAGGGATATCTTCTCGGTTCGCCCGTCAAGTTACCTGCACCGAAGGATGAACCGTGGTAACTTCTGTAGCGGCTGAAAATCTTCTTTCTGCCTGTAAACATTCTTGCAATCTTAATAGCATTTTCATTGGCATCCGCACCGGCATTGGTAAAGAATACCTTTCCGAATGTATCCGGAAGTAAATCTATAATCATCTTTGCCAGTTTTGCTCTAGGTTCCGATGCGATAGACGGTCCGATGTAACAATACTTATCAACCTGTTCCTTAATGGCATCCGCAATATCCTTGTTGCCGTAGCCAAGGTTTAAGTTAACAAGCTGTGACGCCATGTCTGTATATCTGTTTCCGTCATAGTCGTAATAATAAATCCCTTCGGCCTTTTCTATAGGAATGGGGTTTAGCTTTCCCTGCTTGCTCCAAGACTGTAATACGTACCTTTTTTGTGTTTCTTTTATTTCATTTCCTGTCATTCCCATAATGTCTTCCTCCGTTTGTTCCAAATTTTAATGTCGCTTTTCTTTTGTTGACTTTCGCGACTTAGTCTTTACATTAGCCATTATATTTTTATTTGAAAGACATACAATAAATCGAAACACAAAGTTCCTTGTGCCCCGGCACAACAAAAAGGGCAATCAAAAAGCCCGCAATCATTAAGATTACGGGCCATCTATGGAGACAAATGCTGCAGTAATTACATTATATCGGAAATATTAAATGCCATCATAAGCTCTGTTCTTGCCGCAAGAGAAGACATCTCTATCCCCAACAACTCCTCGATTTTATTTAATTTATAGTTAATGGTATTTCTGTGCACAAACAACTCATCTGCCGTGTCTTTAACGCTGCCGTCGTGGTTTAGATAGCAACGAAGAGTATCGCAAAGGTCTGAATTGTTTGCCTCATCATAATCCTCCAAAGTTTTAAGGGTGTGATTATAGTACTCTTTCATAACTTCACTGTCTTCTATTCCCATAAGCAGGCGGTAAATCCCCATATTGCTGTAGAAGATTTTGTCATCACCGATTTTACCGCGCATTTGCAGACGCTGAATGGATTTTGCCTGATTATAGCTTTTATAGATGCATCTGACACTTTTGGTTAATCTTCCCACGCCCATGGAAAGCTTTTCACCTTTATTAAGCAGCCTCTTTAAATTAGTCTGTATATCCTTTATTTCCTCAATAAGCTTTTCCTTGGAAATGTTTGCAAATACCAGAATAAGCTCGGTTTCATTTACAAATACGGCAAAGTTTTTGTTGTTGCGGCTTATGATTTTTTCTAAACTCCAGCATAAGGATTCCAAGCGTTCCTCTATTCTTTTGGAATCGGAAGCAAGCTTAATCAAAGTTACGCTGTAGTTCCACTTTGAACGAAAAGAACGTTGCGAAAGTGGCACTACATAAAGCTCCTCCTGTTTTGGATAGAATATAGCATTTTTAAATGCAGAGGATACTTCCGACATTTTTTGTTCCTCTTTGGTTATGGCAAAGCAGAAAATATGGACTATCTCCGCCAAATGCGCTCTCCAAGGCACGGCAAATATCGGAAATTCCTTTTCATTGCAAAACTTTATTGCATCTTCCGGTATTTCCTCAATAAAAGGACCTATATTAAAAATAACTCCCGAGACTTTTCTTTCGTAAAAAACCTTCAAAAGCTCCAGAATATCATCATTTGAACTTAAGCCTATACCCGTTGTAATGGCCAGCTGCCCTCCGTCCAAGAAGTCCGCCGCCTCCACCGTTTCCGCCATATGCACCCATGTAACCACATTTTCCATGCCACCTTTTCCGGCAACTAATGTGATATCCATGTGCTCGACTTTCTTGATTAATTTCGATAGTTCAATCGCCATAATTCTTTCCTAACCCAAATAAAATAAAAAGCGCTCTGCACTTTTCGTGCAGAACGCCTTCGTTCATCTTCAATTAATCTACTAAAAATATTTTTTTCTGTCAAGCACCTTTATTGTCTTTATCTTTGTGCAAGCAAATATGCCATTACATGCACTGCCTGCTGGAATTTTCTTTTTGCAATCAATTCTTCAAGTTCTGTCTTTGAGACTTTGTAGACATTAAGATGCTCGGTTTCATCAAGGCTTTGACCCGTTACTTTTACGCAATTCTTGGCTTCGAATATATATGCATAGTTTTCCGAAACCGATGCTGCCGATGGGATTACGGTTATTTCTCTCCACTCATGAGACTCATGGCCCGTTTCCTCTCGAAGTTCTCTTTTGGCCGCTTCCAAGGCTTCTTCCGCCCATTCGTCGTTGGGACCGTATTCCTTGCCATCGGCACGCTCGATGCCCCCTGCAGGAAATTCGTTTGTGATTTCTTTTGTACCCGGGCGAAACTGTCTTACTATCAGGTAATCTCCATTAGTATCGCTTGCCACAATTACCACATAATTTCTGCGGCTGTAGTTGTAAAAAGGCTCAAACACGCTGCCATCGGGAAGCTTGTATGCCGTCTTTCTGAAATCTATCCATTCGTCGCTTATCAAATGATCCGATTTTACTTCTTCCCAAAGAAGACTTTTATCATTATCATTGTTCAAGCATTCATAATAATCTCTGTTATGTTCCATTGTACAGTATTACAGACATATTGAATCATCAATACGTCTGCTCTCCTTTAAATATGATTATCTGTTGTCCACCTTTTCAGGGTACATGTCGTGGTTGAAAAGTCTGTCTTCGGCTACTTTTTCCCACTTGGTTCCCGGCTTGCCGTAATTACAATATGGGTCGATGGAAATGCCCCCACGTGGTGTAAACTTGCCCCAAACTTCGATATATTTGGGATCCATAAGTTTTATAAGATCCTTCATAATCTTGTTTACGCAGTCTTCGTGGAAATCACCATGATTGCGGAAGCTGAAAAGATAAAGTTTCAGACTCTTACTCTCCACCATCCTCTTGTCGGGCAGATAGTTGATGCGTATCTCGGCAAAATCCGGCTGACCTGTAATGGGACACAGGCTGGTGAACTCTGGACAGTTGAACCTCACCCAATAGTCATTCTCAGGGTGTTTGTTCTCAAAAGATTCCAACACCTCGGGCGCATAATCACTCTTGTACTCTGTCTTGCGGCCTAATGCAGACAATCCTTCATTTTCTCTGCTGCTCATATGTCTCTAATCCTTTTCTTCTTAACTGACAAGCCGGACAATGTCCGCATCCATCACCCTGAATACCGTTGTAGCATGTCAGTGTCTTATACCTTATTATATCCATCACGCCCATCTCATCGGCCATCTGCCATGTCTGGGCTTTGTCCAACCACATCAGGGGCGTATGAATCCTGAACTGCTCATCCACTGCCAGATTCAGCGTTACATTCAGACTCTTTATGAAACTATCCCTGCAATCGGGATATCCGCTAAAATCCGTCTGGCTGACTCCTGTCACCAAATCATAAATACCCTTATTTCGGGCATATACAGCAGCTATGGAGAGGAAGAACATGTTTCTGCCAGGCACAAAAGTCGAAGGGAGTCCACCTGCCGGCTTCTCTTCCTCTATCTGCAACGAGGTATCCGTCAGGCTGCATCCTGTACTCAACTGGGAAATAAAGCTGACATCCATGCAATCCCATTCCACACCGGCTTCCTTGGCAAGCTCCCTTGCCAAATCCACTTCCTTCACGTGTTTCTGTCCGTAGATGAAACTTAGAGCAACCACACGTTTGAAATTTTGTTTCGCCCAGTACAGGCAGGTAGAACTGTCTTGTCCACCAGAGAAGACCACCAAAGCAGATTCGCCTATCATAGTTGGAAAATATTTATCGGGTTATAAGATTCGTTACGGTCGTAAACGTCCGTATCCTCATGGCGCTTCACCCAATTCACCACACGGATGGTAACTGGCAGCACCACTATCTCGTACAATGTCTTTGTAATTACCTGCAAGATCATCAGTTTAATCAAATCCCGGAAAGGCACCAACCCTCCAAAAGCCAAAGGAAAGAATATCAGGCTGTCTGCCCCTTCGCCCCACAGCGTACTGACTACGGCACGACGCGAGAAATGTTTACCCTCATCGGAAACCTTCATTACACTCATCACATAAGCATTGATGAGACTTCCCACAAGGAAAGCCACAAATGAAGCAATGGCGATACGCGGTGTCAATCCGAAGACAAAATTAAAGTGTTCCTCGTGCTCCTTCCAGAAATCTGCTGCAGGCAGTATGACAGCCAACTGTCCCAACCCTACCACCAGGAAGTTCATCAGAAAGGCCATCCATATTACGAACCTGGCCTTACGATAGCCCCACACCTCAGCAATACAGTCGTTCAGAATGTATGAAATAGGGAAGCACAGCACGCCGGCCGTCATGGTAAAACTTCCGAATTGTAATATCTTTGATTCCAGCAGGTTACTTGCGATAAGGCAAGTACAGAACAGTATCCCCATGTACATAAAGGATGCTGATACCGTTTTATTCTGTTTCATACTTCTTGTTTTGTTTTAAAAGAGGTTTCCAAGCACTCTTTGCATTATCTTTTCCGCTGCAAAGGTAGGCAAAAATAAACAGACCGACAAGCTAATCTGCAAAAAATCAGAATTCCATCCCTAATCTTTCATTCCTTCCCTACCTCTCTTCCATTAGTTCCCCTGATGGTTACAACTTGTTACCTTCTGGGTTACAACTTGTTTCTCATGTGGTTACAAACTGTCACCCTCTGGGTTACAAACACTTAGCAAAACAACAGATTCTTAAGGATTAACCCCGGAAGGATTTTGAATTGCCGTATTATATGTGTATCTTTGCACTAGAAACAATCAATAAGCCTATCAGTCAACAAAAGAATGAATATCACAAATCAAAAGCGCGAAGAGAAATTCGCTGAGAAAGCCGGAAACGGATATGGCATCTGCCTATCGCAAATATGTCCCAAGAGAGAACACTGCCTGCACTGGATATTGCGTACATATACCCCAAAGGATCTATACTACGCCCAGACAGTAAACCTCAACAATCCACAAACACAAACCCCGGACTGTCCTTTGTTCCGCAGCGACCAGCCACTGCGCATGCCGCTTGGCATCTCTAACATATACTACGACATGCCCGAACGTATTGCCAAGCCACTGAAACAGCATCTTATCAGCTACTTCAACCGCAAGCGCTACTACGAATACAACAGAGGCTCGCGTCCCATCCACCCAGAGCACGAGCAATACATCCTTCAGGCTGTAAAAAGATACGGATGGGACAAGCCCGTAGCATTTAATAGCTATGTGGAAGATTATCTCTGGTAACCATTCGTCACAAAATCATAAAAAAATTAAAAAAGAGCCTGCGGGAAACAACGATTTGAAATAAAAACATATTTTTGCAGCGGACATAGAACCAAACTAAAAGACAAAACGAAACGAACGATAAAACCTAAAATAACCGATATCAACCAAACAAAAACCTAAGCCCAGCAAACAAATCAATAAAAAAAAACGAAACAGAATAAAAACCTAACTAAGTTAAGAATCTATATATATTAATACTTAAACTTACTAAACAATCCACCTTAAAAATACCATTTAAAACATGTTTGCTATGGGCACCGATACAAGACTGCTAATGGCCTCCCTCCTCACCCTGACAGTGGTGTTAGGAGGGATGTGCCTTTGGCAGCGGTATCGAATACAGACACTGAAGCAAAGGCTGGTAAAGTTTATCCAAGAAGCCCTCAGATACAAATATGACGGCATCTATGATATTAAGTACGAAAGAAAAGAAGTTTCGATGAATGACAAACCAGATAATAAAAGGCAAACGATAATTTGCCCGAAGTGCAAACAGAGGACGTCGTTCATCATGCAGCACGACGCCATCGACGAGCAGGGCGGGTTCTATCGTTGCCAACATTGCGGCTGGCCATTCCAGTACAGTTGAAATACCACAACCGCCCTTTCACCTTCTTGGCGGAGAGACAGGGATTCGAACCCTGGGTACCCGTAAGAGTACGCCGCATTTCGAGTGCGGTCCATTCGACCACTCTGGCATCTCTCCATTGGTCAAAGCAACTGCAAAATTACGTCTTTTGCAGCAAAAAGCAAAGAAAAAAAGTAGAAAAATCAGAGACTTTCCAAAAAAAGACGGGTGACGGAGAAACTCTTGTCGGCCATCGTCTGCCAGAAGTTGAGGTACGTCTCGAAGTGTGCCTCGGCCCCCGGTGTATCACTGATGATACGGAAGCTGACAAAAGGAATAGCATACAGATGGCACACATGTGCTATCGCTGCCGACTCCATGTCCACAGCCATCCCATCGGGATAAGCAGCCTTTATGGTGTTCAGCTGGTCACGATTGGTAATAAACTGATCGCCTGTGCATATCAGTCCGGGTACAATGCGGATATCCGTCTCCAAAGACTGGGCTTTCTCTACCATTCCCTTATCGCTATCGAAGAAACGGGGCAGTCCCTGCACCTGACCGGGATCTACATCATCGCCACACGAAACATCGTGATAGCAGGTCTGGGTGCTGACCACTACATCCATAACCTTCAGGCACGCATCTATTCCGCCAGCCACACCTGTGCTGACAACAACGTCTGGCTTAAAACGGATAATCAGATTAGTAATGCCCGTAGCGGCATTCACCTTTCCAATGCCACACTGCAGCAGCACAATGGTCTTTCCTGCCAACTTTCCAATCAGGAACTCCTGCGGTCCTATTTTCTCTGTTTTAGTATCCGTCAGAATTGAAGCTATCTGCTTGTATTCTACGCTCATAGCTGTGAGCACACCTACTATCTTTCCCATATTCTATGTTTTATTGGCACAAAAATACATTTTTTTTCTCTGCAAGCCAACTTTTGCAACTCATTTGCAACGAATACTGCGTATTTTTGCACCCAGAAAGATAAAACAACAGAAAAATATGAACGTACTATTAGACATTCTTAAAGAGGTTTGGGTGCTGACCAACGAGATGTCACCCTACCTATTGCTGGGTTTCCTTTTGGCAGGACTCATGCACGAATTTCTCCCCAGCACCTTGTACACGAACCATCTGGGCAAGAACAACTTCCGGTCTGTATTTCTGTCCGCGCTCTTCGGTGTTCCCCTACCCCTCTGCTCCTGCGGTGTCATCCCCACAGCCATGGGACTCCGTCGCGAAGGTGCCAGCAAGGGAGCTACCGTTTCCTTCCTGATAGCCACACCACAGACAGGCGTTGACAGCATCATTGCCACCTACAGCCTTATGGGCCTGCCCTTTGCCATCATCCGTCCCATAGCAGCCTTCCTGACCGCCATATTGGGAGGAACGTTGGTAAACAAGGTAGAAGCCTCCTCCCCGCTCCCCCTTTGGGGGAGTGCCCCAAAGCAAAACAACCAAGAAGGAAAAAATAAGACCCTCCCCCAAAGGGGGAGCTTGGAGGGGGCTTTTCGCTATGCTTTCATCGAGATGATGGAAGATATTGGCAAATGGCTGGTGATAGGCCTTGTTATTGCAGGAATCATCACCGCAGCGGTACCCGACTCTTGGTTCACCGCCTTCCAGGGCAACACGCTATACAGCATTCTCTTTGTGCTCCTGTTCAGCATACCTATGTACCTGTGTGCCACAGGAAGCATCCCCATTGCATTAGCCCTGATGATGAAGGGTCTTACTCCTGGGGCAGCACTGGTACTCTTGATGGCAGGCCCTGCCAGCAATGTAGCCAGCATCCTTATTATAAATAAGGTATTAGGGCGTAAGACACTGGCCATCTACCTATTCTCCATCATAGCAGGCGCCATAGCCTTCGCCTTGGGTATCGATTATCTGTTGCCTGCCGAGTGGTTCACTGCCCCCCTTGCATGCATGCAGGAATGCTGTGCCGAGCAGCCAGGCTGGTTCAGCGTCCTCTGCACCATCCTCATGATTCTGCTACTCATTCATGCTCTCAGCCCCTACAAACTCATAGGCGGACATCACCACCATTGTCATTGCCACGATTGCGAAGAGGAGGATTCCCACTGCGAAGCCCCAATTCTCAATTCTCGATTTTCATCTCTAAACTCTCAACTCTCAACTCTAAACTATAAAATCAAAGGAATGACCTGCCACCACTGTGCTGCCAATGCTCAGAAGGCCATAGCATCTGTCGAGGGAGTAGAGCAAGTTACCGTCTCCCTGGAGGAAGGGCTGGCACATGTTACTGGCAATTTTCAGGAAGAAGATATCCGTAAAGCTGTAGAAAGTATAGGATTTGAAGTAGAAAAATAAGCAAAACAAGACATTTCTTCACTATACTGCACAAAAAAGATAGGCTATTATTTGGCAGATTGAAAGAACTATTGTACCTTTGCCGTGCAAAATATAAGAAAAAAGCTATTTATGGCACATAATGGTAACTTTTTTAACGGCTATTATTTTTACTTTTACTTTAGCAAACTGAAGTAGAGCGGGTCGTTATATGTGCTAAATAACATTAAGGTATAGAACAAAAGAAACAAGCAATAAGGTCCCGCTCCGAAAAGAGCGGGATTTTTTTTTAAGGCAAAAAGATGAGACGAATAGCAATACAAGGCATCAAGGGAAGTTTCCATGATATAGCTTCGCACCGCTACTTTGAAGGTGAAGATCTGGAACTTATCTGCTGCGACACATTCGAGCAGGTCTTCCGTCACCTGAAAGAAGACAAGGATGCTGCCGCACTGGTAGCTATAGAGAACACCATAGCAGGCAGTCTGCTTCACAACTACGAATTACTGCGCGAAAGCGGAATGACCATAGTAGGAGAACATAAACTGCGTATCAGCCACAGCATCATGTGTCTGCCTGAGGATGACTGGAAAGACATTACAGAAGTGAACTCTCACCCCGTGGCGCTGATGCAGTGCCGTAATTTCCTCTCTGAGCACGATATGAAGATAGTGGAAGTAGCAGACACGGCAGGTGCTGCTGCCAACATCAGCCAGAAACAACTGCACGGCCACGCTGCCATCTGCCACAAGGATGCAGCAAAAATCTACGGCATGAAGGTGCTGCAGGAAGGTATTGAGACCAACAAACACAACTTTACACGTTTTCTTGTTGTCTGCAATCCGGAAAAAGCACACTCGCTTCGTAAATTTGAGGAACTGAACAAGGCCAGTCTGGTCTTTACCCTCCCCCACGAGGAAGGAAGCCTCTCTGCCATACTGAGTGTGCTGTCGTTCTACAAACTCAACCTGACAAAAATCCAATCGCTCCCCATCATTGGCAAGGAGTGGCAATATATGTTCTATATCGACCTCTCATACAACGACTACACACGTTACAAGCAGGCCATCAATGCCATTACCCCACTTACCAAGGAGCTCAAACTATTAGGAGAATACAGAAATGGAAGAGAAACAATTTAATATACAGCCAGCCGACAGACTGGCAAGCGTACAGGAATACTACTTCAGCCGAAAACTGAAAGAGGTGGCTCAGATGAATGCCCAGGGGCTGGACGTCATATCACTGGGAATCGGAAGTCCCGATATGCCTCCCTCACAGCAAACCATTGACACGCTGTGCCGCGAAGCCCAGAACCCCACAGCTCACGGCTACCAGCCTTACGTAGGAATACCCGAGATGCGTCAGGGAATGGCAGACTTTTACAAGCGTTGGTATGGTGTGGAACTGAACCCAAGCACAGAGATTCAGCCTCTCATCGGCAGCAAGGAAGGTATCCTGCACGTGACATTAGCTTTCGTGAATCCCGGCGACAAGGTGCTGGTACCCAATCCCGGCTACCCCACCTATACATCGCTGAGCAAACTGCTGGGAGCAGAAATCGTAAACTACGACCTGCTGGAGGAAAACAACTGGCAGCCTGACTTCGAGGCATTGGAACAGATGGACCTGAGCGGTGTGAAACTCATGTGGACCAACTATCCCAACATGCCAACAGGTGCCAGTGCCACGATGGAACTGTTTGAGAAACTAGCCAGCTTTGCCCGCCGTCACAATATTGTGGTAGTAAACGACAATCCTTACAGCCTTATCCTGAACGAGCATCCGATAAGCCTCTTGCAGGTACCCGGTGCCAAGGAGTGCTGCATAGAATTCAACAGTATGAGCAAGAGCCAGAACATGCCTGGATGGCGTGTAGGATGGATCTCTACCAACGCGCAGTTTATCCAGTGGATTCTGAAGGTGAAGAGCAATGTGGACAGCGGTATGTTCCGCCCCTTGCAGTTAGCAGCTGCTGAGGCCTTGCACAATTCCGATGAGTGGCATGCCAACTACAACCGCGAGGTGTATGGTCGTCGTCGTGCCATAGCGGAAGAAATTATGAAGACCTTAGGCTGCACATTCGATGCCAAACAAGTGGGCATGTTCCTGTGGGGACGTATCCCTGACAGCTACAGCGACGTAGAGGAGCTGACGGAACGAATCCTTCATGAGGCTCGCGTCTTCATTACTCCTGGCTTTATCTTCGGCTCCAACGGCAAACGCTACATCCGCATCAGCCTGTGTGCCAAGGAAGAGAAGCTGCAGGAAGCACTTCTTAGGATAAAATCCTTAAAGTGAAACAGCCTCACCCCTAACCCCTCTCCGAAAGGCGAGGGGAACAATGAACTGATCATTTGGGTTTAGCTCCCTCTCTTTTCGGAGAGGGCGGGGGGAGAGGCTTTAAAACGGTAAACAGTAAACAAAACAAAATATGGAACTACAGTTAGAACCACTTAACTTGCCAAGCGACCAAGAGCGTGCTTTCATCATTGCCGGTCCTTGCAGTGCAGAGACAGAAGAACAAGTAATGACCACTGCCAAGCAACTGGCAGGAAAAGGATGCCATATCTTCCGTGCTGGAGTATGGAAGCCACGCACCAAGCCCGGAGGCTTTGAGGGACACGGCGAACCAGCCCTTGCCTGGTTGGCAGATGTCAAGAAGGAAACAGGTATGCTTGTATCTACCGAGGTAGCAACACCTGAACATGTAGAACTGGCACTGAAGTACGGTATCGACATCCTATGGATAGGTGCACGTACCACAGCCAACCCCTTTGCCGTTCAGGCATTGGCCGATGCACTTCAGGGAACAGATGCTACAGTCTTTGTTAAGAACCCAGTAAATCCTGATCTGGAACTGTGGATTGGCGCTCTGCAACGTATCAACGGAGCTGGCATCAAGAAGCTGGGAGCTGTTCACCGCGGCTTCAGCAGTTATGAGAAGAAACTGTATCGCAATGAGCCCATGTGGCAGATTCCCATCGAGCTGAAACGCCGACTTCCGTCACTGCCTGTAGTCTGCGACCCCAGCCATATCGGCGGAAGACGCGACCTTATTGCACCACTTTGCCAGCAGGCAATGGACTTAGGTTTCGACGGTCTCCTGATAGAGAGTCACTGCGATCCCGACAAGGCTTGGAGCGATGCATCACAGCAGGTGACACCCGAGGTGCTGGACTTCATTGTATCACGCCTTATTTTCCGTGATACAGATGAGCATACCGACACGCTGAAGGACCTGCGTAAAGAGATTGATGAAATTGACAACGAACTCATAGACCTGTTGGCTAAGCGGATGAGTATTTGCCGTAACATTGGTGAATACAAGAAGGAAAATGGCCTGACTGTCGTGCAGACCCGCCGATACAGCGAGATTCTGGACAAACGCGGCGCTCAGGGTTCCCTGCTGGGTATTGACACACAGTGCATAAAGAACATCTTTGAACACATTCACGAGGAGAGTGTTCGTCAGCAAATGGAGATTATTAATAAATAAAAGCCCCCTCCCCGCTCCCCCTTTGGGGGAGTGCTTTAACTATAAAAAAATGAGAATACTGATTTTGGGCGCTGGCAAGATGGGATCGTTCTTTACGGACGTTCTGAGCTTCGACCACGAATGCGCTGTTTATGAGATAGATGCCAAGCGGATGCGTTTCCTGTACAACACGCAGCGCTTCACATCCATGCAGGAGATTGAGGATTTCAAACCCGAGTTGGTTATCAATGCCGTAACGCTGAAATATACAATTGAGGTTTTCCAGCAGGTGCTCCCCCACCTGCCCAAGGACTGTATCATCAGCGATATCAGCAGTGTCAAGACGGGCTTTAAGGAGTATTACGAGAGTACCGGCTTACGTTACGTCAGCACTCACCCGATGTTTGGTCCTACCTTTGCCAACTTGGGAGCGTTGTCATCCGAGAACGCCATTGTCATCAACGAGGGCGACTACATGGGACGTATCTTCTTCCTGGACCTCTACCGCCGTCTGGGTCTGAACGTACACGAGTACAGTTTCGAGGAGCACGACGAGGCTATGGCATACTCTCTGTCCGTACCCTTTGTAAGCACCTTTGTTTTCAGTGCCGTCATGAAGCACCAGGATTCACCGGGAACTACCTTCAAGCGTCACCTGAAGATTGCCAGAGGCGTGCTTTCCGAGGACGATACACTTTTGCGTGAAATTCTGTTCAACCCCAAGACCAAGTCACACGTAGAGCAAATCCGTGCGGAACTCAAAGAACTTATTCAGATTATTGACGACCGCAATGAAGAGGCACTCAATAAATATCTGGTAAAGATTCGAAAGAACATACAGTAACAAACAATAAAGCCTGCTCAGTTGAGCAGGCTTTATTATTTCTTATTCCATCACCTTAATGCGGACGTTGCGATACCAAACGTCATCGCCGTGATCCTGAAGAGCGAAGTAACCGCCATCCTTACCTTCGTCTATCATCAGACCGTAAGCATAGGGGAACTCACCACCCTTGCAGAACTTGCTGTTATCGAGCATTTCCTTCCACTTCGGAGTCCAGAGGTGATATTCCAGCACCTTCTCGTCGTTCTGATAGTGGATAACAGTACCCTTGAAGACAACAATCTTAGCCTTGTTCCACTCGCCGAAGGGCTTAGCGTTCTGAGGATTGGCAGGAACCATATCGTAAAGAGAAGCAGCCTGACGGTTACCGTCAACACCCAACTGAGCATCTACGTGGTTGGCATTGTCCAATACCTGATACTCTGAGCAGCTCTGCCAGATGGGTAGCATCTCGCCGTTGGCATCCTTAGCTTCCTGAGCCAGATAGAAGATACCAGAGTTACCACCCTTGCTAATCTTGTACTCCAACTCCAAGGTGAAGTTAGTGAACTTATGAGCAAACATCAAGTCGCCACCACCTTCAGCCTGAGCCTCACCGGTACCAGAACCCTTCAGGTGAATGCATTCGCCATCGTTCTCCCAGCTTGTGGGAACAGCATCCTGACCATAACCGCGCCAGCCGTCCAGGCTTGAGCCGTCAAACAGAATGTAATAGCCTTCCTCGTCCTGCTTCAGCTGAGCCATGTCGTACTGCTCGTTCTCAACGATTTCAGCAACAGCCTCTTCGCCTGCAGCCTCCTCAGTTTTGTTCTCGCAATTCTTGCAAGCATCACAACCGCAGTTGCATTCACACTTCTTCTGGCAGCAAGATGCCATCAGGGCCAGTGTTGCTGCAAATAACAAAGTTTTCTTCATAATTGTTAATATAAAAATGTTACAAAATTGTTCTCTTGGGTTACAAAGTTAATTAAAAAAAGCGAATATTCCAAAGCTATTTGCTCACTTTTAACAAAAAAAACGCTATCCGTTTTTCCTGCTCAGCCTTTTCCTCAGCGGCTCGTCATAGAAGAGGAGGCAGAGGGTGGCAATCAGCAGCGAGGCAGCAATGGTGATGACGGCTGCAAGCCAAGGCTGACTGTACCCCTGATAAGGAGTAGCATCCTGACGTACCCACGTAATATAAAGGTATATGAGGGGGAAGTGAACGGCATAAAGCGGATAAGACAATCTTCCCAGAAAAGAAACGGCCTTCTGGTGCCACCCATGAACTACTCCGCGTGCTCCTATCCAGATAATACCAGGGAAGAAGGAGAACAGGCAGGCCAGTTGGTAAATGGTCTCCGTTTCTTTTCCGCCCACAACGGGAAGCCCCAGCAGCACCACAAGGGAAGCGCTACAGAACAGGAACACAGGTCCGTGCAGAGCCTCAGGCTGACGCTTACGGAACATACGGGCCATCAGCAAGCCCATAGGATAGGCGTAGAGCATACGAAGCGCACCGCCCAGCAGGTTCATGGGCTCGGACGACCAGCCGTAAGCCACTCCACCACCCTCCATCATCAGGGCATAGGCAGCCAAAGAGACAATGGCACATGCCACCCATACGCGGAGCCATTTGGTAGAAAGTCGGCACAAGAGCAAGCCATAGAGCAAACTGCCTATGTACTCGAAGAACAGCGACCAGTGCGGACCGTTCAGCGGGAATGCCTCGGTATTACCACGCACATCCATCCCCGTGGGCGAAGGAATCAGGAACAGCCCCAGCAGCGTAGCCCACAGCACAGTCTGAAGGCCCACCTCAGAACCATCCCACTTGGTACATCCCTGAATAATAAAGGCGATAGCTCCCAATATCACACCCATCACCACCATAGGATGCAGACGGATAAGACGCCTCTTCACAAATCCCCAGAAGGATAAAGTTCCCCTCTCTCCTGGGAGAGGGGTTAGGGGTGAGGCTGGTGGGGTAAGTCTCTCATCATACGCATACCCCATGACAAAGCCCGAGAGGATAAAGAAGAAATCCACACCCAGAAAGCTGTGGTAAAACTCATTTACAGGCGTCGGCCACACGAAGAAGCTTTTGGCATCGTTAAACACATGGTACAGGAGCACCATCAGCGCAGCCACCCCTCTGAGGCCGTCCAGTATATCGTATCTTGGTCTGTTCATCTGTGTATTTTTTGTTTTAATGCAGCAAATATAGAGATTTTTCTTTAACTTTGCGCCCAGTTAAGGAAAAAAAGTATGTTAGGAACTATCGTCAACACCGTTACCATTCTGGCAGGTGCCACGTTTGGCGCAACTGTACGCCAAGGAATTGGAGAAAAATACAAGAAGACACTATTCGATGCACTGGGACTGGCCTGTCTGGTGTTAGGCATGAATGCATCACTGCCCAATATGGTCAAGAGTGAATACCCCGTCCTGTTTATTCTAAGTCTCGCCATAGGAGGAGTTATTGGCACCAAACTGGATTTGGCAGGACGCATAGACCGCCTGAACGCAAAGATTAATGCCAAGCGAAAGAAGGAGAGCAACGGACTGGAAGGACTTGTTACAGGTTGCCTTCTCTTCTGCATCGGCACCTTCTCTATTGTAGGTCCCGTGCTATCTTGCCTCTCCCCCTCACAGGGATGGTCTTTCAATGAGTCTGGCAACACGTTCCTCTATACCAATGCCACGCTGGACCTTGTAACCTCTGCCGTACTGGCAGCTTCCTACGGATGGATTATGCTACTGGCAGCCCCCATCCTTTTCTGCTGGCAAGGTATGTTCTATGCTATAGCTTATTTCTGTGGCGAGGCTATGCCTGAGCCCATGCGCTGCGAACTGAGCATCGTAGGAGGCGTGCTCATCATCAGTTCCGGCCTCAGCATCCTTGGCATCAAGGATTGCAAGACGGTCAACCTCCTACCCTCTCTTCTGGTTCCGGTAATATTCTACCTTGTATGCTAAAAAAGAATTGCCCTGCGGATTCGCAGGGCAACTTTTATATTTATCTCTCAACTCTAAACTCTAAACTCTAAACTAAAATCACTTATCCCCTATCGCATGCTGGTACTCGTTCCAGAGTTCCTCTACGCCATTCTCAGGCTTGTCACCCAGCACGTGCTTCATAGCCTTGTCCCATGACCAAGGATTCAGCTCAGCAGCAGAAGCGTTGAACTTACGCAGGAAATTCTTATCCTTGTTCTGCTGCAGCCAGTACAGGAAGTAACCGGCTACGCGATAACCCTCACGCCATGAATTGCCACGGGGACGGTCACTGCTCTTGAAGTCCTGATTGAAGCAGCCGCAAGCCAGACGAACAGCGTCAGCCATACCCTCTATGAAGCACCAGTTCTCACCGCCGTCGCCATATTCGCCGCAGCCCTTAGGATCCAGCTGATAAGCATGGGTCAACTCGTGATACAGCACGCCACGGGTCTCATAGTCCAGACGCATGGTATCGTTGTTCTGGAAACTCTTCTCTATCCATCCTGTGGTGTACCAGACACCTACGTTGTCACCGTCACCGTCCTTCCAGCTGATACCGTCTTCATCTACCAAGGTGTAATCGATGGTCTTAAGCTGAGGGATATTCTTATCCTTGGGACCATAGTACAAAGTCTGCAGCACACGGCGTGCATTCTCCTGAATATAAGGAGTGGGATTAGGGATGATGTTATGATAAATCTTAGAACCCTCGGTCTGAGGAGCCTCATCATGGAAAACCACCTCTCCGGGATTGTACTTCTTCCACTTCTTCTCTACCTTGATAGGCTCGTGATACTTGTTAACCTTCAACTGTGCCGTAGCACTCATTGATACTGCGGCAAGCAGTACGAAAATAATCTTCTTCATATACCTTAATTATAGTGTTATTTAATGTGTTTTGGTTTGTTTGACGCGCAAAGTTAGCATCTTTTCGTCAAAAAGGGAAATTGGAGGGTTGGTTTTATAGTTTATTAAGATTATTATTCGTACCTTCGCGTTAAATTAGGATAATGATATGTACTACGTAACAAAGAAGATGGAGATTTCCGGCAGTCACTACATAACGCTGGAGCGTGGAAGCAAGTGCGAGCGACTGCATGGACACAACTGGATAATTACCGTATATTGCAAAGCCAAGGAACTGGATGAGGACGGCATGGTGGTGGATTTCACAGAAGTCAAGCGTCTGGTACACGGAACACTCGACCATCAGGATCTCAACTCCATACTACCCTTCAACCCAACAGCGGAGAACATCGCCCGCTGGATTTGCGACCGAGTTCCCCACTGCTATAAGGTGGATGTGCAGGAAAGCACCGGCAACATCGCTACCTACGAACGCGACGAGTAATCTCTCTTCTTTTTTACTTACTCTTTGTCCAAGTCTGGGTCTCGTAGAACATAGCTACGTAGCCACGGACCTTCAGGTTGTTACCCTCCAGCCACATGGTGCACTTGTAGGTCTTACCGTTCTTAGGGTTGTATATCTTACCGTTCTCCCACTTGTCATCTTTCTTGGTAAGGCCTGTCAGGATATTCGTGCCTACCAACTTACGGCTTTGCAGCTTCTTGTCAGGGTTCTTGGTGTCCAGTTTACCGTCACCTGATTTCAGCCAGACTATCTTGCCGTTCAGTTTGTCACCACTCTGGTAAATCTCCACCTGAGATTCACCGCCTTCTGTTACCCATTTACCTACAACGCTCTGAGCGTATCCGGCTACAGACATCATAGCCAGAACAAAACTAATAATACCTTTTTTCATCTGTGTTTTTTGTTTAAAACAATATCATTCATTTTACTTTCATTCTTTTCTGTACGTCCGCGCCTTACAGCGACGCATCTTCTATGGCATCATATTCAGCCATCGCCTCCGCCATACGTGCATCCAAGTCGTTCAGGCGGTAAAGTCCGTCGGCATTAGGCGTAAGGCCTGTAATGGTGACAGGCAGCACCATAGGCGGCACCTCTGTAGAGAGCAATGTGCGATTCTGCAACTGACTTACAGGCTGATATACCAGATTGATGGCCACAAACTCCTCCGTTCCATTGCTCCACTTCTCAAACACGAGCTTCGAGCCGATGGGCGTATGCAGCTCCATGGCCTGCTCCGTCTCTGGATAGTCAAGACCCAGGGCAGCTCCTATGCTGGCCAGATTGGAATCGTGACCGCAGAGGAACGTAAACTTACGCCCCTCATGGTGGAGTTCCTCACGAATACGGCTCACCAGCGGGTAAGCCAGATTTACGGCAGCACTGTGGGTAGTAAAGAGCACGCGGTCATAGACCTCCTTTACAGCACATATGTCACGCCACTGCTTCAGGCTCAACTTACGTCCCCACGGTGCCATACTCTCACTCTCATAGCACTGCAGCACCATCGCATCAGCCACACTGTTGGCAAGGGTATATCCGCCAGACATCTTCGGCTCATCCCCCTTCTCCAACTTAAACTGCGTATCGTCATACCAGAAGTGCGTGGTATCATTCTTCGCAGCAGGCGAGTGTTTCATGTCCAGCACCTTCTCCATCATCTTCAAGGCAGGCTGTACAGACTTCATCCACCCCTGGATGCCGCCGCTGTGCAGAGCCTCCATCTCAGCCTTCACCTGCTGGCGGTACTTATCATTCATCTTTGTAAACTGAGGAGAGAACAAGGGGTCCATCTTATCCTTCATATACTTATGATGAATCTTCACGTTGGCAAAAGGCAGGAATCCAGCAGAGAAATACTTCGCCGTAGCGAATGTGCGCTGTCTGGAATTGGCATAGAACAGCACCTCCTCACCCTCGGGGCGGCAGTTGTCGGGCAGCAGCCCCTCTCCTACCAGCCATTTGCGGAAGAACTGTCCCATCTCCGTCTCCAGCACGCCGCCACGCAGCGACAGCTGACTGCCAGGCGAAGACCACTGGAACCACTCGTGTGGTGTCACCCTCTTGTAAGCAGCCCCGCCCGACGAAAGCGGCGAACGAATATTGTGGCGACTCATCACCACCACCTCCTTCAGTTCATACCTCGACTTAAAGTCACCCGAGCGTTTCCTCTGGGCATATCCGTCCGTGTAGCATAGAAGGATGGCTACCATCATCCACATCACCTTGTGTTTCATATAGTACAAATTTTGTTTGCAAAGGTACAAAAAAAAATGAGGTAATCCTGTAATTACCTCATAAACTTCGAAAAAACATCCTTGGTATTTCACTGGCTCATAGCCAGCGAAAATCCTTTCAGCATACTCAGGTAGTCCAGCTGTGTGGTGCCGCACTCCACGATAGCCATTGCCATGGCTATCATCATCCATTGGGCAGGATGCTCTTGGGGCGAACCCAGCTCCCTGTCAGCAGCGATGCCTATGCGGTCTGTCACACGGCGGATGTACGCCTCCGTATTGTTCTCCTTGGGCGGTGCCCAGCGTGTTATAAGGGCGCGGATAGTCCTTAGCTTGTACTTCCCGTAATACGTCTTGCACAGTATCACGAAGGCGGCTCGCCAACCGTACGCCATACTCTCAAACTGGCAGAAGGCCCGATCCCCGACCGGCCTCTCCCCTAACCCCTCTCCCGTGGGAGAGGGGAACTTATCCGTGAGGGAGGGAGAATTTTTGTTCCCGTTCCCGTTAACGTTAACGTTTATTTGTCCTTGCCATCTGTCACTTGATAATCTAATATTCAATGGATTATTGTTTCTTATTCCTCTTGGTTGTTTCAATTCTTTACTCATAATGCATAATTCATAATTAAAATAATTAAAGTCAAAAATGCAAAAGTGCAAAACTGCAAAACTGTAGTTTCAAGATTCAAGTTCCAAAGGCATGAACCATGAAACCTGAACCATGAAACCATTGCCCGTCAGGGCAACTCCTGCACCAACTTCTTATAGACACCATAGCTCAGTTTCTCTATAATGCCGTCGGCTTTCAGACGCTTCAAGGCACGCGATGTTGCCGAGTCGTTGGTATTGAAGCAGTCCTTGAACTGCTGCGTCTTGAACTCGTCTGGCAACTTGCGGAAGCAGTCATCGTAGCGGGTGGTACGGCGTCGCTGCACAAACTCCTTGTTCTGGTCGGCAAAGTAGTTGAAAGCCATCTCGCCGAAGAAGAACTGCTGGCACTTGTACTGGATTTCCATAGCCAGTCGGCACAGGCGCTTATCCCTGTCGTCCATCGTTAGCGTCTTCTTCTCCTGCCACTCGTCCCAATGACGCATCAGAATGAAGGGCAAAGAGATACCGATGCCGTAGTATGGAATTCGCTTCAGTAAGGTTCTGTCAGCCTTATCGCCATTGAACTCAGCTATCTCCAGGTGGCTTGTCTGCCACTCGTAGGTCTCATCGTTCAGCGGTTCTATTGGCAACTCACCCTCCACCTTATCCAGGCGGTAAGCCCAAGTTCGGAGCGTCTCGTTGGCACCGGAATCTACCTGCTGGTGTCGCTTTGCCATACCCTTATCGGGGAGTGGGATGACAGCCAGTCGGGTACTCATACCAGTACCGAAGTTCCTCTGGTTCACCTTCCTGTGCAGGGCGTAGGGCGTACCCGTATAGATGAAGTTCCAGAACACGTTGAACATACCTGTCACCGATTCCTGATTGGCATACATCTGTCCGTCCTGCTCGTTGTGGAAAGCCTTCAACTCAAGGATTTCCCGGTCCTTCCAGTCGCCGCCCTTGTTCTGCTTGGTGACGTTATCCAGCTCCGCATCGAACGAGAACATGTGCAGATTCACAGGCTCACCCTGAACCGTCTCAATAGCCGCATTCATGTGGCGGATAAACTCACCTGTAGCGGTACGGGCCGGATGCACTCTGATGCCTACCACAGGACGTTTCAGAGCCTCACCTTTCTGCGCCTTGGTACTGGTGGTACGCTCTGTGCGACCCTCCTTGTAGCGGTTCACGGCATCTATCAGACACTGGTCAGCTTGAATCATCGGGTCGGCAATCTTCTTGTAGAATTTCTCCACAATGTTTTTACCCGCACCTGGGTCACCAATGATGAAGATGCAGTAGTTCAACCTACGCACCAACTCCGGCTCGTACCAGAAATGATAGTAAGCCCTTGTCATCAGCGTACCGAACAATGCCGCACTACTAAACCACACCGCTGCCAACTTGTGCGGGTGCACATTCAGGAACAGCTCCTTCAGGCAGGGATAGTATGCCGACATCTCCTGCAGCTCCTCAGCCCAAGCCTCCAGCGGAAGCACCCCATAGACATCGTTGTCTGCATTGGCGGCAGCAGAACTTTCGACTTTCAACTTTGAACTTTCAACTGCAATTGCTCCTGCCTTGCTGAGAGCCTCCCGCATCCTCTTGGGAATACCCTTTAGGAACTCATAGCTCTGCGCACTCTTTACGGTAGTAGCCACATCCTCGTTACGTTCCTCAATGATTTGCTTCACAAAGGGCGTCTCACGCAGAATCTGCTCTATCAGCTTAGGGTCGTTATCCGTGATGTACCTTAGATGGTCAGCCAGTATCAAAGAAGTGCGGTGCCTATCGCCAGGCTCCACCTTCTTATCACCAATCCAAGCCTCAACAATCTTCTGGTATGGGATGCCGTGGTAGCTGGCCCCCTCCATCTCCCCCTTTGGGGGAGTGGTGTTTTCTACTGGGGACTTTACTTTGTGGCACTCCCCCAAAGGGCAATCGTGCGTTATGCGTTCAAACGATTGGGGAGCTTCGCGACGGTGGGCAAAAGCAGGGAGGGGGCTTGTCGGTTGGCTGTTTCCAGCACGATACGCTTCATCAAACTTCTTACCAAAGTCAGGGTTCTCATACGTAAACAGCTCGTTGTCAAGGAACAGGATATCGCTCTCCTTGCAGATAAAGCTCATCCGGCTGGCATCCTTGCAGCTCTCATCAACCTCTACGCCCAGCACCTTAGCCATGGCATGCTGGTTGTCTATCAGGTTGCCCTTCTCAGCATCAGCCTTAAATACAATCTTCAGACCTTTGCCAGACGGCGTGATGTAGATAAGCTGCACACCCAGCGCCTTCAGGTCACCATGAACCTTTAACCATTCACCGTGAACCTCCTGTGGACTCTCCACATGGTCTATGTCCATCACACACAATCCGTTCAGTCTGGAACCTGCCTGACAGCGCCAAGCCCCCTTGTTACCTTTCTTAGACACCGTTTCTTCAAACGTAGCCTGAAAGATGAACGCAGGCAGTTTACGCTTTAGGGCAGCATCACCTGTCTTTCTATAGCCGTCTATAAGCTCCGAGGTACGGGGCGCCCTTACGAGCGCCCAGAACCTCTCGGCTGTTACTACCTCAGTTGGCAGACTGAAGCTTCGTTGATAACAAAACATTTGTCTATCTTGCTTGTTAAGTTGTACAACTCTCTCCTTACATCTATCAGTCCTTTAGCCTCGAAGGTGAGCCATGCCACCACCTTTTGCTCCTTTGCCGCAAAGCGTACCTTCACGTTGGGTTCGTTCAGCAAGAACTCCCCCGAGGGCATTTCCGGTTCGCTTATCTCCATGTCCTGGGTTAGCTTAGCCAACTCCCTATGGAAGAAGGCAGCCTTGTCAGGCACATCCTCGGGGCACTTCAGTTCAATGCACGTCAACGGGTTCCTACCAGAGGTAATATACCTCTTAGACTTAGCCACCTTCTTCACCTCCTTCTGGCTGGGCTCGCCCTGAGCCTGAGGATCAACTTCTATCGAACCGTCATCATAGATGCGGGTGTTCGACTTAAACGACTTCTGTAGCTTCCTCATAATTTTCAATTTTCACTTCTCAACTTTCAACTTTCAACTTTCAATTTTCAATTTTCAACTTAAACAAGATTTATCTTGTCAATGTAGATTGTCGTTGCCTGCATAGCCTCGCCGCTCTGCTGAGAGTTCCACTCACGTACCACCATCGAGCATTGCACCCTATAGAGGTACTGAGGATCGTACTTAGGACAGTTCACTGCCCTTTCGCCTGTTATTTCTCCCAGGAAGGTATCAATACCATCCGTCAACTTCAGGGTTACAGAGTTGATAACCTTCTGTTCGCCTGTCTTTCGGTCCATGTACTGGCGGGTCTGTAACCCGCTCTGATTCAAAATTCTTACAATTCGTTCCATAATTTTATAACATTATAATCTTTTAATCTTTGCATTTTCCTTCTGTCGTTTTCCTTGTATCTCTAAGCCTCACATGAATGGAGCCATATTCCCTTTCATATTCCGCTCTTATTTCTATTATATCTCTCGGTTCGTCTTTTCTACCCTCCTGGGCCCTTATCTTGGCTACGTGTATCAGGTAGGCAAGGCACTTAACCTCGCCACCTCCTGCACCAGCCTTCTGCAGACCCGGATGCATTTCCCAATGCGGACATAGGTAGCAGCGCGGGTGTGCCTCGTGGTCCAGCTTGCAGATACGTACCTCATGATCACTCTCATCATAACCCTTGTGGGCACAAGAGAAACATCCCTTGTTTACACGGATACCGTGCTTGTTAACTGTATACTCCATACTTTTTATAAAATGTTTGTTATTTGTTCTTATTACACCGCAAAGGTCAAGCTTTCCGGTTGGGTATAATTAGGTTCTTATTATACCTTTGAAAAAAGTTTCCTTAGCACCTGTCTAACCTCAGTTGAAGGGGGAAAGTTACCACAGGATGTGTAGTACTTGTTCTTCCTCTCCACCCCTTCCAGTTTCAGGTGAAGTGTCAGCATCGATAAGTCTTTACGGTAGATTCCGCAGTTCAGCATCCTGTTCACCAGTAGCGTCACAGCATAGCGGTTAATATGTCCCGCACACACACCTCTCTTCATAGTCAGGAAGTCCACCAGATACTCATTGTCCAGTATTTCCTGCCACAGGGCATCTATCTCGTCACGCCAAGGTTCCGAAGCACAATCCCTGATAGCCTGTACATAGTCCAGGATCTCTTGCGCGTATGCGTTCTTATTTATTTCTCTGGGAAGGTTGATGAATACCCTACCTTCCTCAGTCAGCTTTTTTAAGAGAGCTGCATCAAACTCTTTCGGCGAGAGCCTTCTTAAACTTGTCTTTGTCATTGGTCCAAGTTTTGTGAGAAGGTTGAGGTGATGCATCTTTCTACCTAGGTGACTCTCACGCGACTCGGATTAAACAATAAGTTAATTATGTACGCACGCAGGATTACTCCTTTGTTCACATCACTCGGATGATTTAATGTCTGGGGGGTACCTCCCCGTATTTTATATTGTACACACATGGAACAATCCCTTACACGGCAAAACAGGTTTGCGGTGCAAAGAACGGAATTTTAGGAAAAAGGGGAGTATAAAAGAAGTTGAGACTAGTTTAACCTAAACTAATCTCAACTTGTATCAACCTTAGAAAAGAGAAATAACTAAGCCTGCTCAAACTCCTTCCGTATCTTCTCAATCATGCTTGGATGAGTCGGCTTAGGTTCCTTTAATACATTCGAAACAATTGTGTCCGAACAGGTAATTGTGGGAAATTCATTTCTTATTGAGGTAGCAGTTGGTCTGTTTAAAAGGTCTAAATCCATTGCAATCTTAATTTCACGGAGTGCTTCGGTATCTGTCTTGTTGCCGATAAGACGGTGCAGTTTGCCCACAATCTCATCGGTCTTCTCCGCGTCTTTAACAAACTCGTGGAATAACTTTATCTTCCTATATCGCCTTCGGGGGGACGGTGTTCCTAAATTTGTGTTATAGTCTCCTGTATCTTCTGTCAATCCAAGTGCATGGTGCATTTCATGCAGAGAACCAATCATGGCTTCATACAGGAATGACAGATGTCCACTTCTTTTTACATAATACCGGTCATAATCATATCCCTCCTCCAAAGCCGCACAGATTCCACCGCCGAGATAGTCTTTCCACTCAGAGAAGCAGTTAAAAAACACCTCCTCCATTATAGTGCGGATTCTTTTACTTTTGTCAGACGGCCATTCGTTTATAAGACAGTTGCAGACAGGAGTGATATCTACGATATACGCCTTGTGTTCTTTGTAATCTTCCTCGTAAGCATAGTACAGTCTCGTCTCCACCCTTTGTGTATCGGTTTTTATATCCCAGTAGGTCTCTGTACTGCTTTCAATGGGGCATAGCAGGAATTCTTTCTTCATTTCTCCATTTTGTACTTGATTCAAAATGAATCGAAACATACCAAACGTGGCATCTATGGTTTTGAGTGCTTCACTAAGTTCCATCGGTAGCTAACCTTTCGTTACTATTTTCCGTTCCTCCTCCGAGATGATGAGGTCCTGTTCCGATGCCCACGTGCCCAACTGGTCATCATCGTCAATGGCGTGCTTCATCTGTTCGCTAACACCCATCATCCGCTCCAATGGAGTGATGACGGAATCCTGAATATATTCCTTGTAATTATCTATATTACCCATTAAAAACCAACCTTATAATAAACAGAGCACAAAGATACGAAAAATCCCAGACCATTCTTACTGGTCTGGGATAATTATTAAGACTTTTTAGGAGCCCCCTAATTGGGTTCGAATCCCATTGGGGTCATAACCCTCAGTTTGCCATCATACTGACTATAAGAAATTTACGAAGAGGTTCCGTCCAAGTTTACAGAAAGTGGTAAAACATTTGGTAACACAAAACCCCTACCACATTTCTGCAATTGGGGGATATTTGCGAGTCAGTGCCAGACCCTGAATGTCTGAATTAATAATATATTCAATTTTCATTTTTAGGTCTGAAGTAATAGGTTGCCTTCAAGTTCATATGCATCGGTTGTGGACAATTCATGTGTAAATCATACCATTGATTATGGTCATTCCTCAATTTCAGAAAATCATCCAGAATGTTTTCTTGAAATTCTTTCTTATCTTGCTGACAGCCTGGTATTACATAAATGAACTCCAAATGATTGACATGGAAATCTGCCACTAAATAAGGGTATTGATCAGAAGGTCGCTTTCTGAAAAACATGTTCATAAATGGACGTGGCTCTGGTTCATTATATATAGTTTGCTTTACAATTGGCAATTGTGTTATGTTATTCTCTCCATTTACCCAACTGATGGTTTTCTTAAAGAAGGGCAACTGGTCGTCTGACAACATGCCAATGACGTACTTAACCAAAGCGCGATAAACGTTATGATAATTTATATACCCACCATCGACAATGTATTTTACATAGTTTTCCGAAGATACTATTTTCAATTTCTTTTCGTCCAATATACTAAAACTAATTTGGTTCGTTTCTTCGTCAACGCCAAGTCTGAATGCCTCAGTTTTTGTCGTGTAATATGGATGCCCCTCAAACTTTGCAGCGAGGGACCTATATACAGAAACATACTTCAAGAATTCTTGTTCTATACCTGCGCCAAAATGCGCATTACAATTATCGCATTCGTCATTAGTTATAAAATTGATGTTTCCCAGACTATTTGAGATTGTGTGAGACACATTTTTGAAGGTTGTACCAGGCATCTTTCCACCACAATATCGACAGACGCGTAATCCTCTTTCATTAGGACCAAAACGAGTGCGATATTTGTATGATAAAGCATATGGTTGATATATGTGGAACAACTTTTCGTTGTTACGCAAAAAGTCTTCGTATTGTTGTTTCGCAGGCAAACCTCCCTCACGTTCCTTCATCTCAAACAAAAACTTTTTCTTCTCAAACATATTAAGTGAATCATTAAACGATACACCGAGATATTTCCCTTCCTCTATTTTAGATATAAAGGAGATTATTTCGTTTAGCTTGGGAATATGAAGAGCCCACTTCTTCATAAAAGGCAGAACATTCTCCTTCCATTGTGGAATGACAGGCAGAGCGTATGTAGAATCAGGCAGATGTTCGTCATTACCGACAAACAATTTCAATGCTCTAATAAGTTTTATGTCCGATAATTGAGAAACGTTAAGAGTTAACGATTCTAATGCAATCTCAACATTCTCCGTTTCGTCACTCGTAAAAAAATGAACAACATAAACCATAATTGCATTTTACTGTTCAGCTACCATCAACATTCCTGTTTCCTCCTCCATTGGCTCATAGGGCTTTGGCACAGAGTGGTCTTGAAGATATATATGGTTCAACGTAAAGGCGATAGAATCTAATGTTTGCTCACGTTGAGACGGTTTCAGTTCGCACTCCCAAACGGTGATACAATGCCAGCCCATAGCCGCCAGGTGCTTCTGTTCTTCTTTATCTCGCTCCTTGTTTCTGCGAATCTCTGCCACCCAGAAATCATGGTTTGTAGTAGGTATCTTGCAGCAAGCAGAACTCCCCAAAGGAAGGGGGCAAATTGTTCCTCCCCCTTCCATCTGACATCTTCCATCTGACGTCTGTGGCAAAGCCACATTGTGTCCATGCCAGAAGCAGCCATTCACGAAGATACATGTACGGTACTTGCGTAGCACCAAATCTGGATGCCCAGGCAAAAGTTTGTGATTAAGCCGATAACGGAAGCCTCTATTTACGACTGTTTCCATTTTGGAAATAGTCGATTCTCTTTCCAATTCTCCCGTTTCCTATTTCTTCTTTCATATCTTGTCTTCTTTATTTCTATATCGTTTTTATTCTTTGCATTGTTCTTGAACCATGAACCTTGAACCTTGAACCATATATATTAGTATGAAAAACTCGGAAATGTTACATCTTTGAGACAACTTTTTCACCAATTCGATATGTCACAACCCCTGTATTCCCTGCTCCAATTCTATCTTTCTTGTTAAGTGGCTTACCGGTATCTCTCCATGATGTCTTCTTCCATAATACCAATAGACTGCTTCACCGAAGGTTTTATTGTCCATATACTTCGTTTTCAGCGTACATTTGTTCTCTTCATTAGGATTGATGATTTTTTCACGTTCTATGGCATTGACATCAAGTGTATACATGAACACAAGGGACGCTATTGTATAGGTCATTTGTCTCCATGAAAAATTATTATCATCCATTATAAGCAACTCGATCGGAAGAAAGTCCTCAATTTCATTGAGCAATTGTTGAGCCGTGTACTTTTCCTCAATGATACTACGATATAATTCAGTATTAGCAATCTTCAAGTAACATAATAGGAAAAACACATCTGGAACAATATAACTGTTGTTACTAAATCCCATCAATGCCAAACGGGTGTGAGCAAAAATCTTATCAGTAGTGCGAAGATCCAAATTCGATGAAGCCACAAGAGTATTGGCTATTCTTTTAAAGCTATCTCCATCAGAACGGAACTCATTTAAACTCATTCTGTCTTTATGGTTAAAAACCTCACTAAAACCAAAGGCATCATACAGATATTTACAGAAGTCTTCACCATTTGGACGAGGAAGCGAATACTCAATATCAATGAAGCGACGCAAATAGTTCTCTGCATCAATATTGGCACTACCATAGTATCCTTGAATTGCATATCCTAGTTGTTTTTTGTTTACAGATAAAACGAATACAACATTAGGAATATCGAAAAGGTGCTTAATCCTTTCTAATACGAGAACAGCAAATTTTGGATTACATCTATCAAGTTCATCTACGAAGAATACTACAGGAACATCTTCCATTGTGTTCTCTACGATATAGTTTTGAAGATTTTTTCGGAACTCGGCAAAAGTTGTTTTTTGTTTAGCGAAATCCTCAATGTCATCTTTTAATATCTTTTCAGCCTCATCTATACCAGCTACAACTGCATCTGAATCAATTCTAACAGTATTCTTAATAAAACTCTTTACAACTGATGTCGCAACACCTGCCAGTATTTTTCCTCCGCTTGAAATTATATTGTCCCATTTATCAGAGTTTGGAGATAATTCTTTCAACTCTGCTAATAATGCTATCAGAGGATCAGAAACATAATCATTCTCCCAGGCATTGAAATACAAAGGATGACCACCATCTTTCTTCAATACTTGCATTAGCATCTTAACGAAAGTAGTTTTTCCTGTTCCCCATTCACCGTTAAGAGCAATCACACAGCCTGTGCTCGAATACATTTTCACTAATGAACAAAATGTATTCGCACAAGGTCTCCTGTTCAGTTTGTCAAATCTGAAAGGATCTTCCTTTGGAATTTCAATTTCTGGTAATCTGTTTCTTAGCATATCACTTTTTTATTCATTTAATGCTGCTTCCACCAAAGTATTGGTTATTTCTGCTTTTGCATCGTTTTATTCGTTGCTGTTACGAATTATACTACCTAACATTACTCTACAAATTCCCAATACCCATTACGTTTACCGTTCATGATGCGAAGCACCGCCACTTCTTCTAAAGTGCAATTTTTGCACTTTGGAGGCAGTTCGTCGCTCATATCATTATATCGTTTTTATTCTTCGCTTTATTTTTGAACCTTGAACCATTAACCCTGAACCTTGAACCATAAGTGCCATCTTACTTCTTCCTTCTAACATCTTACATCTATTAAACTCGTTCTTCTCTCGCTCTTGCCATACTGTAAGCATACTCGTGAGTAAGCCTAGAGTATGGCTAGAAGCAGCCTGGAGTATGGGTAGAGTATGGCTACACCTTGCCCACACCTTGGGTAGAATATGCCAATATGATCCAACGTCCGCCCTTGTCAGGGCCATCATG
>JAIKYE010000076.1 GCA_024683455.1 Bacteroidaceae bacterium
TGCAACAACCGTAACCTTCGCCACTCTCTTTTCCTGTGCGCTAGCTCCTGCCATAAACAAGGCAAATACCAATAGTGCAATAATTGTTCTTTTCATGTTTTACCCGTTATTTTGTTTTGTCATGACAGCATACACACGAAAAGGGAAATCGTTCACAAAAAAAGGCTATGCGATAATTGTTTGCTTCATTTGTTATTCTTTGTGCATTCCCACACTACCATCCTTTGATATCTTGAGATATACATCTGCGCTTTCGTCGTATGGCATGTCATCTTCGAGTGTAACGGTATAATACACATAGTCTTTGATGCCGTGCTTCTCATACCAAAGTTGCGGTTCTGTACCAGAATCGCGCAAACCGCAGACCCAAGAGCCTCCTTTGATAGGAATACCCGCAGAATAGGCTATCACAGGATAGGCAGGGCCATTACCCGGAGTCATCGTTTCCAAGAGTATCTTCGTATAGTCAGCTTTAACTTTATCCTCAAACAGACGGTAATTTTTTATTTCAGGGTAGAAACAGGCTATTCGGAGACTGTCGCTTCCGAATGGTACTGCCATAAAGTCAAGCTTTTCGATACTGTCATTAAATACAAGGTGCATTATATCTGGCAGAAGAATTCGTTCTTCGAACTTTCCTTTGTTACATGAGACTTTCTTCAATTTGGCTCTTTTCCCATTGAATTCACCTGTAAGTATGACGCGAAAATGCTGTACTCCTTGCATCTTCAGATATTCTTGCATGGCAGTTGGGAGCGAGTCTAAGATATCCTCGTAATTCGTATTGACTATCTGCGCCTGCCCTGCCATTGCGACGACTGTCAGCAACGCTGCGATGATTGTTCGCTTAATCATGTGTTTTTACCTTAGCTTATAATTAACACCTCTATTTATTAAAACGTAGAAATTGTAGAAATGTTATATAAAGAAAGAAATCTTTAAGCAGTTTTAACGTTTCAGAATAGAGCTCCCTATCGGAGAAGAACTGAGGAAAAAGAAATCCGCCGTCTGGAGTTGACGGCGGATATGAGATATAAGGTTGGGAGTTATCGTCTAACTCCTAATTTACTCTCCCAGGCTCCTTGATGGCCTGTTTCTGGAACATCTTTGGAGTGACTTTAACTGGTTCTATCATAAACTCAGGTCTGCTCCAACTGAAGAGAGACAAACGGAAGAACTCTGGGTCCTGCTGAGGCACAAGGAAAGCCTTATGCACCTTGCCGTTCCTATCGAAATACGCTATGTAGTCGCGGGTGTAGTTACCATCATCGCGCCTGCTTTCAAAAAGAATCCATCTGTCTGTGCTGGAAAAAGAGGGGTAGCTCTCTGCCCTATTACTATTCATCGCCTTTGTATCTATGAGCTGACCAGTCTGTTGGTCCAGAATCTCTATCTGGGCCGATGGATGCCAAATATGGAACAGCCCGTGTGGTCCCTCAGCAAAGAGCACATAGCGATTGTCGCAGCTTACATGCTGCTCCACGGCACTACGCTCTTTACTACGGGCATCATAAATAAGCTTAGGCTCTCCCAATGTACGCGTTTTCATATCAAAGGGCGCACGATACAGGTTATACTGTAGCTGACGATAATGGTTCAGCGTCTCGTTCATGCCGTTATTCATATCTTCGAATTCATGACGAGCAGAACAGAAATACAGCCATTTGCCGTCGGGGCTCCATGAAGGGAAGAGTTCCAGTTCTATGCTATCTGCCAAGACCGTCTGCATAGTATTCTTCTCCACATCGTAAAAGACAATATCGCTGGCAGATTCCATTACCTCCACTTTAGTAATATCACGAGTATGGAACGACTGGACAGTACGGTCTGTACTGAATGCTATCAACGGGAGCGTAGGATGCCATGAAGGATAAACGGCAGCAGAAATCATCTCAGGCGTTTTCAGTCGTATATTCTTTAGCTTGCCATTGGAGACAATCATCGTGGCGTCATGGCTAATACGAATGTGGAATATCATATTATCCGTCTTGTAGTTCTGATAGCTGTGACAATTAATGCAAACACCCTCTGTCTCCTTACTGATCTGGCGAGTATTAAAGATGTCACTCTCCTTGAAATTTTCCAGACAACGCTGGCGGATGGCCAGATGCTCAAAACCAACATACGTAGGAGCCAAAGCACGATAAGAGATATAGGGGTCGATACTATCCGGGGCTACCTCAATAAAAAAAGGCTTGAAACGGCTCCACTTATCTCGCTGCTTGCAATAAACATCCACTTGCATCTTGTTGCCTTTGGCAGAAGCCAACAGCTCTTTCCATTCGTCCTCGGGAATTAACACCTTGTTGCCCTTGCCATAGTTGTATGCTACATCTCCCACCTGGATATGTGCCACCACCTCATCGGCCTCATCCATCATAAAGTTCAATGGTGCTATATTAACAGGAATCGTAACATCAGTGTAATCAGGATATATTTCTGGTTTTTCACTTTCCTGCTTATAATCCTGTGGCAATGAAGGATGAGTGCTGCACGCACCTAGCACCAGCATTGCAAGCAATGTTAATTGATAGTTGATAGTTGATAGTTGAAACTTATTCATCGAACATTGAACATTTTAACGTTTGCAATAATCAGCCCTCCCCTTTGGGGAAGCGGGGAGAGGGGCTTTTTATTAATATGACTTAATCTCCCTCAGTATGCAGTAGTCCCACCAATAGGTATCGCCATACGAGGGTTGGAGCGAAGCACCCATCTGATCCATACTCATACCGCTCTGTCCATATTCCTTTACCGAATTTATAAAGGATTTATATCGCTCCATTATCTGGGGATCAATATTGAAACACGAAATATCCTCCGGCCCAGTCTTCAGCTCGTAATGGAAAAGCAACATAGCCTCCTGAAAATAACGATGGAAAGGCTTTTCGGGAAATAAGCTATGACGATGCATCGCCTGTTCCCAGAAACTATTTATATCCCTACTCTGCAGGCAATATGCCAAAGCCATATCCAGCATCTCCAGTTTGTCTGTTGGCGTACAGGATAACTTATGTATCAGCGTAGGTTCAACAAAATAGTCGTCGCTTCCCACCATAGAAGAACCTTCATTATACAATTTCTTTACCAGGCCGAATCTTGGGCTTGATGCTATAAGTGTTGTATCTTCCAGATAGGGACGCATCTCTCTCGCCCACTCCTTATGAAAAGTAGAATGCTCCAGCAAGCGAAGGTATTTGCGAACATTATCATACTCTCCATTAATGAGGGCACAGCGGGCAAGCACACGAAGCGTATAATAAGAAAAGCCGTAGTGCATGCTACGCTCTATGGCTCTGCGAATACCAAAGCAGGTTTCTCCAAAATTGTAATATATGAAGTCGCCCGTAGTATCGCACAGACGCACGACAACAGAATCACTCATCACGGAAGGTTTGGCAGGACGATTGTTGTACTGATAGCGGTTCAGCAACTCGCCCTTATTCAGAAGAGCAATATCACGATACATTACCATCAGCCTCGAAGGGTTTCCCTTGGCTGTACGAGCCTCATCCAAGACATCATCCCAATGCTGCTCATCTACAGCACGCAACATCCTCAGTTCGGCATAATAATTGGTATCCGAACAATTTCTTTCATTGACAATACGGTAGGCACCTATAGCAAAAATCAACATAAGCAACTGGCTAACTGCTATGCCTTTTACCCCAAATCTATTGCTACATCTCCACCCTAATAATGGGCAAAGCAACGAAGAGGCTATTGCCCATACAAAGGGAGCTTCCAACCCATAATCACGTACAGAACCGATCTCAAAACGCTTAAGGCCGAAAAGCCATGGCTGGTCTGGACGCATCAAGGTAGTGCCACTGGTCTCCAAAAGAGGAACAATAGCACAAACAGCTATTAGCAATGGAAGAGCTTTCCAATCCTTACGCCAATTATCTACAACCAGACGAAGAGCAATAAGGGCAGCAGCCAATAATGCATATATGCCCAACGGATAATAGAACAAGACGGGCACAAGAAGCATCTGGACATAGCCGCCATATTTAAGATTCTTTGTATAGTTGATGGATAAAAGCAGCGCAAAGAACAAGCCAAAAGAGTGGTAGAAACTGTAGTCAAGATCCCTTAGGAAATAAATCCAATAGCCCAATTGTACCTCAGTACACAACAAAGCCAGCAAAGGAACAAACAACAGGAAAGTCAACTCATGCCTTACGTGAAACGAGCGCCATGCTATGCAGAAACTTAACACCCACAGGAGGATAAGCATGGCTGCACCATAGGCTGGATAATAGAAGTACTGTGTGAAATAGGAACCTATCCACGAAAGGAAACCGCCTGGCATACGCACACACTCATGGAAATACACCATGGTATCATTCCAGTGTCCACGGTCCTGCATAAAAAACAGGGTATCTGCATTCTTCCCTATCAGGAATATCCACGCAAACACAACGAATGAAACACAATATATAATAGGTAACAGCCATAGAGGAAAACCTAATGTTCTTCCCTTCTTTTCTAAGCTCACCGTCTTAGGAGCCTGAACAGGTACATGCTTTTGTCTCGATTTCTTGCTCATAACGGGGGTAAAGATACGAATTAGTGAGTAAAAGACAAAATAAATTTTGCTTTTCCCACTCTAAATCGTATCTTTGCAGAAACAAAAGAATCATTATGACAAAGAAGAGTATTTTTATAGCTCTCTTGCTTTCCGCATGGCTTCCCGCCAGCGCTCAGCAATATAAGATACCTGTATCGGAGCAGCACGAGAAAATGCAAACGGGCCAGTACGAACCCACATGGGAATCACTGGAGACTCACCAGACACCAGAATGGTTCCGCAATGCCAAGTTCGGTATCTGGGCGCACTGGGGCCCCCAGTGCGTAGAAGGTTCGGGCGACTGGATGGCTCGTTCCCTTTATATGGAGGGCAGCAATGAATACAAATGGCATGTAGAGCATTACGGACATCCTTCGGAGGTGGGATTCAAGGACATCCTGCCGCTCTTTAAGGCCGAAAAATGGGAACCCGAGAAATTGGTGGAACGTTACAAGCGGTGCGGTGCACAGTACTTCTTTGTGCTGGGTAACCATCACGACAACTACGACCTGTGGGACTCTCAGTACCAGCCATGGAATTCTATGAACATCGGCCCACACAAAGATATTCTGGCAGAGTGGGCAAAGGCTGCAAAGAAGGTTGGCCTGCCACTTGGCATCTCGTTTCATGCCGACCATGCCTGGACTTGGTACGAACCCGCTCAGCGCTATGACTTGGAAGGCCCTAAAACTGGCGTTTACTATGACGGCAACCTGACAAAAGAGGACGGCAAGGGCAAATGGTGGGAAGGACTAGACCCGCAAATGCTCTACCAGCAGAACCACCCCATGAGCCAAGGCTCCTGGGACAACGGACGCATACATGCACAATGGGGATGGGAAAACGGAGCCTGTCCGCCATCACAGGAATTCGTCACAAACTTCTACGACCGTACGCTTGACGCCATCAATCGCTATGAGCCTGACCTCATCTACTTCGATGTAACGGTACTGCCTTTCTATCCCCTAAGCGACTGTGGTCTGCGTATTGCCACCCACCTCTATAACAAGAATCCTCGCGGCGTGGTTTTCGGTAAGATTCTTAGCGACGACCAACGCAAAGCCCTGACGTGGGATGTAGAACGCGGCGCGCCCAACGAAATCATCCCCATTCCCTGGCAGACATGCAACTGCATAGGAGACTGGCACTATACCACCAGAATATATGAAAACGGCCAATATAAATCCGCAGCTACAATCATCAAGCAGTTGGTGGATATCATCTCAAAGAACGGCAACCTACTGTTGAATATTCCCCTGCGTGCTGATGGCACTTACGACGAGAAGGAATCTAAGATACTTGACGACTTGGAGGCTTGGATGACGCAGAATGGCGAGAGTATCTTCGGCACCCGTCCCTGGGAGAAATTCGGTGAGGGACCTATAGCCGAGAAAGATATCAAAATTAATGCTCAAGGCTTTAACGACGGTCAGTTTGCTGGAATGGATTGTCGCGACGTTCGTTTCAACCAGACAAAAGAACATCTTTACGTTACCGCTATGGGGTGGCCCACAGACAAGCGTCTCGTCATCAAATCATTGGCGAAGGGCAACCCATACTTCAAGAAGCGCATCAATTGCGTTCAGCTCTTGGGTTATGGAAAAGTAAAAGCTCGCCAAACTGCGGAAGGATTTGAAGTAGAACTTCCACAAACGACAAATAAAATTGCCCCTGTTTTAAAAATCAGAAAATAAGTCCCCCCCCCCCGAGAAGAGGAAGACTTAAGTCTAAGGTCAAAAAAATGATTAAAGAATATCTTGTTATAAGCCGCACTAACGGAACTACACGCACAGGTTCGCCTTATGCCGTGCTGAAGGTCGCAGACTTGATAGAAACCATGAACATCTCCGTATGGGATCTGCAACCTACAGCCGAGCCCAAGGTAGGCCAGTTAGTAAGTTTCTATGCTATAAAAGACAATGCCGGAAAGAAATCATGTTCATTAACAGACATGAAGCCCGGACAGATGCCTTTGATGGATCACCCCCTGTACAATCTGCTGCCCCGTCCTATCCGCAGAGATGTATGGGACAACACTATCAACAAGCTCATCAGCTTTTGTTCCGACCAGAGCCTCATCCCCATCATCCGTGATTTTGCAGACAAGCTTTACGCTCCTTATTGCAAATATCCCGCCGCCACCAGTGTGCATCACGCATTCCCTGGCGGCTTGACCAATCATACCTACCAGATGCTGCACATGCTGGAGGGGCTGTACCCTTGCCTTCCTTACGAAATAAAAGTAGAACGCAGTATTCTGGCTATCCTCTTCCACGATTACGGCAAAGTATATGAATACAATACAGAAGGCGAGACGCAGACCGACATGTATCTGTTGGGGCATATCTTTATCGGTGCCCACAAGTTGCAGAATGTTTTGGAGCAGCAAGGAATTGACGGAGAAGAGATTAAACGTATCATACACGTAATCCTGGCTCATCACGGCACACGCGAATTCGGAAGTCCTGTACTACCTTGTACACAGGAAGCCATTATCGTGAATCTGCTTGACAACCTAAGTGCCAAGACAGATGCCGTAGAGGGAACCGGAAACATGGAAGTATGCTCTCCTTTAGGAACCCGAGTCATTAAGTAGAGTCTCCCCCCAACAAAAGAAAGATGAGCAACAGCTACACGCCCGAGGAACTGGAAAAGCTACAAACCGCGCTTTACCAGATTCTTTCTGAAATAAAACGTGTCTGCAAAAAACACGGTATCAGATACTTCATAACAGGAGGAACAGCCATAGGAGCATACTTCTGGGAGAAGATACTGCCGTGGGACGATGACGTAGATGTGGGCATGCTACGCCCCGACTATGAACATTTCATGAGCGTGGCGCAAGAAGAATTTGGGGACGAGTATTTTGTTCAGACTCCCGAGACTGATTCTCATGTGCCATTCTTCTTCATGAAAGTCAGGATGAATGGTACGGAATTCAACGAGGAAACGTTCAGCCACATAAAGATGCATCAGGGAATATACGTTGATATATTCCCCTTTGACAAGGTTCCCAAGAGCAAAAGGAAAGAGCAGATTCAATACAATATCCTTAATTTCCTGAACGGCCTTTTCATCGCCAAGGAAATATGGCAATGGAGATTCTGCGGTCATTGTGACATAGCAAAGCCAAGGGAAAGAGGATTTATACCTTGCCTTATGACAAGGATTCTGATAACGCTCTTACCCAAGAGCATCATCTTTTGGATGATGAAACGCACGCAGACATTCTTCAACAATAGCGAGACTGAGATTTACAAAAACATCATTACCAAAAGCGAACGCATAGCATCATATGATGTTACTCACGCACAACTGGTAAAACTGGGCAATCTGGAGGTAGCAGCCCCTAAAGACCTGCTTACCTACCTCAATAACCACTACGGCAAAGTTAGGAAAGATATCCCTGATGAGATGAAAGTGAGTCACAGACCTTTAAAACTTAAATTCAAAGAATAATGGGTAAACCAGAAAGAAATCATGCCTTTGACATTCTGTGCGGCATCTGCATCATCAGAATGGTAACACTGCACATCATGGGTTTCTGCGGAAAAGATAAGGTGGACTGGTGGCTCGACATAATGCAATGGAGCTACTTCTTCATGAGTTTCTTTTTCTTCAAGGCCGGATACTTTAACAAAGGAACGGGTACGAATGATAAGGAGTACCTAATAGACAGGTGCAAGAGACTGCTCATCCCCTACCTCAGTGCAGGCTTTATCGGCTGTGTCATATATTTTTCTTTTTACCCGCATCTCTCAGCAAAATACAAAGGATGGGTAGAACCACTAAATATTGAACATATATGGACCAATAGCGGTTTCTACGGGAACGGGCCTGTTTGGTTCCTGTTCTCTTTCTTCAGCATGTACATTCTGGTACATTATATAGAAAAGATAAAACATCTGCATTGGATAGCAGTTACATTTCCAGCCGTAAGCTACCTGCTATGGAGATGGGGCAATCCTCTGTGGATGTCGGCCAACAATCTGTTTATTGCCACATTCTTCTTCTATCTGGGGCGTTTCTGGCGCATCCTGATGGAACGCTACACAAAGAAACAGATGAGGTATCTTTCCGTAGTGCTGACGCTGGCGTTCGTATGCATAAACTTCCTCGTTCCGGGTAAGTATATCATGAGCTACAATGAATTTGCAGGAAACCCGCTGACGGCTGTCATAGATGCCATTCTGGCCTTATGCGGACTGTCTGGACTGTTACTGACGGCACGTCCTGTACGCATTCCCGGATTATGTTTCATAGGACAGCACAGCATGGTTTACTTCATATCACACTATCCCATGCTGTATTTCTACAGATTTATGCATTTGAGCTTTGGCAGAAGCATATACAACAGGTGGGAAGAGGTGATTATTCTCATTCCCGTTGTATTCTGCATCTGCTCTTGGTTTGTACCTTACATCGAGAAGATTCCCTGGTTAAGCGGAAGGTGGAATTCTACCGCTAAGCCATCTGTTCCGCTCAATGAACGGAACTAACCACGTACATATACACAGGATGATAAGAGTAACCAGAATGAAATCATCCCAGTGCTTATTCATCCCCCTGCCTGCTACGCCAAGTACCATACTGTAATACAACAATATGGGATAATGAAGTACAAAATAAACCATACTATGCTCTCCGATATATGCGACAACCGGCACACGGAAAACAGGCATTGACAGAAGAACACCAGAAATGCCACACAATGCACATGTAGTATTGATTATAGCTCCCCATGGACGATGTACCCAATGATTCAGACTCATATCATATTCACCATGCCAATAATGATTCCCGAACAGAAATACAAGAAGTAGCATCAAAGACACAAACAGGAAAGCCTGTTTTGGCATTTTATGAAGCATCCAGTGCCAGCATTTGCCCAGATAGAAGAAGAAAACACCCATAAAGACATTACCCAGACTCATAGGCACCTCTATTTTATATTCCGCTAATGCCCAACTGGCCAAAGGGAAAAACATAGCCAGATATGCCAGATATGGAACCTTCTGCATGAAATAAACCATCACATACATACAGAAGAAGGAGAACAGGAACCACACAGGCGGATTACCGTAGAAATGACTCTGCATCCAGATATGACTCCACTCCAACTTATCCCAATACTTGTGCAATTCATTAGGGAACATCAGAAGAATGCCAAAATAAAAGACACTGCTTATAGCCCCCCATGCAAAATAAGGAATCATCAAACGCTTGAACTTATCCTTAAGAAAAAACTTGGTTGGAGCCGAAATACTTTTGTTGAAATAACCTGCCTTGAAGAAAAAGAAGCAGATGAAGAAAAAGGTCCATGCCATTAGTTTGTCAAACCACATCGTACACCCCCTAAAACCACACATACTGACAGAATGCAAAACAATCATCCTGAGAATGCAGAGTCCGCAGAGCAAGTCAAAAGCATGATTTCTCTCTTTCATGATGCAAAGGTACGAAAACCATTGAATATTGAACATTGAACGTTGAACATTTTTATGGAATTCGATACAAAATTCAAAATTGTCAATTACGAATTGTGAATTATGAATTAAAAATATTAATTTTGCATCATGAAACAAGCACTTGTGGATATTTCCGTACTAATTTTGTTCTTCAACCGGCCAGAGCCGTTGAAGCAAGTTTTTGCGCAAGTGCAGAAAGCACGTCCCACACGACTTTTCCTTTACCAAGACGGGCCTCGCTCTAAAAAAGATATGGAGGGTTTATTGGCTTGCAGAGAAGTTGTCAGCCAGATTGACTGGGATTGCGAGGTGCACCAACTATATCAAGAGCGTAACTACGGATGTGATCCGTCCGAGTTTATTTCCCAAAAATGGGCATTCAGCCAAACGGACAAATGTGTGGTATTGGAAGATGATGATATACCTGCCGTGTCGTTCTTTACGTTCTGCAAAGAAATGCTGGACCGCTATGAGAATGATAAACGCATCACCATGATTTCCGGCTTTAACGTAGAGGAACAGACATCCGATATTGAGGAGGATTATTTCTTCACGACCAACTTCAGTATCTGGGGATGGGCTTCTTGGAGAAGAGTCATTGACCAGTGGGACGAGCATTACACATGGATGGATGACCCACAGGCTGTAGCTCAGCTAAAAGCCATCATAAAGGAACGTGGCTACCGCAACGACTTCCTACCTATGTGCGAACAACACAAATCTCAGGGAAAAGCCTTTTACGAAACCATATTCTGGGCTCACCTGCTGATGAGCAACGGGCTTTGCATCGTTCCACGTCGCAACATGATAAACAATCTGGGTGCTACAGCAGGTAGCACACACTTTGGAGGCTCATTGGAGACAATGCCTCGTGGATACCGCCGTATCTTCACCATGACGCGGTTCGAGCAGGAAACATCTCTCCGGCATCCTGAATATATTATGGAACACGTTGCATATCGCAAGAGAGCCTACAAGATTATGGGGTGGATGAATCCGTGGATAAAGATCGGACGCTCTTTTGAGGAGTTGTTCCTGAACCTGCGTTACGGAAACTTCCGTTTCATCCTACAATCATTAAACAAGCGCATCCTCAAATGGATGGGAAAGACAGCATACAAATGAGAGTCCTCCTAATTAGTACCAGCGACCTTACAGGCGGAGGTGCCATTGCAGCCTACCGACTGATGGAAGCCCTGAACAATAACGGTGTCAAGGCTAAGATGCTGGTACGCGACAAAATATCATCCTCTGTTACTGTAGCTCAGGTTGGGACAAAAATTCCCAAGGTATTGGAACGCATGCAGATTATGTCGCACATGAAAGGTAAACTCTGGCAGGCGGATACAGCCGACTTCGGTATCAATGTCACCAAGACCGACGAATACAAAGAAGCCGACGTGATTCATCTGCACTGGATTAATCAGGGAATGGTTTCCCTCTCCTGTCTGAAGCAGATGATAAAGGATGGCAAGAAGATTGTCTGGACGCTGCATGATGAATGGCCTTACTTGGGTATCTGTCATTACAGGGGCGACTGTCAGGAAACAGAGTGCAAGAACTGTCCTCTTCTGCCAGGCAACACAGCCCACAAACATTTTCTCAAGAAGCAGGAATTGTATAAGAAGGGTAACATCACCTTTGTAGGATGTAGCGAATGGATTACCCAAAGAGCCAAACAGGCGATGCCAGAGGAACAGGTGGTACACATTAACAATTGTATCCCTCACAACATATTCCGTCCTATCGACCAGCAAGAAGCACGCAAGAGACTGGACCTGCCGCAGGACAAGAAGATTATCCTCTTCTGTTCCCAAAATCTCAACGATGAACGCAAAGGCTACGTCTATTTGCAGCAAGCTTTGGAGAAACTCTCAACCATTAACTCTCAACTCTTAACAATATGCGTGGGCAAGGGTGGCCGATACATTAGCAGTCCGGAAGAAATGGCCAACATGTATGCCGCAGCAGATGTTTTCGTGACACCCAGTCTGCAAGACAATCTACCCAACACCATAGCTGAAGCCATGTCATGTGGAACTCCATGCGTCGGTTTTAATGTGGGCGGCATACCGGAAATGACAGACCATCTGCAAAACGGCTATGTTGCCCAATACAAAGACGTAGCAGATTTGGCAGAAGGCATCCAATACGTTCTTTCTCATGACATGCGTGAGGTGGCTCTTCATAAAGCTGCATCGGCTTATGGAGAGACACGTGTTGCCCAAAAGTACATAGATGTATATGAATCAAGATAAAGTTGTAAATTCGCTCCCGTTAATAACCATAGCTACTGTCACCTACAATGCAGGAGCTACGTTACAACGTACATTAGACAGTGTCGCTGCACAGGATTATGATAAGATAGAACATCTAATCGTAGATGGACTTTCCACGGACAAAACGCTCAGTATAGTGCAGCGATATGTAGAGCAAAACAACAACAGACACCAGATTCGCCTGACAAGTGAACCTGATGACGGTCTCTATGATGCAATGAATAAGGCATTGGCGCTTGCATCTGGAGATTATATTGTTTTCCTAAATGCAGGAGATAAGCTGCACAGCCAAGATACTATCTCAAAAGTTGCAGCATGCGCCCGTTGGAGAAAAGGCAGGAATAGCAACCCTGCCATAATCTACGGTGAAACAGATTTGGTGGACGACAAGGGGAATTTCCTTCGGCATCGTCGGCTAACCACACCAGAGAAACTCTCGTGGAACCATTTTCTCCAAGGCATGCGTGTATGCCATCAGTCGTTCTACGTTCGCGCAGACTTTGCAAAAAGCGAAAACTACAATCTGGATTACCGTTATTCTGCCGACTACGACTGGTGCATTCGCATCATGAAGAAAGCTGCCAAACGCAGAGTACCCATCAAGAATACCCATGAGATTCTTACAGATTACCTCAACGAAGGGATGACGACCCAGAACCATCGTAAATCTCTCATAGAGCGTTTAAAACTGATGGCCATGCATTACGGATGGGGACGTACTATAGCCGCCCACGGCTGGTTTGTGGTAAGAGCTGTCATTAAGAGATAAAAAAGCCTCTCCCCTAACCCCTCCTCCGTGAGGGAGGGGAACTGAAGTGCAAAGATTTTAAATAGTTTTCAACTTTCAATTTTCAATTTATGAAAATAGCAATCATAGGAGCAGGAAATATGGGAGGTGCCACCGCCAGAGGATTGGCACAGAGCAAACATATTGATGCAAAAGACATCTATATCAGTAACCCCAGCAAGGGTAAGTTGGATGCCATTAAGGCAGAGTTTACTGGGATAAACATCACGCAAGACAATAAAGAATGTGTAAAGGATGCCGATATGGTCATCCTTGCCGTCAAGCCTTGGAAAGTTGAAGATGTTTCTCGGGAAATAGCTACTCACCTGAGGAGCGGAAACGTGATTTTAGGAAGCATGGCTGCAGGCACAAACACAGAAAAGATAGAAAATCTGTTTGGGCAGCATCCCGTCTATATCATCATACCTAATACTGCTATCGCTGTCCGTCAGAGTATGACCTTCATTGCACGCAAGAACACCACCCCCAAGATGGACAATGAAATACTGACCATCTTCAAGGAGCTGGGCGATACCATGATTATAGAAGAACGATTGATGGGAGCTGGCATGGCTCTTGCCAGTTGTGGAATTGCCTATGCCATGCGATATGTCCGCGCAGCCACTGAAGGGGGAGTAGAATTAGGTATGTACGCCAAGGATGCCCAGCATATAGTAGAACAGACTCTTCTGGGAGCTGTAGAGCTGCTACGTGCCAACAATAGTCACCCCGAAGCCGAGATAGACCGTGTGACGACACCGGGCGGAATTACTATTCGCGGACTGAACACGATGGAAGAGAACGGCTTTACAAACAGCGTGATTAAAGGTCTGAAGGCAAGCAAATGAAGCTAACAGATAAAGTTTCGGCAACAATGAAATCGGCCGACACGGAAAGTCGGTTTGAGCTATACGTCACCCGCACACCAGGCTACCTTTGGGCCTGCCTATTCCAGAAGTTAGGCATCCACCCCATAGCCGTCACCTTGATGAGTATCGTCATTGGAGCCGCCAGCGGATATTTTTTCTACCTTCCCAACTTGAAGATGAACCTCATAGGCATCCTCTTACTGATTTGGGCAAACTGGTACGATTGTGCCGACGGCCAATTGGCACGTATGACTGGCAAGAAGACGCTCATTGGTCGTATCCTTGACGGCTTTGCCGGAGATGTATGGTTCTTCTGTATCTATCTAGGGCTTTGCCTGAGATTGGCGCCAGAATGGGGAGTATGGATTTGGTTGTTGGCAGCATGGGCCGGACTCCATTGTCATGGTCGCCAATGCGCTATAGCCGATTATTATCGTAACATACATCTGTGGTTCTTTCTGGGAGAGGGAAAGAGCGAGCTGGCAACCAGTAGGCAGGAAGAAGAAGAGTTCCGCAGTCTGAAATGGAAAAGTCGTGAATGGTTCCACAAACTCTACCTGTTCTTTTACATAAGATACACCAAGAGTCAAGAGGACCAGACCCCCGTCTTCCAAAATCTCTTCCAAGCTATACAGGAAAAACTGAGTGGTAAGGTTCCTGAGGACATGCGGCATCGATTCCGTCAGGACAGTCTTCCGCTGATGCCTATCACAAATATTCTAACCTTTGATACACGAGCAGGCGTGCTTTTTCTGTCCGTACTAATAGGACACCCCTGGATATATTTCATCTTCGAATCTACCGTGCTGGAGATCCTACGTTACCATATGATTCATACGCATGAAAACTTCTGCCAGAAATACCTCGATGAGATAAGTAGCCGCATCCCTAGCCCCTCTCCCATGGACGAAGGGAACTAAGCCTCAACAATAAACAGTAAACCAGAACAAATGAAGAACAATAAGCACATAGCACTCCTATTGGCTGGCGGCAAATCATCAAGGATGAACACCAACCGCCCCAAGCAGTATATCGAAGTGAACGGAGAAACTGTGCTCAAACACACCATGAAGGCCTTCCAGATTCACCCGCTCATACAGGACATCTATGTAGTATGTGCCCACGGTTGGGAAGATACCGTACAGGAGGAAGCACAAAGCGGTGAGATAACCAAGTTCCGTCACACTATCATTGGTGGAGATAGCTCTTTCCAATCGCTGAAGAATGGTATAAACTATCTCCTGCAAGAAATAAAGGACACTGACTCGATTGTGCTCGTTCACGATGCTGTCAGGCCTCTTATCAGTCAGGATATTATCAGCCGCAACATTGCAGTATGCCTGACTCACGGAAACGCTATTACAGCTGTACGTAGCCAGGAGGCTTTCCTAATCAGCGAGAACGGCAGTAGCAGCAACAGCTACATGCCACGCGAGAATCTGCTTAGGGCTCAGACACCTCACACCTTCCCACTGAAAACGCTGAAGGAGATGATGGATAAAGCCAACGAGAAAGGTATTACCCATGCTCAGAGCCTCTTCACTTTAGCCAACGAGTTAGGTTTTCTTCCCCTTCATATAGCACAAGGAGACATCATGAACTTTAAGCTCACCTACCCCAACGATATTCTTATCTACCAGGCTCTAAGGACGCTGGAGGAATAAGTCATACAAATATCAAGAAGGCGAACGGAATATACACGTGTATAATTCGCTGAGTTTACTCACAAAAATGAATGAGTAAGATCAAACAATTGAATGAGCTTACTCAAGGTTTTTGAGGTCAGGATTCCTTTTTAATCAACTCTAAAGAAAATAGAGGAGGGCGCTTTTATTGGCTGTCCATGCGAGGAAAGCGTAAAACGTTTTACTCGACAAAAGAGATTATAGGTATATAATAAAAAGAGAACCCCGTAGCATAATGCCACGGGGTTCTCTTTTATTTATAGATGAATCGTTTAGATATCTTCTACGTAGTCAAGCAGAGTCTTGCGACTTGCCAATACACGGTCATAATCTTCACGGTTACCTACGACAATCTTATCAAACTCACGCAAACCAGTACCGGCAGGAATGAGGTGACCGCAGATAACGTTCTCCTTCATACCCTCCAAGTAGTCGCTCTTGCCATTGATAGCTGCCTCGTTCAGTACCTTTGTAGTCTCCTGGAATGATGCAGCAGACATGAAGCTGCTAGTCTGCAATGCTGCACGGGTGATACCCTGCAGAATCTGAGTTGAGGTTGCAGGAACGGCATCACGAACCTGAACGGTACGCAAGTCACGACGCTTGAGCTGTGAATTCTCATCACGCAGACGACGGGCTGTTACAATCATACCCTTCTGCATGGTCTCTGAATCACCGGCATCAACAACAACCTTCTTACCCCAGATACGATCGTTCTCCGCTGCGAAGTCGAGCTTATCAACAACCTGAAGTTCAAGGAAGCGAGTATCACCGGGCTCTTCAATCTGCACCTTACGCATCATCTGACGTACGATAACCTCAAAGTGCTTATCGTTAATCTTCACACCCTGCAGACGGTAAACGTCTTGTACCTCATTAACAATGTACTCCTGAACGGCTGTGGGACCCTTGATAGCAAGGATGTCGGCAGGTGCAATAGCACCATCAGAGAGGGGCGTACCTGCACGAACGTAGTCGTTCTCCTGAACCAAAATCTGCTTGCTCAGAGGAACAAGGTACTTACGTACGTCACCAACCTTAGAGGTAATAATAATCTCACGGTTACCACGCTTAAGTTTACCCATGGTCACCTCACCGTCGATTTCGGCAACGATAGCAGGATTACTTGGATTACGAGCCTCGAACAGCTCGGTTACACGAGGCAGACCACCGGTGATATCACCACCACCACCTACAACACGAGGAATCTTAACCAGTACATCGCCAGCCTTAACCTCCTGACCATCCTTGATGGCTATATGACCGCCAATGGGGAAGTTATAAGTACGCAAGAGCTCACCGTTCGCATCTACGATGTGAGCAGCAGGAACCTTGGTTCTGTCACGAGATTCAATGATAATGCTCTCGCTCAGACCGGTAGCCTCATCGCTCTCTACACGATAGGTAACATTCTCGATAACGTCCTCGAACTGAACCTTACCAGGAGCTTCTGTTACGATTACAGCATTGAAGGGATCCCACTTTGCAACTACGTCACCCTTAGCAACCTTGTCGCCTTCCTTCTTATAAAGAGTACTACCATAAGGAACACTCTGAGTAAGAAGAACAATATTTGTGGTAGGCTCTACGAAGCGAACTTCAGCCAGACGGCCGACAACAACCTGAGCTGATGTGCCATCCTCCTCAGTAACATCTACTGTACGCAACTCCTCAAACTCAAGACGAGCATCGTACTTAGCCTTGATCATAGCGTTAGCTGCTGCGTTACCAGCCACACCACCGGCGTGGAACGTACGAAGTGTAAGCTGTGTACCAGGCTCACCAATTGACTGAGCTGCAATAACACCGACAGCCTCACCCTTCTGTACCATCTGACTGGTTGCCAGATTACGACCGTAACATTTCATACATACACCCTTCTTGCTTTCGCAGGTAAGTACAGAACGAATTTCTACGGTCTCGATAGGACTGTCCTCAATCTCCTGGGCCTTAGCCTCATTAATCTCCTCACCTGCTGCACAGATGAGCTTGCCTGTAACAGGATGGATAACATCATGAACAGAGACACGACCCAAGATACGGTCGTAAAGACTGCTGATAATCTCATCGCCATTCTTCAAGGCAGAGCAAGAAAGACCACGCAAGGTGCCACAGTCCTCCTCGGTAATGATAACATCGTGGCTTACGTCAACAAGACGACGAGTCAGGTAACCGGCGTCGGCAGTCTTCAAAGCGGTATCGGCCAAACCCTTACGAGCACCGTGGGTAGAGATAAAGTACTCCAGCACGGACATACCTTCCTTAAAGTTAGAGATAATGGGGTTCTCGATAGTATCGGGTTCGGCACCTGCCTTCTGAGGCTTAGCCATCAAACCACGCATACCAGAGAGCTGGCTAATCTGACCGGCACTACCACGAGCACCTGAGTCAAGCATCATATATACGGCATTGAAACCTTGGTCAGCTTCCTTCATGGTCTTCATGAGGATAGCAGACAAGTCATTATTAACATGAGTCCAGATATCAATTACCTGATTGTGACGCTCCTTATCGGTAATGAATCCCATACCATACTCACCCTGAATACGGTCAATCTCCTCATTACCCTTGCGGATGAGTTCGTCCTTCTCCTTAGGAATGATGATATCACCCAAGTTGAATGACAGACCACCCTCGTATGCGAGGCGGTAACCAAGGTTCTTGATACCATCCAAGAAGTCACATGCACGAGCCACACCTACAGTCTTGATAACATCGGTGATGATGCCACGCAGGGTCTTCTTAGAAATAACATCATTGAAGTAACCTACCTCGGCAGGAATAATCTCGTTGGCAATAACACGACCAACAGAGGTTTCTACCATACGCTTACCAATGGTTCCGTCCTCCATCAGGTCATCAACTACAACAAATACAGGAGCATGAACATCTACACGCTTCTCGTTGTAGGCAATGATAGCCTCTTCGGGTCCATAAAACTTAAGACCGGCACCCTTTGCACCTGGACGCAGTTTGGTAATGTAGTATAGACCCAGCACCATATCCTGAGAAGGAACGGTGATAGGTGCGCCATTGGCAGGATTCAAAATGTTGTGAGACTGAAGCATCAGAATCTGAGCCTCCAAGATAGCCTCGTTGCTCAAAGGCAAGTGAACGGCCATCTGGTCACCATCGAAGTCGGCATTGAACGCAGTACAAGCCAATGGGTGCAACTGAATAGCCTTACCTTCGATCATCTTAGGCTGGAAGGCCTGAATACCCAAACGGTGCAGTGTAGGAGCACGGTTCAGGAGAACGGGATGACCCTTCATAACATACTCCAAAATATCCCAGATGATTGGATCCTTACGATCAACAATCTTCTTAGCACTCTTAACGGTCTTTACAATACCACGCTCGATAAGCTTACGGATAACGAATGGCTTGTAAAGCTCGGCTGCCATCAGCTTAGGCAGACCACACTCACCCATCTTCAACTCGGGACCTACAACAATTACAGAACGGGCAGAGTAGTCAACACGCTTACCTAACAAGTTCTGACGGAAACGTCCCTGTTTACCCTTCAGTGAATCGCTCAAAGACTTCAGAGGACGGTTGCTGTCTGTCTTAACAGCACTACTCTTACGGCTGTTGTCAAAGAGGCTGTCAACAGCTTCCTGCAACATACGCTTCTCATTACGCAGAATCACCTCAGGAGCCTTAATCTCAATGAGTCGCTTCAGACGGTTGTTACGTATAATAACACGACGATAGAGGTCGTTCAAGTCACTGGTTGCGAAACGACCGCCATCCAGTGGAACAAGAGGACGGAGCTCTGGTGGAATGACGGGAAGAATCTTCATAATCATCCACTCGGGCTTGTTACGACCCTTGCTGGCGCGGAAGCTTTCTACTACCTGTAGACGCTTCAGTGCCTCGTTCTTGCGCTGCTGAGCTGAATCCTGACTGGCAGAATCACGCAACTCATAAGACAGCTTATCCAAGTCTAACTGCAGCAGCAAATCATAGATAGCCTCTGCACCCATCTTGGCAATAAACTTATTGGGATCTGTATCCTCAAGGAATGCATTATTCTGAGGCAGACGGTCCATGATATCCATGTACTCATCCTCAGAAAGCAAATCAAACTTCTGCAAAGGCATATCCTTGTCGTTCTCCATCACACCTGGCTGGATAACAACATAGCGCTCGTAGTAAATAATAGCATCGAGCTTCTTGGTAGGAATACCCAGAAGATAACCGATCTTGTTGGGAAGTGAACGGAAGTACCAGATGTGAGCTACGGGAACCACCAACTGGATGTGGCCGCTACGCTCACGACGTACTTTCTTCTCTGTTACTTCAACACCGCATCGGTCGCAGACAATACCCTTGTAGCGGATACGCTTATACTTACCACAATGGCACTCATAATCCTTGGTGGGACCAAAGATACGCTCACAGAACAATCCATCACGCTCGGGCTTATATGTACGGTAGTTGATGGTCTCAGGTTTCAAAACCTCGCCATACGAATTCTCCAGAATTTCCTCAGGAGATGCCAAACCGATGGTTATCTTGGTAAAGTTGTTTTTTACCTTGGTTTCTTTCTTAAAAGCCATATTTTATATCCTTTCTAAAAGAGTATTCTACGTTAATCCAATGTAACACTTAATCCCAGACCACGTAACTCGTGCAAGAGTACGTTCAGTGACTCAGGAATACCAGGAGTAGGCATGTGCTCACCCTTAACAATGGCTTCATATGCCTTGCTACGGCCAACAACATCATCACTCTTGATGGTAAGGATTTCCTGAAGAACATGAGAAGCACCGAAGGCCTCGATAGCCCAAACCTCCATTTCTCCGAAACGCTGACCACCAAACTGAGCCTTACCTCCAAGAGGCTGCTGGGTAATAAGTGAGTACGGTCCGATGCTACGTGCATGCATCTTATCCTCGACCATGTGGCCCAGTTTAAGCATGTAAGCAACACCTACGGTAGCCAACTGGTCGAAAGGCTCACCTGTAGCACCATCGTACAACTGTGTTGAACAGTAACGGGGCAGGCCAGCCTTATCGGTCCACTCACAGAGGTCGTCAAGAGATGCGCCATCGAAGATAGGTGTAGCAAACTTAACACCCAACTTCTTACCTGCGGCACCAAGTACGGTCTCGAAGATCTGACCGATGTTCATACGTGAAGGCACACCCAGAGGGTTCAGTACGATATCTACGGGAGTACCATCCTCCAAGAATGGCATATCTTCCTGACGTACCACCTTACTTACAATACCCTTGTTACCATGACGACCGGCCATCTTATCACCGACGCCAATCTTACGCTTCTTGGCAATGTAAACCTTAGCCATCTGAATGATACCGCTGGGCAGCTCATCACCGATAGTGATAGCATACTTCTTGCGCTTCATCTCAGCATCCAGAAGCTTGTATTTCTTCAGGTAGTTGATAATCAGCTTAGCAATCAGACCATTGATATGCTCATCGTTGGTCCAGTTGCTCAACTGAACAGCTGTAAAGTCAAAGGTGTTCAGTACACTGGCAGTGATACTTCCACCCTTGGCAATCAAGTCGGCACCCATATAATCCTTGATGCCCTGGCTCTTCTTGCCCTTGGTGAGCTCTAACAACTTATCAACAAGGATAGCCTTCAAGTCTTCTACCTTGCTATTAAACTCCTCATCGATAGCAGCCAAGCGAGGCTTATCTGCATTCTTGATAGCACGAGTCTTAATAGCACGTGAGAAGAGTTTCTTATCAATAACAACACCATTCAGTGAGGGGCTTGCCTTCAGAGAAGCATCCTTAACGTCACCGGCCTTATCACCGAAGATAGCACGCAGCAACTTCTCTTCAGGACTAGGATCGCTCTCACCCTTAGGTGTAATCTTACCAATCATGATGTCACCAGGAGCAACACGGGCACCGATACGGATGATACCATTCTCATCCAAGTCCTTGGTTGCCTCCTCGCTAACATTAGGAATATCTGCAGTGAGTTCCTCCATACCACGCTTAGTTTCGCGTACCTCCAGGGCAAACTCTTCCACATGCACACTAGTAAGGACGTCCTCACGAACGACGCGCTCGTTCAGTACGATAGCATCCTCATAGTTGTAACCCTTCCAAGGCATGTATGCAACCAGCAAGTTCTTACCAAGTGCCAACTCGCCGTCTTCGGTAGAGTAGCCTTCTGTAAGAATCTGACCCTTCTCTACCCTGTCACCCTTGTTACAAATAGGACGAAGGTCGATGGTCATATTCTGGTTGGTACGACGGAACTTGGGAATACGATATTCCTTGAGGGCGGGCTCGAAGCTTACGAACTCTTCATCCTCTGTACGATCATAAAGGATACGGATGGTGGTGGCATCAACATACTCAACAACACCGCTACCCTCTGCCGTAATCATTGTACGTGAATCCTCACACAACTGACGCTCGATACCAGTTCCAACAATAGGAGCCTCGGTACGCATCAAAGGTACTGCCTGGCGCATCATGTTAGATCCCATCAATGCACGGTGAGCATCATCGTGCTCCAAGAAAGGAATCAAAGATGCAGCGATAGAAGCAATCTGCTGAGGAGCGACGTCCATCAAGTTAACCTCACTGGGAGGAACAACAGGATAGTCGTCATCCTGACGGCACTTAACCTTTGTACGGATAAAGGTACCGTCATCATTTAGAGGAGCATTTCCCTGACCGATAATCTGGCCTTCCTCCTCTTCTGCAGTCATATACTGAACGCCCTCAGGTGAGAGATCAACAACTGCATTGTTAACTTTACGATAGGGGGTCTCAATGAAGCCCAAATCGTTAATCTTTGCAAAGACACAAAGAGATGAAATCAAACCTATGTTAGGACCTTCAGGAGACTCAATAGGACAAAGACGTCCGTAGTGAGTGTAGTGTACGTCTCGAACCTCGAAACCTGCACGCTCACGAGACAAACCGCCAGGACCTAAGGCAGACAGACGACGCTTGTGAGTTACCTCAGCCAAGGGGTTGGTCTGATCCATGAACTGGCTCAATGCGTTTGTTCCGAAGAACGTATTGATAACACTACTGATAGTCTTTGCGTTGATAAGATCTGTTGGGGTAAATACCTCGTTGGCGCGATCGTTCATACGCTCACGGATAGTACGGCTCATACGAGCCAGACTTATAGCAAACTGGTTAGCCAACTGTTCACCGACGGTACGTACACGACGGTTACTCAAGTGGTCAATATCATCAACATTGGCCTTAGAGTTAACCAACTCAATAAGATACTTGATAATCTCAATGATATCTTCCTTGGTCAGCGTACGAACACTCATATCTGTATCCAGATTCAGCTTCTTGTTGATACGGTAACGTCCCACCTCACCAAGATCGTAACGCTTCTCACTGAAGAACAAGTTAAAGATTACCTCACGTGCACTGGCATCATCAGCGGGATCCGCATTACGCAGCTGTCTGTAAATGTACCAGATAGCTTCACGCTCACTGTTAGAGGTATCTTTCTGTAATGTATTAAAGATGATTGAATAGTCTGAGCTCTGGCCATCCTCCTTGTGAATCAGGATGGTAGGAACATTGCTATCCAATATAATTTCAATAGCATCATCTGTCAACTCACTTTCACGATCAAGGATAACCTCGTTACGTTCAATTGATACAACTTCACCAGTATCCTCATCTACGAAGTCCTCTGTCCAGCTCTTAAGAACACGGGCAGCCAACTTCTGGCCTTTTCTTGCCGTCAGATTCTGGCGTGTTACCTTAACCTCTTCTGCAAGATTAAAGATTTCCAGAATATCCTTATCGTTCTCAAAACCGATGGCTCTCAAAAGAGTTGTTACGGGCAACTTCTTCTTACGGTCGATGTACGCATACATTACATTATTAATGTCTGTAGCGAATTCAATCCAGCTACCCTTAAATGGAATGATACGTGCAGAATATAACTGAGTACCATTAGCGTGTACACTACTACCAAAGAATACACCAGGAGAGCGGTGCAACTGAGAAACAACAACGCGCTCTGCTCCGTTGATAATAAATGTACCATTGTCCGTCATATAAGGAATGGGGCCAAGAAAAACATCTTGGATGACCATATCGAAATCCTCATGATCGGGGTCGGTACAATACAACTTCAGTTTAGCCTTCAAAGGTACACTGTAAGTAAGTCCTCTTTCCAGACACTCCTCAATAGAATAGCGGGGAGGATCGATGTAGTAGTCAAGGAACTCCAAAACGAAGTTGTTGCGAGTATCCTGAATGGGGAAATTCTCTGCAAAAACTTTGTAAAGACCATCATTCTTACGAAGTTCTGGTGGAGTATCTAACTGGAGAAAGTCTTTGAAAGACTTCAACTGCACTTCCAAAAAGTCGGGATAAGCCATAGGACTTTTTACGGAAGCGAAATTTACTCTTTGATTAATAATATTAGCCATCTAAAAAAGATTTGATTGACTCGTGAAAGTTTTAAGACACAAAAAGGCAAAGAACCCTCTACCAGAGGATCCTTTACCATATTACCTGTTAAACAGGGGTTAGATTACTTCAACTCGATTTCTGCACCAGCCTCCTCGAGGGTCTTCTTCAGAGCCTCTGCGTCAGCCTTAGGCATACCTTCCTTCAAAGTGCTGGGAGCACCATCAACGAGCTCCTTAGCTTCCTTCAAACCGAGACCGCAAGCTTCCTTAACAGCCTTTACAACCTGGAGCTTAGCAGCACCTGCGCTCTTGAGGATTACATCGAAGTC
>JAIKYE010000104.1 GCA_024683455.1 Bacteroidaceae bacterium
TTGTCGCTGGGCATGAAGAAGGTGAATCTACTCTGCATGGCCTTAAGGTAAGCATAGTAGTTCAATCCCATCTGGGTCTGGTCATAAATAGCCCAACTCATAATTTTATTAGTGGTGCTGATGAAAGCCGGAGCTGTAACAGAAGTAAAGTCGGCAGGACCATATATCTGATTCATAATATATACTGCACCGTTGCTGGCCATCAGACAGGTGTCAATCTTTTCAATATCCTCGGGATAGAACAACTGCTCTAGTGCATCGTCCTTCTGCTTTGTCATCTTGCTGGGTACTGATCCAACAAATGAACGTAACATTATTATATTAATAAGCTTCTCCAGAGTGGTCAGAGGAATACAGTCAATCTGTCTATATAGTTCTTCGTATGTTGTGGGAACTTTATAGGGCTCATCGAAGGGGTTACCTTTACCATCAAATATATCATCTCGTGGGATGCAATATGATGTTCCCTCGCGTACATAATAAGTTTTAATCAACTGCATACCACCGGCGCGAGTGAAATAGTCCCAAAGTGTAGAGTCGTTGGGAACGAACATGGCAGCCATGTCCTTTTCGCGATTTTCAGGATGCTGTGAATCCTCGTAGTACTCGTTCCAAGCAGGGTCGTACTTCAAACTGGGTGTACCAGAACCGGCATAGTCCTTGAGCTCAGTAGGCATTCGATCTGCTGCGTACTTGAATGGATAGTACTGTGCGTATGTGCCGTTTGCTCCAGGTTCTGTGCTAAGCGCCCTTCCTCCTGCACTCATATTAGAGATATAACGCTTGGTGAAAATTGAATCCTGAAATTCTGGATGTAGAACTTTGTAATCCTCTGTAATTCGACGGTTGAAATACGGAGCACTGTAACGATCCAGCATGTGGCTGAAAATGTTGGTTTGTCCGTTGGTGCGAATTACCTCAGCCATACTTGCCAGAGGGCAAAGAGGCTTCTCTGTAATGTTGACATATCCGTTCTGGCAAACGATGTCAGTGCTATCAAGGTGTGCATCATAGATATGAACATCGCTTGTTATGCGCTCGCGACCCATAAACTTGGGAAAGTCGAAATCGCTGTTGATGTTGTTCCTTGACATGTGCTCCTGTGTAAAGTGAAGCATCATGGTAAGACTGGAGTCTGTAACCAGGTAAATGCCGTTTCCTCCGTTTTCCTTGCGGAAGCGCTGCCAATAATCCTTGTCCACAGGACTATATGAGCTTGGCAGATCTTCAGATGCAATGTAAGTAATGGTGTCTGTCTTGGAAACATCAGTGAAACGACGCAGATATTCACCACGGGTGGGTGAGTTGTCGCCGTCAGCCTCACTGCTGGCCAAATTCTCCATTACAATTGCATTGTTGAGCATACTTGTGTGAATCAACAACTTCTTCTGTGCTTCACTCAGCTTCTCGTAAGAGGTGGCATAATGCCAAGGGTTACTTTCTGGCAGCGTCTCGTTTTTCTTAAAGAACGCTTCCCATGCAGCATCATCGGCTACAAAGACAGTTTTTGAACCAGTACGGCTCAACTCCTCTGTAAGGGGACGCGCATTCTTGGGATTAACGTCTTTGTCAGCAAGCAATCTCAAATACGTTTTGAAATTGCCAGACTTCTCCAGGCTTTCGTAAATGCTTGTATTCAAAAAACTCGGTTTTTCATCATCCAGAGTGAATGAATCTGTACAAGCATACACCAGCCCGCAAGCTGCCATTAGGCATACCATCCGCGATGATTGCCTACTCCATTTGCTTAAACGGTTTGTCATACGCATTTTTAGTGTTATTTTAGTTTAAATTATTTATGTTTCTTAACCACATTTTTGCACATTTTATGTGCTAAACAGAGCAAATTTACGTTTTTTTGCTGAAACCCCATTGGGGAAGTAGTTTTTCGAGCATAATTTTAAGACAAATTAACAAATCAAAAGACTCTCTGTCACTCTTCTGACACAGATTGCTCTGTTTGTGCCTCATTATTGGACGTATTTGAGGTTGATTCGTCATCAGAATTATCAGAGGATTCGTTTTCGTCATTCAAAGTGCTGTCTGGGATCGCTATATAATCACTGCAAGACCATAAACTTGGATCAAGATCTTTGGGTGCTGGAAATTTAGCTCTGTATTTACTGAATCTCTCGTCGCGAAGCACTTTTTTAATAAAATCTCCAAAGATGGGCAAGGCAGCTCTTCCACCTTGACCAAGTGCTCCTGTTCTGAAATGTATGCATGGGAATTCTCCTCCGACCCAGACGCCACCTACTAGTTTAGGCGTTACGCCCATATACCATGCGTCTGCGTGATTGTTGCTCGTGCCGGTCTTTCCTCCAAAGTCTGTATCTTGTGTATATCCGCCAATGTATTCCCACATACCGGCAGATGTTCCGTGAAGTCCGGCTCTTAGCATTATCTGCATTAAGTAGGCAGATTTATAGGGGATGGCCTGTTTTTCTTTTTTCTTGGATTTGTAAATAATATTTCCATCCCTGTCTTCAATCTTGGAAATCATTATTGGGAAGGTGTACTTGCCGTCATTGACAACAGTACAATAGCTGTTGGTAAGTTCCATCAGGTCCACCTCGCTACTTCCTAAACAGATAGATTTTGCTTCTTGTAATGGTGTCTTGATGCCCATTTCGTGAGCCGTATTAATGATGTTCTTTACGCCAACTTCGAGTCCTACGGATACGGCCACACTGTTTATGCTGCTTGCAAATGCTCTCTTGAGTGTCATTTCTGTGTTTGAGAATGTACCGTCGGCATTGTGTGGTATCCATACTTCATCTTTCCCTGGCTCTTTGTATTCGACTCTGGTGTCCATTCTCCGAGTGCAGGGAGTGAGGCCTTGGTTCATCGCCTCTGTGTAGACAAATAGTTTAAAGGTAGAGCCCGGTTGATGCTTGGCTGTTACGTTGTCAAAGTTCCAACTGTCGTAATCTATGTTTCCTACCCATGCTTTTACTTCCCTCGTGTCTGGCTCCATGGCTATAAAACCACAGTGCATAAATTTTACCATGTAACGTATGGAGTCCATGGTGCTAAGCTCTTTTGTGGCCGGTCCGTCATAGGTATAGACTTTTACGGGGTGGGGGAGATTCATGTAGTAGTCTATGGAGTCGGAATTGTCAGAATATTTCTTCTTCAGCCATTGGTATTCCGACGTTTTTTTTGCAATGTTTTCAATGAAGTTGGGAATCTCCTTGTGTTTACTGTCCTGCCAGGGTGGTGTGTTGCCCCAATGAGAATAAAACTGGTTCTGCAACGACTGCATTTTTTTTCTCACAGATTCTTCGGCATATTTTTGTAAGCGTGTATCTATTGTCGTGTATATCTTCAAACCGTCTGAATAGAGATCCAATTTGTTTGTGGCATCATAGCCTGGTACTTCGCCCATTTCGCAAAGCATATCCAGATATTCTACAAGTTCCTCACGGAAGTAAGGCGCAAATTCATTAGGTGATTTTTCTGTACTCTTCTGTGCCAACTCTATTGGGAGTGCCTTCAGGGAGTCCAGTTGAGCCGTACTTGCCGGAATTCCATTTATGACAATGTGCTTATGGGCGAAAACAAGTTCGAGTACTGTGTTGCGCCTTTCAAGGCTGTTCTTGGGGTTTTTCTTGGGATTGTATATGCTGGTTGCTTTTAGTAATCCAACCAGAATGGCGGCCTGATCGTATGTGAGTCGGTCGGGGGTGGTGTTGAAATATCTTGCAGAAGCTGTCTTTATTCCAAACGAATTGTATCCAAAGTCAACGGTATTGAGATACATGGTCAGAATCTCTTCTTTGTTAAATACCATTTCCAGTTTTGTGGCAACAATCCATTCCTTGGCTTTCATTATTAATATCTTTATGCCAGGGACTCTTCCTAACAGTCCGTTGCGGTTTTTGGTTCGTACGCGGAACATGTTCTTTGCCAATTGTTGGGTAATGGTGCTGGCTCCGCGAGCGTGTCCTGAAAAGATATCCTTTGCAGCAGAGAAGAGACCTTGATAATCAATTCCGTGATGATGATAAAATCTCTCGTCTTCGGTGTCTATCAATGTCCTGATTAAGATGGGAGAAAGGTCTTTGTATTCGACTGGGGTCCTGTCTTCGTTGTAATACCTTCCTATTAATTGCCCGTCGGCGCTATAAACCTCAGAAGCCTCGCTGACGGTTGGGTTTTTGATTTCCGAGAAACTTGGAGTACTGCCAAAAAGGTAAAACAGATTGCAGTCTATGGATATAAATAGGATTATTATTGACAGAAAAAATGTGCATATCCAAACAGCAATTTTCTTATACCATGGGCCTGAGTATATTCTTTTCAGCGTCCCTTTGAGTTTATTCCAATTGGCCTTAAGTCTCATAGTTTTGACTAAATTTGTTCAGAAATAAAGTTAATGATTTCTTTTTCGTCGTCTGGAGAAAACCAGTATATGTCTTTGTCGTGGGCAAACCATGTCATTTGCTTTTTGGCATAGTCTCTCGTATTCTTTTTGATTTTTTCAATTGCAAATTCTAAATCCCATGTCCCGTCAAGATATTGGAAAACCTCTTTGTACCCAACAGTGTTTAACGCATTCAAGTGACGATAAGGGTATAGTTTCTTTGCTTCCTCAAGCAATCCCTCTTCAAACATCATATCAACTCTTTTGTTGATTCTAGCGAAAAGATCGTTTCTTTCTCTTCGCAGTCCAATCTTGACAATCTGGAAGGGGCGCTCTTTCTTTTCGCGGACGCGGAAAGTAGAATAGGGCTTTCCTGAGGTGTAGCAAATCTCAAGTGCGTGTACAATTCTTTTGGGGTTCTTAAGGTCAACAATGTTGTAGTATTCCGGATCAAGCAACTTAAGTTCGTTTCTTAATGCTTCCAGTCCATCCTTTTGTAATCTTTCTTTCAGTTCTTCTCGGATATCTGCATCTACGCTGGGAATGTCATCAATACCGTTGCAAACGGCATCTATATACATCATGCTTCCGCCAGAAAGTAAGAGGTTGTTATGCTTTGGCTGGAGTCGACCTATTAGTTGGATGACGTCTGTCTCATATTGGGCTGCGCTATAATAGTCTTGAAGTTCCAGTATTTTTACAAAATAATGTTCAACTTCGTTAAGTTGTTCTTCTGTTGGCGCAGCTGTCCCAATAGACATATCTTTGTAAATCTGACGGCTGTCGCAGTTGATGATAGGGCTGCCTAATAGTTTTGCAACTTTAAGTGACAAGGCAGTCTTACCTACAGCCGTCGGACCTAAAAGGACAAAGAGTTTCATTCGTTTATCTCGAATCCTTCCATGTCTAATTCGCCCTCCTCGAAGTCGTCGTCACCATAGAATTCTTCCACAGTTTCTTCGCTTGCGACTTCAGATGTGGGTTGAGATGTAAATTCTTCGTTAATGTGTTGTACGGGTGGAGTACCATGCTTCCTGCTGATTCTGCCCTCTTTCTCAGGTTGTCCGAATAGTAATTCGCTGATCTCCATAAGTAGAAATCTTTTACCTTCTGGGTCAAAAATATAGGCTATCCGTTGTCCTTCTTCCTCGAGGAAATCTCTTAGGGCACAGTTTTGCATGAGGTTGATATCCTCCTCTGAGTCAATGTCATTTGTGCTGGTTTGCCGTATATGCTCTTTGACACGCCATTCATCATCACAGATGAGGAACCCGTGATTGTTCATGTCCTGATAATTACAGGTGCTTAGGATGAGGTTGTGAAGTTCTGAGAATTTTGCTTCGGCATCAATCTTTGCTTCCATCACAAAATCTTCCACCTCTTGACTGAAGATAGTTATTCTAAATGTCATCTGAGTGATAATTTATCTGATAAATCCTCTGTTGCTTGACCTGATAAAATCAAGAATATATTTGATTTCGTCCGACATGGGAATTTCTTCTTCGACTCTAGCCAGTAGCTCATTTAGCTTGCCTGTTCCCTGAAGAATAATCTGGTATGCCATATGAATGTTGTCTATAATTTCCCTGTCAAAATTCCTTCTTCTAAGACCTACCGTATTCAGTCCGCAGAACGCGGCAGGGTCTCTTGCACAGAGGCTGTATGGCAATACGTTCTGGCTGAATCTAGTGCCACCTCCAACCATGGTGTAGCTACCCACTCTGCAGAACTGATGCATCAAGACTCCTGCGCTTAGGATGGCATTGTCATCTATTACTATTTCTCCGGCAAGTTTTGTGCTATTACCTATGATACATCCATTTCCTACGATTGCATCATGAGCAACGTGTGCACCTTCCATTAGGAGGTTGTTGCTTCCTACAACCGTTTTACCTTTTGCGGCTGTTCCTCTGTTGATGGTAACATTCTCGCGAATCTTATTGTTGTCGCCAATCTCTGCTGTAGTATCCTCGCCTTGAAATTTCAAATCCTGAGGGATAGCACTGATGACTGCTCCTGGGAAGAAGATGTTGCCATTACCGATACGTGCACCGTAAAGCATGGTGACGCTGTTCATAAGTGTATTGTTATCTCCAATAACAACACCTTTGTCAATATAACAGAATGCGCCAATCTCACAATTTTCTCCTATGACCGCTTCAGGGTGGATATATGCCAACGGGCTAATCTTACTCATATACTCTCTTATTTGTTTTTTATAACTTGTGCTGTAAATGTTGCTTCGGCAACGCAATTTTCTCCTATGAAAGCATATCCCTGCATGCTTCCTATATTATGACGTAATGCTCCTAATGTTTCAACTTTGAAAATCAACGTATCGCCAGGCACAACTTTCTGTTTAAACTTAACATTGTCAATCTTGACAAAGTAAGTGCTGTAATCTGCTCCGTCTGTTAAATTGTGGATTACCAGTATACCTCCAGCTTGAGCCATCGCCTCGACAATCAGCACACCTGGCATGATAGGCTCAGAGGGGAAGTGCCCTTGGAAGAAGGGCTCATCGCTGGTAATGTTCTTGACTGCCACAATGCTGTCTGCCTTCATTTCGATTACCTTGTCGACAAGCAACATGGGGAATCTGTGTGGCAGTAGTTGACGTATCTGGTTGGTGTCCATTATAGCTGGCTTATTCGGATCATATTTGGGGGCCTGAATCTCGTGCTTCCGAATTTCCTTCCGCATCATGCGGGCAAACATATTGTTGATGGTGTGGCCTGGTTTGGTGGCGATAATGCGCCCCTTGATGGGCTTCCCAATCAAAGCCATGTCACCTATGATATCCAACAGCTTGTGTCTGGCTGGCTCGTTGTCCCAAACCAATTTCTTGTGCTGTATATATCCCAACTCAGAGGCGTCATGATGTTCGCAGCCGGTTAGCTTGCAGAGTTTGTCTATATTCTCCTGAGTGGTTTGCTTCTCATATATTACAATAGCATTGTTCAGGTCGCCGCCCTTGATAAGTCCTGCAGTGAGCAAGGGTTCTATCTCTCTGACAAAGACGAACGTCCTTGCTGCGGCAATCTCTGTGGCAAAGTCGTCCATGTTGTCCAAAGTAGCAAACTGGCTGCTTAGGAATTTGCCGTTAAAAGAAATCATACTGGTGATGGAGAACTCCTCATCTGGTAAAAGGGTGATGCATGCACCTGTCTGCTCATCCTTGAATTCCATCTTCTTGGTGATGTAATAGAAATCCTTTTCGGCATCCTGTTCGGTGGTGCCTACGCGTAGAATTTCTTTTACATATTGTTCAGCACTTCCATCAAGGATAGGGAATTCCGGACCATCAACTTGTATCAACACATTATCTACTCCTAAAGCATATAATGCAGCCATAGCGTGTTCGATGGTGCTGCATTTGAAGTTTCCTTTGCCAAGTACGGTTCCTCTCTTGGTGTCTATCACGTTTTCTGCAACAGCATCCAAAATAGGCTGTCCCTCCATATCGACACGTTGGATTTTATATCCGTGATTCTTTGGAGCGGGTAAGAATGTTACGGTTAGGTTCAATCCTGTGTGCAGGCCCTTTCCGCTCAGTGAAAAACTATCGTTTAATGTCTTTTGCCTTAACATGATTATTTTTTTGCTGCAAACTCATCTTTCAGAGTTTTTATTTCTTTCTTTATTTCGTTCATATCAGCCCACATCTGGTACAGGTTCTTAAATATGGCGCTTGATTTCCAGAATGTCTTGGCGTCTATAGCTGGTGTTCCCTGAACTGCAGTTCCAGGCTTCTTTATGTTGTTGGGGATGCCCGCCTGTGCACCAGCCATGGTTCTGTCTGCAATGGTGGCATGTCCGGCTATGCCGACCTGACCTCCGAACATACACCATTCTCCAACTTTGGTGCTACCGGCAATGCCTACTTGAGCAGACATGACGGTGTGGCTGCCAATCTCGTCGTTATGTGCAATTTGCACCAGATTGTCCAGTTTGACACCCTTGTGTACTATGGTGGCTCCCATTACGGCACGGTCAACGCATGTATTGGCTCCGATTTCTACATCATCTTCGATAATAGCTATACCAATCTGTGGTATCTTATCGTATCCCTTTTCTGTGGGCTGGAAACCAAAACCATCAGCACCAATGACACTACCTGCATGCAAGATGCAGTTGTTGCCAACTTGGCAGTCATGATATATCACCGCGTTGCTATAGATCTCCGTATTGTTTCCTACCTTGGCGTTTTTGCCGATAGTAACATGGGGATGGAATATGCAGCCGTCTCCAATCTCTACACCCTCAGCTATGGCGACAAAGGGACCTATGTAACAATCTTTTCCAATCTTTGCAGAAGAGTCAATAAAAGCAAGTTCACTGATACCTTTACGCTTGGGTTTCATGCTTTCGTAAATCTGGAGCAATTTTGCCACAGCCTCTCTGGCATCCGCTACTTTTATGAGTGTTGCTTTTATCTCTTTCTTGGGCTCAAAATTGTCATTGACAAGCACTACACTACTTTCTGTTTCATATATGTAGTGCTCGTATTTATCGTTGGCAAGGAAACTGATACAGCCATGCTTGCCCTCTTCGATTTTTGCGAAGTTGTTAACTGTTGCCTTAGGGTCGCCAACAATGGTTCCACCAATAAGGCCAGCTATCATTTCTGCACTGAATTCCACCTTTATATAAATTTATCTAAACTCTAAACTGTAATCTCTAAACACTAAACTAAAAGAGCCATCTGTGCCTGAACCTCTTTTGCTTTTTCTGCGGCAACGGCAGCAAAGTTTTCTGTATTGTCTGCATAGATGATGGCACGGCTGCTGTTGACGAGCAGGCCGCAATCTTCAATCATTCCGTATTTACATACCTCCTCCAAGCTTCCGCCCTGTGCGCCGATACCGGGAACAAGCAGGAATGCTTTGGGGGCAACCTTACGAATGTCTTTGAACATCTCGCCACGTGTGGCTCCTACTACATACATCATATTCTCGTCATTTCCCCATTCCTGACTCTTGCGGATTACTTTCTCAAACAAGCGTTCGCCGTTGTTGTCTTCGGTGAGTTGAAAATCGAACGAGCCCTTGTTGCTGGTCAATGCCAACAGGATGACCCATTTTCCTTCATATCCATCCAAGAATGGTGTTACACTGTCCTCACCCATGTAGGGTGCAACGGTCAGGGCATCCACATCATATTCGCCAAAGAAGGTACGGGCATACATCTTGCTGGTATTGCCGATGTCTCCACGCTTGGCATCTGCTACTATAAACTGGTCAGGGTAGTTCTCCTTCAAATATTTAACTGTTTTCTCGAAGGCTATCATTCCTTTCACGCCGAATGCCTCATAAAATGCCAAGTTGGGCTTGTATGCCACGCAGTAGGGAGCCGTGGCATCTATGATGGCTTTGTTGAAGGCGAAGATGGGGTCTTCTTCCTTCAGAAGATGTTCGGGTATTTTTTTGAGGTCTGTGTCCAAACCTACGCAGAGAAAACTCTGTTTTTTCTTTATATTCTCAAATAGTTCTTTTCTTGTCATAATTCTAATCTCTAATCTCTCAACTTTACAACGCCGCTTCCTTCATACGTTCTGCATTTTCCGCTACGATGAGGTGGTCGATGCAATCCTGTATCTGTCCGTCCATAAAGGCGTTCAGATTATATATGGTATAGCCAATGCGGTGGTCTGTGATACGCCCCTGAGGATAGTTGTAGGTACGTATCTTGGCAGATCTGTCGCCAGTGGAAACCATGGTTTTTCTCTTTGAAGCTATATCGTCCAAGTATTTCTGGTGCTCCTTATCATATATAAATGTGCGCAGGCGCGCGAGAGCACGTTCCTTGTTCTTGGGCTGGTCACGTGTTTCGGTACACTCCACTAGAATTTCTTCATCCTCGTTGGTGAAGGGGTTGCGCCACATGTAGCGTGCACGAACACCGGATTCCACCTTGTTCACATTCTGACCACCGGCACCACTGCTTCGGAAGGTATCCCACTTGATGGCACCCTCATTTATTTCCACATCAAACTCCTCTGCTTCGGGTAACACTGCAACGGTTGCTGCACTGGTATGGACGCGGCCCTGAGTTTCTGTGGCAGGAACACGTTGTACACGGTGAACGCCAGACTCATATTTCAGGATTCCATAGACGCCTTCCCCTGTTACACTGAAGATAATTTCCTTGAATCCGCCGACAGCACCTTCCGAGAAACTGCTGACAGCCATCTTCCAACCTTTCAGTTCTATGTATTTACTGTACATACGGAAGAGGTCTCCGGCAAACAGAGCAGCTTCGTCGCCACCTGTTCCACCACGGATTTCCATTATGACGTTCTTGTCGTCCTCTGGGTCGGCAGGAATAAGAAGCAACTTTATCTCTTCTTCCAAGGTGGGGATTCTTTTCTCGCTTTCTGCCATTTCCTCGCGCAGCATCTCTTTCGTGTCTGCGTCTTCCTCTATGGCAAGCATTTCTTTGGCGTCCTCTATGTTTTGCAGACAGCCGATATATTCTTTTCTGGCAGCAACAATTTTCCCAAGGTCCTTATATTCCTTGGTCAACTTCACGTATCGCTTCTGATCGGCAATTACTGAAGGGTCCGTAATAAGTGTGCTCACTTCCTCGTAGCGGGAAACCAAGCCTTCCAGTCGATTTAATAAACTATTTTCTGCCATGCTTAGTATTCAAATTCTCCAAACTCGCTCTTGATGAGGAGACTCTTCTTGCCTTCCTCGATATGGCCGATAATCTGAGCGTCGATATTGAAGCTCTTGCTGATCTCTATAACCTTCTCTGCATCTTCGGGTGAGAGATAAACCTCCAGACGGTGTCCCATATTGAATACCTTGTATGCTTCTGCATAATCTGTTCCGCTTTCCTTTATGATGGCTTTGAACAGGGGAGGTACTGGGAACATATTGTCCTTGATAACACGGCAGTTGTCACCTACAAAGTGCAGTACTTTGGTCTGTGCACCGCCTGTACAGTGAACCATACCATGAATCTTGGGACGAAGCTCATCCAACAGTTTCTTCACTACAGGAGCATAGGTGCGGGTGGGGGAGAGAACCAGTTTGCCTGCGTTGATGGGCGAACCTTCCACCTTGTCTGTCAGTTTGTATGAGCCGCTGTAAACCAGTTCCTCTGGTACAGCCTTGTCATAACTCTCTGGGTATTTCTCAGCCAGATATTTGCTGAATACATCGTGGCGTGCGCTGGTCAGTCCGTTGCTGCCCATACCACCATTGTATTCTGTTTCGTATGTTGCCTGACCGCATGATGAGAGACCTACGATAACATCACCTGGGCGGATGTTGGCATTGTTTATGACATCGCTGCGTTTCATTCGGCAGGTAACGGTACTGTCAACAATGATGGTGCGAACCAAGTCGCCTACATCTGCCGTTTCGCCACCTGTGGCATAGATGCCGATACCCATATCACGCATCTGCTGCAATAGTTCGTCTGTACCGTTTATGATGGCAGAAATGACTTCTCCGGGAATTAGCATCTTGTTGCGTCCGATGGTGCTGCTTACCAGAATATTATCAACGGCACCTACACAGAGTAGGTCGTCTGTATTCATAATCAGTGCATCCTGTGCGATGCCTTTCCATACGCTGATATCTCCTGTTTCTTTCCAGTACATATAGGCCAGACTTGATTTTGTTCCGGCACCGTCTGCATGCATGATATTGCAATACTCAGGGTCTCCGCCTAATATGTCGGGTATGATCTTGCAGAATGCTTGAGGGAAAATACCTTTATCTATGTTCTTTATTGCATTGTGAACATCTTCTTTGGCAGCGCTTACGCCGCGCATCATGTATCGTTGATTGCTCATTATAATAGGTTTGTTATTGCCGTGCAAAGATAATACAATTATCTTATATACGCAAATTCCCTCTGCTTGTACATGGAATAATTATTGTTTTTTAGTACGCTGGCGTGTAATTCCTTCTGGCAGGGGATTGGATAATAAGCAAAATGTCCTTATCTTTGCAGCTGCAAAACAAATCAAGAACAAAAATGAGAATAGCTCATTTTATAATTGCTTTTCTTTTCTTTCAGAGCCTTTACTCTCAGGACGCTCAAGATGTGTCCTCGATGAGCTTTGATGCAAAAGACATTAGGGAACGTGGTATTCATGACATCGGCGATATCGCAACCATTGTTCCTAACCTTTTTGTTATCTCGTGCGGTAGTGCACAGAATACGGCAATTTATCTGCGAGGTGTGGGAAGTTGCGCCAATACGCCGGCTGTCGGCATGTATGTCGATGATATGCCGTGGCTCGAGAAGAGTTCTTTTCGGTCTAAAATCGGAGAGATGGAACGGATAGAGGTTTTGCGAGGCCCACAGAATATGCTATACGGAAGAAATACCATGGCTGGATTGATTCGTATTACAACCAAGAATCCCATCGATTATCAAGGAACGGTGATAGAGCGCTCCATGGCCAACCACTATAGCCATTATACGAGTGTCTCCCATTATCAGCGTTTCTCTGAGAAGCTTGGTCTTGCGGCAGGCGTGGCATACAGATCGGAAGGCCAGTTTTTTAATCATAGTGTCTCTGGTCTGAAGGCAGATGCAGATCGTTCCCTACGTGCACATGCAAGGCTACTGTATCGGCCTAATGATGTGGCGAGTGTCGATTTCCTTGCTAATTATGAGCTTTGTTCACAGGATGCTTTTCCCTTTTATTTAGAGAGTGTTCCTGATGATGATTTGTTTAAGGAACAGTTGTCTCAAGAAATGGGTCGTATCACCAGTAATGACGATAACACTTATCTTCGTCATCTGTTTAATGTGGGGGTAAAGGCTGAACGCAATTGGTCCAAGGTTACGTTGCGTAATGTGCTTGCTTTCCAGTTGCTTAATGACGACTTGAATATGGATAAGGACTTTACATGTCTTAGCCTTGGTACGTTTCTGCAACAGCAGCATAGCCATATCCTTAGTGAGGAAATTGTTCTCAAAAGTCAACCTGCTGCATGGCGTCATTGGGACTGGATTACAGGTGTCTGCTTCAACGGTCAATGGTTGCATACATGTGTTGATGACGTAGCACAATATGATACTCCGAGAAAGAATGCTGCCCTGTATCATCAGAGCGCATTGCGAGATGTCTTTAATGCCAAGGGATTGGATATGACTTTGGGTATTCGGGCGGAATATGAGTATGCTGGGTTTTCTTATTCCAACCAGTCGGATAGAAAGGTGTGTGCCGACTGGTGGCAACTGATTCCCCGTGCTTCCTTGCAGTATTCTTTCCCTAAGGGTAATGTGTACGGAACGGTATCGCGTGGTTCCAGGAGCGGAGGATATAACTGTCTTGTGCTTGGTGATGCACCGCAGCTTTACAGACCAGAATACGCATGGAATTATGAGGTGGGTTCGCACCTTCAACTTGTAAACAACAGACTATGTCTTGATGCTTCCCTTTTCTTGATAAATTTACAGGATCAGCAGATACCTCAGATTACTTCATTTTGCATAAATGAGGTTATGGTTAATGCGGGCCGTAGCAGGTCTTATGGAGGCGAGTTTTCTCTCCGTTCGCAGATTACTGACTGTTTGCAGGCTCATGCCACCTATGGCTATACGCATGCTACGTTTGTGGAGCACGAGCTTTCTTCTGGTGTGTCGTATGAGGGGAATTACGTTCCTTTTACTCCTCAGCATTCTGTTGATTTGGGAGCCAGTCTTGCTATTCCATTGCCAACAATTCTGAACCGTCAGCTTTTGGACAGAATGGTCATCAGTTCCAATTGGCATGGAATGGGAAAGATTTATTGGACGGAGGATAATCTGGTCAGCGAGCCGTTCTATACAGCCCTTGATGCGAGAATTACTTTTTTTCGTAAAAATATGGAATTTGCCGTATGGGCTGCAAACATTTATAACAGCCGTTGCCGTACGCTTTATGTCCAGAGCATGAATAGGGGTTACTCACAGATGAACAAACCCTTCCGATGTGGATTTGAAATAAAGTTTCACTTCTGACAGGGGAGGCCTATTCGTTCCAGAACTCCCAGCTGGCAATAGCTTGTAGGTGGAGCATCTCCAAGCCATTCTTGACAATAGCACCTTGGAGCGCTCCTTTTTTCATAAAGAGCGTTGTTTCGGGATTGTAAACCAGATCATATAACAGATTGTCTGGCGTCAGGTATTCGTAGGGTATGGCAGGACATTCGTCCACTTTGGGAAACATTCCTACAGGACTGCAGTTGACAATCACTTCATATTCTCTCAGAATATCTGCTGTAAGGTCGTCGTAGGTAAACATGCCTTCCCGTGGACTTCTGCTTACGTATTTCCATTCCAGTCCCAGACGTGTAAGTCCTACGCGTATGGCTTTGCTGGCACCCCCGGTTCCTAATATCAATGCTTTGCGGTGATGAGGCTTCAGTAGCGGTTGGATACTCTTCGTGAAACCAATGATGTCGCTGTTGAAACCTTTCAGGTGACCGTTACGGATCTGAACTACGTTGACAGCACCGATTTCTCGTGCCTCATCGCTTAGTTCGTCCAGGTATTGGATAACTTCCGTCTTATAGGGAATCGTGACATTGATACCTCTCAGCTCTGGGTTTTCCCGAAGGATGTCTGGGAGTTTCCCGATTTCAGGAATCTGAAAGTTGAGGTACTGTGCATCAATATCTTCTTTAGCAAATTTCTCCGTAAAGAAACCTCTGCTAAAACTATGCCCCAAAGGGTTACCTATGATTCCGTATTTATCCATTGAACTTATTAAGTTGAAAATTGAAAGATGGTTTACTGTTTGCTATTTACTGTTGGTGACTTTCATTCTTCATTCTTCACTCTTCATTCTTCACTTTTTCCCCACGTACATGGTGCAAATGCCGAACGTGAAACGTTTCCAGGTGACTTGGCGGTATCCGTTCTTTCTCAGGATTCTTTCCATTACTTCCCCTTGCGAAAAAGCGTTTACGGAGTCGGTCAGGTAGTTGTATGCCTTTACGTCTCTACTGAAAATCCATCCCACGAAAGGTATGACCAAATGTGAGTACAGCCAGAACAATTCCTTCATGGGTGATGATTTGGGAGAAGCCAGTTCCAGTATCAGCAGATGGCCTCCAGGGCGCAGCACACGCAGGATTTCCCTTAGCCCTTTGTCCAGGCTCTCAAAATTGCGTGCACCGTATGCAACTGTTACGGCGTCGAACGTGTCGTCTGCAAACGTGAGGTTCATGCAGTCCTCGCGCTGGAATGAGATTACGCGTTCCAGTACCTGCTGGTTGACTTTGTGGGCGGCAATCTCCATCATCTCCAGGCTGATGTCGGCACCGATAACATGTTTAGGCTTCAGACGTTTAGCTGCCAGTATGGCAAAGTCGCCAGTGCCTGTTGCTATGTCCAGTATGTTTTGTGGCGAAAAGGGTTTTAGCGAGTCGATGGCCTTGTTTCTCCACAGTCGGTCAATGCCCAGCGAGAGAGTGTGGTTCAGACGATCGTAGGTGGAGGCGATGTTGTCAAACATCTTCTCCACCTGCGCTCCTTTTCTTTCTTCCTTATTATAAGGGGTAATTATTTCCTGTTGGTAAGCCATTCGGTCACGTTCTTCTCAATACGTGCGGCTATGTCGCCTTCTGTTGTAGCGGGAACGAACTTCTCACCTACAATGTGCTCGTAAAGTTCGATGTAGCGGTCTGCTACGCTCTGTGCATATTCGTCAGTAATCTCTGGCATCACCTGACCGGGCTGGTTCATGAAGTTGTGCTCGATCAGCCACTGGCGAACGAACTCCTTGCTCAACTGCTTCTGAGGTTCACCCTTGGCAAACTTCTCTTCGTATCCGTCGGCATAGAAGTAACGGCTGCTGTCGGGAGTGTGAATCTCGTCTATCAGGATAACCTTGCCGTCGCGCTTGCCAAACTCATACTTTGTGTCAACTAGGATAAGGCCCTTGCTGGCTGCTATCTCGCTACCACGCTTGAAGAGTGCACGGGTGTACTTGACCATAGTTTCCCAATCCTCTTTGCTTACCAGGCCCTGCTTGATAATTTCCTCGGCAGAGATGTTCTCGTCGTGACCTTCGTCAGCCTTGGTGGTGGGGGTGATGATAGGCTCTGGGAACTTCTCGTTCTCGCGCATGCCCTCAGGCAGCTTTACGCCGCACAGCTCACGGCATCCGTTCTTGTATTCGCGCCAAGCGCTACCTGTCAGGTAACCGCGGATAATCATCTCCACGCGGAAGCCCTCAGCCTTCAGGCCAACGGTAACCATGGGGTCGGGAGTAGCAAGCTTCCAGTTGGGAACGATGTCAGCTGTAGCGTCCAGGAAGCTGGCAGCAATCTGGTTCAGCACCTGTCCCTTGAAGGGAATTCCCTTGGGAAGGATTACGTCAAAGGCTGAGATACGGTCAGTCGCTACCATTACCATCAGGTCGTCGTTGATGTTATAAACATCTCTGACCTTACCATGATATACACTCACCTGTCCGGGCAGGTTGAAGTCGGTTCTTGTTAATGCTTTCATATCTTTTTTTTATTTATCTTGTTTGTTGTTCTTTTCCTCTGTATATTCTTTTCCCCGCTCTATCTCCGCTTCGTATTTGTTGTATGCATTTACGATATGCGTCACCAGTTTGTGTCTTACGATATCCTTCTCGTTCATTTCTATGAAGCTGATGCCCTTTATTCCTTTCAGGATTTTGCTCGCTTCGCGCAGTCCGCTTCTGACGCCATGGGGAAGGTCTATCTGTGTCATGTCACCAGTGATAATCATCTTGGTGTTTGTACCCATACGTGTCAGGAACATCTTTATCTGCGCATTGGTAGTGTTCTGGGCCTCGTCCAGAATTACTACGGCGTCACTTAGGGTTCTACCGCGCATAAAGGCCAAAGGGGCTATCTGGATAATGTTTTGATCCATCATCTCGCGCAGCTTTTGCGTAGGAATCATGTCTTCCAGCGCATCGTAGAGAGGTTGCAGATAGGGGTCAATTTTTTCCTTCATGTCACCGGGAAGGAATCCCAGCTTCTCTCCGGCTTCTACGGCTGGGCGCGAAAGGATAATCTTTCTAATCTCCTTGTTTTTCAGGGCTCTTACGGCCAGTGCTATACTGGTATAAGTCTTTCCGGAACCTGCAGGACCTACGGTGAATACCATGTCGTCTTTGTAAAAGGCTTTTACCAGTTGCTGCTGGTTCTCGCTTCTTGCGGTAATGGGCTTGCCTGTTACGCTGTACACGATGACACCTTCTATGCCTTCGCGGTTAGTCTTCTCGCCTTTCAGGATCTGCAGGATTTCTTCTTCCGTCAGACTGTTGTACTTGAGTATGTGCTTTTGCAACTTCTCTAAGTTCTCTTCGAAGGCGCACATCTCCAGTTCGTCGCCCATTACATGTACTACATTTCCCCTTGCAGCTATGCGAAGTTTGGGGTAGAGGGCCTTTACCATCTGTATGTTGGAATTGCCAACGCCATATAGAATTACGGGGTCTATGTCCTCTATTACAATATGCTTTTCTATCATTATTTTTTTTAATTTGGTGCAAAATTACATATCTATTTTGACATTTCCGCTTTTTTGTGTAATTTTGTTGTCGAAAAATATGAGAAGACTTAAGAAAAAGATATTTTATGGCCTCTGCGGAGGCACGGTGGCTGTGCTTGGAGTGGTCAGGCTGTGTAATCCGAGTGTCACGCAGCCTTATGCCGAGTGTGTTCCAGACAGCGTAGCGGAAGTTGTGGAAGAACAGCCCGTCGCGGTGCCTGTGCCTGTCGCTGTGGCTCATGGTTCTCGTCATCGTGTTCTTGGCGTTCATTCTTACGAGGATTGCTTCCCTGATGTTCAGGATACGCAGATTATCGCAGCCCGGCGTTGGGGAGTGAAGCCCGTTCAGAACAGGCAGGCAGCCGAAAGGCGAAAGCAGGACTTGGTATATGTGGGAGCAAATCCTTATTATTGTATAGACAGGTCTATGAGGCAGAGCATTCCTTATCTGGTTCCGCGTGCTTCACTACTGTTGCAGCAGATAGGGAAGAATTTTCTTGACAGTTTATACGTGAAGGATATCCCCATGCATCGCATCATTGTATCCAGTGTCTTGCGTACCGAGGATGATGTTGCCCGCCTTCGTCGTTACAACGGGAATGCTACGGAGCAGAGCTGTCATAGGTTTGGTACTACGTTCGATATCAAGTATGTGTTTTACGACCCAGTCCGTCCTGCCGACGGCTCCCCGTGTGAGACTGTCTCGGATGCCATCCTGAAACCTGTTTTGGCAGAGGTGTTGCGAGATTTGCGTCAGCAGGGCCGCTGTTATGTCAAGCACGAACGCAAGCAATCCTGTTTTCATATTACCGTCCGTTAAACCTTTTCCTTTTTGTCTCGTCAAAGGTGTAGTGAGACAAAAATAGAACAACGTAATATAATTTACAGCAAAATGAAAAGGTTTTTTATCGTTTCCGCCTTTACGTTTCTCGTTATGGGAAATGTAAGTGCACAACAGGGACAGCGTAGCGAAGAAGAACGCGCTACGCAGCGTGCAGAGATGATTCAGCGTGTAGCTGAACGTACAGCTAAGGATTTCAAGCTAAAGGATGAAGCCAAGGAGTCGTTCCTGACAATTTACAAGGCTTATCAGGCAGAGATGTTCCAGACCAATCAGGGTAGTATGCGTCAGCGTTCCGCTGAGGATGAAGAGAAGAAGGAACTTACGGACGAGGAGGCTAATGCCAAGATTCTGGAGCAGTTTACACGTCAGGAAGAGCAGATAGCCACCCTGCAGAAGCGTTTGGAGATTCAGAAGAAGTACAGCGAGGAATTTGCTAAGATACTTACTCCCCAGCAGGTACTCAAGGTGTTGACTCCTCAGCGTGGTCAGCGTGGACAGCGTGGACAGGGTGACAGTCAGCAGCGTGGTCAAGGTGGCTTTGGTGGAGGTCGTGGCGGCTTCGGCGGCGGCTTTGGCGGCGGTCGAGGTGGTTTCGGAGGCCCAGGCTTCTAAATTACGAATATCCATTATACCGAGGATACAGAAAGAGGGCTGCAGCAGATAACTGTCAGTCCTCTTTTTTTTTGTTCCCGTTATCGTTTTGCATGTACGCATCACTGTTTCTTTCGCTGATATAGAAACAGAATAATAACCACGAGAATGATTGTGGCAATGACAATCAGGGCTATGGGTAGAGATTTCCACCTTGCGCTGGAGGCAGGGGTGGGAATCTCAATGTATGTGCCGTCTGAAATAAGTTGGAGGGTACGGTCCAGAATGTAGTCACCATCGTAGTGGAACTCTTCCTCGCTAAGCGGAATGTTGCAGTCGGGCATCACACCACGAAGGGCGGGCAGGCGGTCGTTAACGGTCTCATCGAAGACGATGCGCATCATGGGGATTTTGGCTGTGAATTGACTATTGGCGAGTCGAATGTTGGCAAATTTTACACAGGTCTCGCAATGGTAAGCGCTCATAGTTTCTCTGCCTACAATATAGCCTCGGTAGCTACGTTTCACTGTACCTGCCAAAAAGGCGGAGGCAGAGGCGGAATGGCTGTCGATGAGTACATAAAGACGACCATTATAGCCCAAAGAGTCAATGGAGGGAGTCTCGTTCTCTTCTTCGTTGGGCATTTGGTAAAGCCCTTTCCGTCCTTCAATAGGTTTGAAGTCGCCGAAGATGGTGTCGCCAGCAATCCAGTTTAGGGTGGGACTGTTGAAAGCGGCAGCATTAACTTTCAGATAACCTTTATGCGGACTGTCTGGCATTCTTCCCATTAGGGCGCGAGTGATACGAGCCAATACATCGCCGTGTCCTCCGTAATTGTTGCGTACATCGAAGATAAGGTTGGGTACCTCGTTGCGTTCTGCTGCATGAATGGCTTCTACAATGCTGTCGCAATCCACTTGGCTGAGTTCGAAGGTGCTGAGACCAATGTAAAGAACGCTGTCGTTCAACTGGCGGATGCCTATGGGGCTGTCCTTGTGGCGATTGATGTTGTTGCGACGAAACCACTTCTTCCTGTCGGCATCGCTGCCTCGGAAGCAGTCTATCATGGGAAGCTCCACCCGTTCTCCGTCCTCGAATTCATATACTATGGTCTTTTTGGCAGGCTGGTCTTCCTTCTTGAATGTATAGATGATTTTTCCTTGGTAAAAGAGAGCCTCATCTACCACAGAAGTCACACCAGCATCGTAGAGCGTCAAGCCACGTAGTGCGTTAATGCGCAGTTCACTGACAGGTCTCCCATCGATGCGGGCAATGTGCTTTCCTACATAATTGGAATGGATTCCATCAGCAGCAAGCAATACCACACAGGCATAATCAGATGCGTCACCTTTAGCGATATGCCCAACCATGAGGGGTGAATAATAATACTCCAGACCTTTCTTTTTGTCCTCTGGGTTGTCGGGCACAGGGCAACTGACGTCGAGGTGCGAGTCGTGTATGACTCTGTTGTAATCACAAATGATATTTGCGAAATCCTTCAGTGCGATACCGTCGGATGGGATGCGTTTCAGTTGTTTGCTGACAAAACTATCGTACTCCTGCTCGGTCATCAGATCTTCTAGTGAAGGGTAAATCTCTTTCACGCTGCTTGCCAACTGTTTATAGTCTGCTACCGCTTCGTCGTGTGTCAGATGGAATTTTGTTGGTATCGGCTCGTACCTGCGGAAGGTAGAGCGCAAGCCAAAGGGTGTCATGGGGTCGCCTCCATCCGGATCGTTTGAAATGCTCAGACGTATGCTTGGTTCTTCGATAACATGGTAGCTATAGCCCATGGTGCCAAGCACATCGCCACGTTTTAGGCGTGTGCCTGTGGGGATAGCTTTGTCGCTTCGCAGACCGTCAATCCAGAGTTTCTTCTTTCCAATCTTAAGCCCAATAGAGATGGTGAAGCAGCGAATGTCCCATCCTTTTTTGCGGAACTCATCCTGATACTCAGCAATCACTTTATCGTAGGGTTTATCGTGATAACCAAAAGATGATGATGTATATAGTGAAAAACTGTAATCATAACCATAGTTCTCCACCACAGCATCATCGGGGCAGATAATCTCCGTCCCCTCGGGAGCGGTAATAAAGAGGTTTCCAAAGTTCAGTTCATCCCCAATCTTGTCCTGCGGACGGTAGAGGATGCCTTGTCCTGCCTTCTGTCCCTTGACGGGCCAGAGCCAGTTGGCTTTAGACTGCGCTTTGCCAACGAACGGGCATAGCAGTAGCAGGATGAGGGTTGCGGCCCTCATCGGAAAGATGAGATGTTTCATAAGTTTATGGTGCTAATTAATATAGGTAAGTCACTTTGTTTTCATCAGCCTTTTTATTCTCCGTAGTGATCGTTTGTATAAGGAATCTCCACAGGTGTGGTTATAAGGTTGACGATTCTACCAGCAGCAAAGCGGATTTCCATTTTATTAACTGCCGATGCAGGCAGGTCTGGCAAGTTGTCAAGATTGATCCTTTTGCCATTCAGTAGTATGGTGGCTCTGTATTCTCCGTAGAGCGGTAAGGCTGGGGAATGCTCTATGGGGTCTGCCTCGATGTAGCCGCCGAAGTCTCCCTCAATCCACGTCCCCTTGAGCCAGGTTATGATAATTCGCTCTCCGTTATCGGTAAGTTCAAGCATTTTCTCGTTGGCAAACTCTTGGCTTTTTGTCTCTTGCTTAGGTGCATGAAAACGGTAAGTAGCATAGGACAGGCCAGCAGCAAAGGAAAGTCCTGTTAGGAAAATTGCGGCGATGAAGATGGAGGCAACTTTAAAGAATGAAGATTTTGCAGTCGCTTCCATCATAGGCTTTTCTGCCTTCACTTTTTCATTTGTTTCAGGCTGAAGCAGGGCGTAGGTTTCTTGCAGCTCGTTGTAATAATCTTTACAATCTGGGCAATGGTCCATGTGCTCCTTGCATTCGCGTTCAGTCTGCATGTCTATGGTCTTGTCGAAAAGGTCGGCTACCTTTTCCCTGAATTCCTTGCAATTCATAATATCATACCCTTTTGCGATTTAACATTTGTTTGTTTCATTCCCCTGCGGATTTTCTCCAGCCCATAAAGAAAGCGGGATTTCACCGTCGGGAGCGGTAGTGAGAGGATTTCTGCTATCTGCATAAAACTGTTATCGCCGTAAATGCGAAGGCGGATGACTTCGGCCTGCTCTTCGGGAATCTCTTTTAGCAATCTGGCTATGCGTCTGTAGTCATCGTCGTTTCTGGTTTCAGTTGGCGAGTCAGCCATATCTGCTTTTATATCCAAAGGGACAGTCTTGATTCGGCTGTTGTTTGTTTGCCATTTGGTGCAGATGTTTGTCAACGTACGGAAGAGGTAACTCTGCATGTTATGGATTTCTTGTCCTTCAGAATCCTGTAATCGTGAATGCAACTTCAGAAACGTCTCCTGTAGTACGTCCTCTACATCGGCTTCACTGCTGAGCCTATAACAGGCGTACCTAAGCAGTCGTGGTCGTTCTGCCTTGAACACCTCTGCGAGTTCTTCTTGAGTTACATTTTTACCTTTATTCATTTTACAGCTTCTTTGTAGGTGCATCTACCATTAAGACCCAGAAAGCCTAAAAAAGATTTAATTGTGGGCAATTATTTTTCATAAATGTACAAAAGTACAAAGTTTTCTGAGAAATATCATTGCTTTCGCAGGAAAAAGTAATTTTGAAACTGCTGTCTCGAACTACTCACGTTCACTTTGTCTTCCTCTCTCACGACTCGGGAGAGTTTAAACACGTTTAACTCTCCTCTCGCTGTTCAATCGGTTAGGAATAGAAAATAAATGTTTATTTATTTTGCTTTTCTCTCACTTATTCGTAAATTTGCATGCTGATTTTAAAACAAGGAAAACATAACAAATAGAATAAAAAATGGGAAAAGTACTTATTATTGGTGCTGGTGGTGTAGCTACAGTAGCTGCACACAAAGTTTGTCAGAATAGCGATGTCTTCACTGAGGTGATGATTGCCAGTCGTACAGAGAAGAAATGCATAGACTTGGCTAATGTGTTGAATAAGAAATATGGCACTCAGGTGAAGACTGCTCAGGTGGATGCCGACAGCGTAGAGCAGCTGGTCAGCCTGATGAGTTCCTATAAGCCAGAGTTGGTTATCAATCTGGCGCTCCCTTATCAGGATCTTACCATTATGGAGGCTTGCCTGCAGACAGGTTGCAACTATATGGATACTGCCAACTATGAACCTAAGGATGAGGCTCACTTCGAGTACAGTTGGCAGTGGGCTTATCGCGAGCGTTTCGAGAAGGCTGGACTCTGTGCCATCTTGGGTTGTGGTTTCGACCCAGGAGTGACCAGCATTTATACCGCTTATGCTGCTAAGCATCACTTCAAGGAGATTCAGTATCTGGATATCGTGGACTGCAATGCCGGTAATCACCATAAGGCATTTGCCACCAACTTCAATCCCGAGATTAACATCCGCGAGATTACACAGAAGGGCTTGTACTACGAGAACGGCAAGTACATCGAGACTGAGCCTATGGAGATTCACAAGCCTCTGAACTATCCCAATATCGGTCCCAAGGAGAGCTACCTGCTTCATCACGAGGAGATAGAGTCGCTCGTTATCAACTATCCTACCATCAAGCGTGCACGCTTCTGGATGACCTTTGGTCAGCAGTACCTGACCTATCTGGATGTTATTCAGAACATCGGTATGAGCCGTATCGACGAGGTAGAATACAAGGCTCCCAAGGCAGACGGCACTGGCGAGGAGGTTGTGAAAATCGTTCCTCTGCAGTTCCTGAAGGCTGTATTGCCTAATCCTCAGGATTTGGGCCAGAATTATGACGGTGAGACTTCTATCGGTTGCCGTATCCGTGGTATTGGCAACGATGGCAAGGAGCATACATACTATGTATATAACAACTGTTCACATCAGGCAGCCTATGAGGAGACTGGCATGCAGGGCGTAAGCTATACAACTGGTGTACCTGCCATGATTGGTGCCATGATGTTCCTTACAGGTAAGTGGAACAAGCCCGGTGTGCACAACGTAGAGGAGTTTGATCCCGATCCATTCATGGAGCAGCTCAACAAGCAGGGTCTTCCCTGGCATGAGTTGCACGATGTAGATCTGGAACTCTAAGAATAACCGTCCCCAACAGAATTACCCAATGAAACGCCTATTCCTCGTATTTGCCGCTGTGCTAAGTGGTGCCTTGGCTTGGTCTCAGGAGACCAAGGTGGAGTTTATCACGCCCAGTATAGTCCATGTAGTGAAATCCATGGAGGGCAAGCAGCCCAAGAGCCTTGTGGTGACAGCAAAGCCGCAGGGGGTGGGTGTAAGCCATAACGGCAATACGTGGAGGAGTAGCGGGCTGACGGTAAGGCAGGACCCTTCCTCGAAGTGTCTGACCTTCCTGACTGCCAGCGGAAAAGTTCTGCTGAGGGAAAAGGAGTGCTTCTATAATTCAGGCGCTTGGAGTGGCGTATGCCAGCGATTCACGCTCGATAAGGATGAGGCTATCTATGGTCTGGGAACCATCCAGAACGGCAAGATGAATCGCCGTGGCGAGCACAAACGCATGGAACAGTCTAATCTGGAGGATTTCCAGAACGTCATCCAGAGTATAAAAGGGTGGGGACTGTACTGGGACAACTATTCGCCTACGCAGTTTGACGATGACGAGAACGGTATGTCGCTGGCATCTGAGGTAGGTGAGGCTATCGACTACTACTTCATGTATGGCGGCTCTGCCGATGGCGTCATAGCACAGATGCGTTTCCTTACGGGCGATGTGCCTATGTTCCCATTGTGGACCTACGGCTATTGGCAGAGCAAGGAGCGCTACAAGACAGCCAACGAGACCCTTGGTGTTGTGCAGCAATACCGCAAGTTGGGCGTACCCTTGGATGGTATCATTCAGGACTGGCAGTACTGGGGCTCTAACTATCTGTGGAACGGCATGGACTTCCTGTCTGAGGATTTCTCCAACGGACCGCAGATGATAGATGAGGTGCATAAACTGGGTGCTCACTTCATGATTAGCATCTGGGCCAGCTTCGGACCTATGACGAAGGCTTATAAGGAGTTGGCAGAGAAGGATTTGCTCTTTGACTTCGAGACTTGGCCACAGAGCGGTCTTACCTTCTGGCCTCCACGCAAGGATTATCCGTCAGGCGTAAGAGTATATGATGCTTTCTCGCCTGAGGCAAGAGCTATCTACTGGAAGTATCTGAAGACGCTCTATGATTATGGAACGGATGCATGGTGGATGGATTCCACCGACCCCGACTGCTTTGACGGCTCTGCTGCTACGTATGCTCATAAGGCAGGTCAGGAAGGCGGCACATGGCGTTCTCTGCGTAATGCCTTCCCCTTGGAAACCGTCCGTGGCGTATATCAGGCACAACGCAATGTTCAATGTTCAACGCCGAAGGGGTCGCGAGCTCTAAGCGAGAACGAAGTGGCAATGTTCAATGTTCAATGTAACAAGCGTGTCTTCATCATGACGCGAAGCAGTTTCGCAGGTCAGCAGCACTATGGCTCCAATATGTGGAGCGGCGACGTCAACTCCTCGTGGGATATGCTGCGCAAGCAGGTACCTGCCGGACTGAGCTTCTCGTTGACGGGCAATCCCAACTTCAATACCGATATTGGCGGCTTCTTCTGTGGTGCATACAATACCCAGGGACCAGCCTCTGCTCCCCGCAATCCGCAGTTTCAGGAACTCTATGTGCGCTGGATGCAGTACGGCCTCTTCTGTCCTGTCTTCCGCAGTCACGGCGCCGATGCGCCACGCGAGATATGGCAGTTCGGCCAGAAGGGCGAGCCCGTATATGATGCTATAGAAGAGACTATCCAACTGCGCTACCGGCTCCTACCTTATCTATATGGTACCGCTTGGCAGGTGACCAGCAATGACGGTAGCTATATGCGTCCGCTCTTCAGCGACTTTGCGCAGGACCGACGTGTATGGGATATGACGGACGAGTTCTTGTTTGGCCAGAGCATTTTGGCAGCTCCTATCCTCGACCCACAATACACGGAGGAGAAGATTATCCGTACCGATGCTATGACGGGATGGAATAAGAATGATGTAGGAAGTCAGAAGGAAGATGTAAGAGGTGTTAACTGGGCAGAGACTAAGACTGCTACAAAGTACTTGCCTAAGGGAGCCAACTGGTATGATTTCTGGACAGGCAAGCGTTATCAGGGTGGACAGACGGTAACGTTAGAGACGCAGTTGAACCGTGTGCCTATGTTCGTGCGTGCCGGCAGCATTGTGCCTATGGGACCCGTTATGCAATATGTAGGGGAGAAGAAGTGGGACAATCTGGAGCTGCACGTGTATCCTGGAGCAGATGCCGCCTTCACGCTCTATGAGGATGAGGGCGACAATTACAACTATGAGAAGGGCGTCTATGCTACCATTCCCATCACTTGGAAGGAGCGTACCCGTACCCTCACGATAGGTGAGCGCAAAGGCAGCTATCCAGGTATGCTGGAGCAGCGTAGCTTCACTATTATTACCCCTGAAGGGCAGAAGCAGAGTGTAGATTACTCAGGTAAAGAAGTGAAAATTAGATTATAATTTAAAAATATATCGTTATGGCAAAAAAAGAAACAGGTGAAATGCTTGATGAGAAGGCTGCCAAACTGAAGGCCCTTCAGGAAGCAATGTCCAAGATAGAGAAGGACTTCGGAAAGGGTTCTATCATGAAGCTTGGCGAGGAAAAGATAGATAATGTAGAGGTTATCCCCAGCGGTTCCATATCATTGGACGTCGCTTTGGGTGTAGGTGGTTATCCCAAGGGTCGAATCATAGAGATCTATGGTCCCGAGTCATCAGGTAAGACCACATTGGCTATTCATGCCATTGCCGAGGCACAGAAGGCTGGCGGTATAGCAGCATTCATCGATGCTGAGCATGCCTTCGACCGCTTCTATGCAGCCAAGTTGGGTGTAGATGTTGACAACCTGCTTATCTCTCAGCCCGATAATGGAGAGCAGGCATTGGAGATTGCCGACCAGTTGATTCGTAGTGCAGCTATTGATATCGTGGTTGTTGACTCTGTTGCAGCCCTTACTCCCAAGGCCGAGATAGAAGGTGATATGGGTGATAACAAGGTAGGTCTGCAGGCTCGTCTGATGAGTCAGGCTTTGCGTAAGCTTACCGCTACCATCAACAAGACCAACACTACCTGCATCTTCATCAACCAGTTGCGCGAGAAGATAGGCGTGATGTTTGGCAACCCCGAGACTACCACTGGTGGTAATGCCCTGAAGTTCTATGCCAGTGTTCGTCTGGATATCCGTAAGAGCTCAGCCATCAAGGACGGCGATGAAATCATCGGTAACGAGGTGAAGGTGAAGGTTGTCAAGAACAAGGTAGCTCCTCCATTCCGTCGTGCTCAGTTCGAGATTCTCTTTGGCGAGGGTATCTGCCGTGTAGGCGAGATTGTAGATTTGGGCGTAGAGTATGGAATCCTCGAGAAGAGCGGCTCTTGGTTCAGCTACAACGGCAGCAAGTTGGCACAAGGTAAGGAAGGAGCCAAGAAAGTGCTCAAGGACAACCCCGAATTGTGCGAGGAACTCACTGCCAAGATTTATGAGGTCATTAATGCCAAGGGCGCACCCTTGGCTGCCCCAGAGGATTGATTACTTGAAGAGCTTCTGAGCCATCACATAGAGGCTCCGACGCCAAGTTAGGAATTCATGGGCTGTGCCTTCAGAGACATAGCCCTCAGCATTAAGCCCGGCTGCTTTCAGGTCTTCTACAGACTTTAGGACGCGGTCGGGCCATTCTTTGCTACCGCAACTGATGAAGATGTAGTCCACCTGCTTCTTATCCTTAATCTCCTCGGGTGTATATACGCCACCGCTCAGGATGCCGTAGTGCCCGAAAGTCTCAGGCCTTGCCAGCGTGATGGAGTGAGTCTCCATACCACCCATAGACAGTCCTGCCATAGCACGGTTCTTCTTGTCGGCCTTGGTACGGAAATGACTGTCCACATAGGGAACCAGTTCATCTACCAGCACCTTCTGGAAATCCTCAGCCACCTTGTTACGGTCGAAGGGACGGCCAAATGCTACATCGTTGGTCATACCATAGGTCATAACTACGATGAAAGGCAGCGCCTTTCCCTCGGCAATCAGATTGTCCATGATGATGTTGGCTTTACCTTGTACGGGCCATGAGGTCTCGTTCTCGCCCCATCCGTGTTGCAAGTAGAGAACAGGGTAGCGTTGTTTGGGATTCTTGTCGTAACCAACGGGGGTATAGACGTAGGCTACGCGAAGCTGATCACCCTGCACCTTGCTGGGGAACAGAACCTTCTGCACATTTCCGTGCTCTATGTCTGTACGCTCGGCATAGAATGCCTCATCGTGGGCAGGAACCTCCACGCCACTCATCCAGCGTGCACCGCCATAGTAGCTGTTGGTACCTGGGTCGATAATCTGAGCACCGTCGATAGATAAGGTGTAGTAATGGAAACCCTCATCCTCAGGCAACAGCGTAGTACCCATCCACGAGCCGTCCTTCTGCTTCTTCAATACTGTTCCACCCATACCGCCGCCGTGTCCTGCTGACGCAATGACATACTTGGCACCTGGAGCATTTACGCGGAAGCGAACATAGCCCTGAGAGTTTACCTGAGGATATTCCTGACGGGGCTGGCACGTAGCAGAGGGCTTGAAGTCCTCCTTAATGTCTGGGTTGTCTGTGGAGGGAATGAAGTCACGGATTACCTTGTACACATTCTTAGGCTTGTAGTCGCGGTCGAAGAGTAGGGGATAGTTGTTGACACCCAGCCAAGAGTCGCGGTCGCTCAGGTTCCAGAAGGTTACGCAGTCCACCTTGTCGGCATGACGGCGCAATACGCGGAACACAGCAGCGTACTGTGCTTCCTGCAGAAGTTTTTGGTCGTTGGTCACCTGCACCCCCTCGTTACGGCTGAAGCGTAGCTGACCGCCCATCTCCTCGTTGATACGGATATCCAACTCTGTTACGTGAATGTGGTCCACTATCTCAGCGTATTTGCTTACGGCAGCCTCCATATCCTCTTCTGATGGGCCATAGATATTGTAGTGTCCCTGCATACCGATACCGTCGATAGGCACACCGGCAGCCTTCATATCCTTTATCATCTTATAGATGCGGTCGCGCTTCACAGGGTCGCACTCGTTGTAGTCGTTGTAGAACAGCAGCGCGTTGGGGTCTGCCTCGCGAGCATACTCGAAAGCCTTGCGGATAAACTCATCATTGCCGCAAATCTTATAGAAGGTAGATTCTCTCAGAGGCTGGTCTTCTGCACCAGGTCTTCTTCCACCATCGGTAATGCACTCGTTGAACACATCCCAGCAGTACACCACATCCTTGTAGCGGTTTACTACGGTATGAATATGTTCGCGCATACGTGCGAAGAGCACCTCCTTCTTTACCAGCCTGTGCTTCTTGTCGTAGAACATCCAGTCGCACATCTGATTGTGCCACATCAGGGTATGGCCGCGCAGTTTGATTCCGTTTTGGCGACAGAAGTTTGCTATCTTGTCAGCACGCTCCCACGTCCACTTTCCCTCTTCGGGGTGGACAGATACAGGCTTCATGTCATTCTCGGCTGTTATACTGCAGAACTCCTTCTTCACCAAGGCTGCTTGCTCCGCCTCAGAGATGTTGTGCTGGTTTACAGCTACACCTATCATAAAATAGTTCTTGTAGGCATCTTTCAGACTTCTTTCATCAGGTTGTGCATTTGCTATGATGCAAACAGATAAGGCATAGAGTCCCAATAACAGAATCTTCTTCATATTTGTGTTAGTTTAAAGATTAATATCAACGTTTTGTGTTGCAAAATTATAAAAAAACTACCAATGTATGCAAAAATAATACCATATTTTTTGTTATTCTTGCAAAAAGCAGAGAATTATGGGTAAAAAAAGACAAGCCTGGAAAACTCCAGGCTTGTCCCTCCTTAAAACAACTTAATCTTATTACCAATAAACGCTTTTCTTTACCACTCGTCTTCCCATGAATGTCTCCAGCGGAATTCGGGAGCTTCTGCTACGCCATCCACTTCGTTATCTCCCCCGGGTATTGTTTCAGAACCACAAATTACGCTTATGGGATTAATCTTTACTACGACCAATTCTGGAGCAATATATATCTTTTTCATTTTCGCAATCATTTTATAGTTTCACTTCCGTTTACTTAACCATAATCTTCTGAACGTTACCATCGTTCTTCTTTACGATGTTCAGACCCTTGCGCAGAGACTGCAGCTTCATGCCGTTGGCATCAAAGATAGACTGAACATTGCTGATAGAACTTTGAACATTATTTATGGCTGTCTCATTGTCTTCTGTAGAGAGGTCGAATGCCTTCACCTCGTTGCTTGTTGTTGTGAAGTAAGCGCGGAAGGGATTGACGGTAATAGAGTTTGTAGCCTGACGGAACTTATCGCTGCTGATGTAGTAGCTGTTGGACAGGTTTGTTGTGATGGTCTCGCCTGCGAATGTACCAATCAGTTTCAGTGTGCCGTCACCATTTACGACGCTACCCTTAACCGTTGCATCAGAAGCAATAGCTGTCAGCATTGTACCGTTCTTCATCTCGAAGACAGCAGGAACGCCAGCCTCTACGGTAGCTGCAGTTGTCAGGTAGAGAGTAGAGTTTTCTACCTTATTCAGTGTATAGTACTGAACATTCTCGTCGCTGCTTACTGCGAAGGGCAAGCAGATAGTACCAAACTTGTTGGTAACATTACGGCTATATGTTGCATATGTTGCAGTAATGTCCTCATCATAACCAAATGGTTCCTTGTCTGTCAGAGCGAGGTTAGCACAAACACCATCATTTACAATGTTCTGACCTGTAATACCAGAAGTAGATGCTACCTTTACAAGCAGATTCGTACCAGATGCCAGCATATCTGATGCGTCAACATCATTTTCCAAGAGATAGCCACTAAGGTCAAGATGAGTCTCTCCATTACCTACTGCAGTAGCCACTTTGTTTGCAACATCAGTCTTAGAGAGAATTTCTGCATTACGGAAACGCCAGTACATACGAGCCTCGTCAGCGCTACCTTCGTTAAAGGTATTAAATGTAACCCAACTTCCATTGTTTGAATAAGGCTTACTTAAATTGGAACCATCATTGTATTGTATCTTAAACTTACCTGCACCAACAGCAGTTATTTTTTGCTTATATGTATTTTCTACTCTTACTGTTGGATAGTTGGTGTAGGCGCTGTTAGGATCTCCAAAATACATATGATCTGGATCGTTGCCCTGAATTAACCAGTCGTCACCATCCTTAATAAGTTTAAAATAGAACTTTAAATCCTGATTAAAATCTTTATTTAGAATACCTGAATTTTCAGGCTCTGGCTTTGGGTAAGAACACATGAATTTGCCATCATATACATTTTCTATATAATAATAGCCTTCAGGAAGAGGATTACATTCCAAAGATATTACAGCCTCACACATGTTTCGAATTGCAGTAAAAATATCACTTGAAGATGCTTCAGGAGTAAGAGATTTTGCATTATTTACGGCATTGTTTAAAGCCGTTGTACTACTTGCAACATAATAACCAGGATCAGTTCCTACTTCATTATTAAGGATATTCTCGTTTGAGGCTATAATATCCTGCAGTTCAGCATAGGTATAATCCTTTGGGAGATCTGCTACAATATTGTAAATATTCCAATTAGTGTCTTTCTTGTACTGGGCATATACAGAAGGGTACACGTGTATTGTGGATGCATGAGTGTCATCAAAAGTTTCATTGTGAGATAATTCAGCTTTTGTGTCGCAAATCATATATACATCGTATGCGCCAGAAGAACGCCAGAAAGCCCAACTCGCCAACTTGTTATCAGCAATATGTGAACCTAAAGTAATCGTTGTTAAATTAGAATTCTCTGACAACGACTCTTGTCCTAGTGTTGTTACAGAATTAGGAATTGTGAGTTGGCTTATACCTGTCTTATGAATAGCTTTGTAATCAATAGTTACCAATCCCTCGGGTAGAGTCAAAGAAGTAATGTTCGCACTACGGAACGCATATTCACCAATTGCTGTTACATTGTATGTGACCTCATCTACTGTGATGGTGGCAGGGATAGTGATATCTCCAGTGTAAGAACTACGATTGTTTCCATCGTTCGGCTTACTGTCATTTGGATACGTGACGGTAGCGTTACTACCATTAAGTTTGTACTTAATTCCGTCGACGGTTGCTACGTCGTCTCCCCATGATGCTATTGACAGGAATAGCAAAGAAACAAATGAAATGAAAAATTTTTTCATACACATAAATTTAAGGTTGTTATTTTATATAAAGTTTTGCATTTTTTTGCTTTTTCTGCGTGTTTTTGCATATAATGCGGCACAAAATTGCATATTATTTTGCATAAATCAAAATTTTCTGCATATAATTTTCACTTTTTCCCCAAATATCTTGATTTGCCCATTCTTCAGGTGATGACTCGTCTTTGAAGAATGGCTGACAATGTGGCATATTTTTTGCCATTTTGCCATTTGGCACACCCTTTGTTTCATTTCAGGTGGATACTCGTGTTGGTTTACCGTTTACCGTTTACTGTTTACGGTTGAGTATTGAGAGAATTTAAATTTAGAATAAACAAATAAAAAAAAGATAAAGTTATGGGAAAGATTATTGGAATTGACTTGGGTACCACTAACAGCTGTGTATCCGTTTTCGAGGGCAATGAGCCCACAGTTATTGCTAACAGCGAGGGTAAGCGTACCACTCCCTCTATTGTAGCATTCGTAGATGGTGGTGAGCGTAAGGTAGGTGATCCTGCAAAGCGTCAGGCTATCACCAACCCTAAGAAGACCATCTTCTCTATCAAGCGTTTCATGGGTGAGACCTATGATCAGGTACAGAAGGAAATAGCACGCGTACCTTATACAGTAGTACGCGGTGACAACAACACTCCACGTGTTGATATCGATGGCCGTCAGTACACTCCTCAGGAAATCAGCGCCATGATTCTTCAGAAGATGAAGAAGACTGCCGAGGATTACTTGGGTCAGGAGGTTACAGAGGCTGTCATCACCGTTCCTGCTTACTTCTCTGACTCTCAGCGTCAGGCTACCAAGGAGGCTGGTCAGATTGCCGGTCTGGATGTTAAGCGTATCGTGAACGAGCCCACAGCTGCCGCTCTGGCTTATGGTGTAGACAAGTCTAACAAGGATATGAAGATAGCCGTATTTGACCTTGGAGGTGGTACATTTGATATATCTATTCTAGAGTTTGGTAGCGGTGTGTTCGAGGTGCTTTCTACCAATGGTGATACTCACCTGGGTGGTGATGACTTTGACCAGGTTATAATCGACTGGATGGCTAGCGAGTTCAAGGCTGAAGAGGGTATCGATCTGAAGCAGGATCCTATGGCTCTGCAGCGTCTGAAGGAAGCAGCTGAGAAGGCAAAGATTGAACTGTCAAGTTCTACTACCACAGAGATCAACCTTCCTTACATCACTGCCGTAGGCGGTGTGCCCAAGCACTTGGTTAAGACACTGACTCGTGCTAAGTTCGAGCAGTTGGCAGACAGCCTCATTCAGGCTTGTAAGGTTCCCTGCCAGAAGGCTATGCAGGATGCCGGTCTGAGCAACAGCGACATCGACGAGGTAATCCTCGTAGGTGGTTCCAGCCGTATCCCCGCCGTTCAGAAGTTGGTTGCCGACTTCTTCGGTAAGGAGCCCAGCAAGGGTGTTAACCCCGATGAGGTAGTTGCCGTAGGTGCTTCTATTCAGGGTGCCGTATTGGCAGGTGACAAGAGCGACATCGTTCTTCTCGACGTTACTCCTCTGTCAATGGGTATCGAGACCATGGGTGGTGTAATGACCAAGCTGATTGATGCCAACACAACTATTCCTTGCCACAAGAGCGAGGTATTCTCTACTGCTGCCGACAACCAGACAGCCGTTACCATCCACGTTCTGCAGGGCGAGCGTCCTATGGCCAGCCAGAACAAGAGCGTAGGTCAGTTCAACCTCGAGGGTATTGCTCCCGCACGTCGTGGTGTTCCTCAAATCGAGGTTAGCTTCGACATCGATGCCAACGGTATCCTCAAGGTAAGTGCCAAGGATAAGGCTACAGGCAAGGAGCAGGCTATCCGTATCGAGGCAAGCTCTGGTCTGAGCAAGGAGGAAATCGAGCGTATGAAGGCAGAGGCAGAGGCTAATGCTGAGAACGATAAGAAGGAGCGTGAGAAGATTGACAAGCTGAATCAGGCCGACAGTATGATCTTCCAGACAGAGAACATGCTGAAGGAGAGTGGCGACAAGATTTCTCCCGAGATCAAGAGCGAGGTTGAGGCTGCCCTTGGCAAGCTGAAGGATGCTCACAAGGCTCAGGACATCGCTGCTATCGATGCTGCTACAGCTGAGTTGAACAATGCTGCTCAGAAGATGTATCAGGCTGCTCAGCAGGCCGGTGCACAGCCCGGTCCCGATATGAACGCCGGTGCACAGGGTGGTGCCAACAACGGCGGTCAGCAGGGTCCCGATATTCAGGATGCCGACTTCGAAGAGGTGAAGTAAGTAATTACGCATAAATGATAAGAAAAGCGTGCAGTCAGAAATGGCTGCACGCTTTTTTTTATATTTTTACTTGCATGGAATAATAAAACCATTTACCTTTGCGTTTAGCTAAAGTCGACTAGACTTTAGCAAATTGAAAATTGAAAAATGAAAATTGAAAATTCGGTTAGCGAAACCTGAAACAGTAAACGGTAAACGGTAAATAGTAAACCAAACTAACAATGAAACTGAACGGAAGAAGAGAAAGTACCAATGTGGATGACCGCAGAGGTATGTCGGCTGCCAAGATGGGCGGCATAGGCGGTATCGGTGGCATTATCGTTATAGCCTTGATTACATTGCTCTCGGGCGGTAGCCTGGGTGATGTCTTCAACAGTGTTGTCAGTAACCCCGAACTGCTGAACCTCAATGTCACGGAGCAGGCAGAGGGCGGACGCGAGTTTACGCAGGAGGAGCAGGAGCTGGCCAAGTTCTCTAAGCAGATTCTGGCAGGAACGGAAGATGTGTGGACAGAGGAGTTCAAGAAGTTGGGACGCACCTACGAGCCCCCTCGCATGGTGCTCTATACGGGTAGCGTCCAGACGGCTTGCGGAAACGGTCAGAGCAGCATGGGCCCATTCTATTGCTCTGCAGACCAGTGCCTGTATATCGACCTCTCCTTCTTCTCTTCCATGAAGCAGCAGCTGGGTGCCGATGGCGATTTTGCCTATGCCTATGTGATAGCTCACGAGGTGGGACACCACGTAGAATATCTGTTGGGAACGCTGGGTAAGGCGCACGAGCAGATGTCGCGCCTCAACCAGAAGGAAGCCAACAAGGTGAGTGTCCGTCTGGAACTTTTGGCCGACTTCTATGCCGGCGTATGGGCATATCACGACAATGAGATGTTTGGCAGTCTCGAGGATGGAGACTTGGAGGAAGCCATCCGTTGTGCCCAGGTGATTGGCGACAACTACCTGCAGGAGAAGGCACGCGGCTACTCACAGCCCGAGACCTTCACCCACGGCACCAGCAAGCAGCGCATGAAGTGGCTGAAGTTGGGTCTCTCCACAGGCGACATCCGCCGCGGCAACACCTTCCAATGCAGCGACGCAGAACTGTAAAGCTATACCCCTAACGTCTCCAGCTTGTTAACAGGAGGGAGATGAGTCAACAGAAAGAGGACTGGCAGCATATAACTGTCAGTCCTCTCCACTTTTAGTGCATGGCACTAATTCATACAGCTTGTTACACCGAAGCTGGTAGCAATGGCTGTCAGTACAGCCAGTATCGTCTGAATGACGAATTTCCACGTTTCTCTTTTCATAATCATATCGGCCTCTCCCCAGCCCTCTGGCCTCACCCCTAACCCCTCTCCCGTGGGAGAAGGGAACTATTTAGAGCAAGGCTAATGAGCTGAGGTTCTGAGGACTTTGTTAAACAGTTAAACAGTTAAAATGTTAAAGAGTTGATGAATGGGACTCTCCCCAAGTTCCCCTCTCCTCGGAGAGGGGTTAGGGGAGAGGCTTTTCCCCTCGCCTTTCGGAGAGGGGTTAGGGGTGAGGCTTTTCCCCTCGCCTTTCGGAGAGGGGTTAGGGGTGAGGCTACTCATCCGAGTCACCGTTTCCACCACCGTTATCTCCCCCCTCGCCTTTCGGAGAGGGGTCGGGGGTGAGGCCTTCTGGGTCTTCCACCTCGCCAGAGGTAGAGGTCACACGCTTCACCTCGTTGCCGTTGCGGTCGATGCAGGTGATCTGGATGGCGGTGTTGGCCAGCTCGTCCTTCAAATCAACCGAGGGAGTAAAGATGATGCGGCGGCTCTCGATGAGGCTGGTCTTTACGTCGTTCACATTCTCCACAGCCTTGCTTCGCAGACCGAAGCGCATGGTTCCCAGTCCGGGCAGTGCCACGCTGTGGCCTTCGGTAGCCCATGCCTTGATAACCTCGCCAGCTGCATCCCAGCAGGCTTTCATCACGCCCTGACTGACGCCACTGCGCAGGGCAGCCTCCTTGATCACCTTTGCCTGAGTCAGGCTGGTGTACAGGTCGGCCTTCATCACATAGCGGTACTTGCCCGCCGATTCCTTGTCAAACTTCAGCAGTCTTTCTACTGCCTTTACTTTAAGTGCCATAAAACAAATAAATTTTAAGGGTGTAAAAATTTTTCCTCTTCCTTAAAACCTATTCCTTAGTCGTGGTTTTTGCGGTTTGGCTATGAAAAACTATCTTGTGCACTAAGAAAAATTTTCTCTTTGGCTATGCCGCAAATTTTGTTGCCTTATGTCAGTTTTGCAACTATGTTGCAAAGGTACTGATTTTTCATGATATCGCCAAAACTTTTAGCAATTATTTTATCATTGTTTAGTTATCGTTTAAAAGGTTTTGCACTTTTGCGCTTTTGCAGACTTGACATTAAGGTTCGGGGATTCCATTCAGGCAGGAATTTTATTATTATATATTATTAATAATATATAATAATAAAGCTATAATTTAACATTTCATTCCATCTCCTTCCCATCCGACCCATCTGGGAGCCACCCCTCTGCTTTGCACTTTTAGAAAACACTAAAGTCAAAAGTGCAAAAGTGCAAAACTGCAAAAGTGCAAAACCAGAGTCAAAACCGCCTCAAACTACCCTCTGACCCACTAATCCGTTAAAAAACCTTGCAAATCCATCACCTAAAAGGTGATTTTTTTCATAATTTCGTATCTGATTCTAAGATTTAATTTGTATATTTGCAACAAAAAGGTGGTACAAACCCCACTTATTTAGGTGGTATGTATAATAAAAAACGGTAGAATTTCGTTATTTAGGTGGTATATAACCCCGTTAAAATGGTGGTACACTTATGAAAATAGAAGAATTATACAACGAATGGAAGTCTCTTTTCCCCCTGCCAGACAAGCAGACTCAGTTGCTGCGCAATAAGTTTACGACTGAGTATAACTTCAAC
>JAIKYE010000040.1 GCA_024683455.1 Bacteroidaceae bacterium
CTCTCGTTTGGTTGTGGCTGATGCTGAACCGCTGTAAGGCGGTGATGGGTTATTTATAGTATGAGCGTTAAGAGCTTGTTCTTATAAGCTCAGACTGGAAATAAGACATCATTGGCTCTCGAAAGAGAGACTAAGCATCAGCCACAATCAAACTTTCCGCGGTTTTTGCGATTTGACTATCGTCTTCCTCTGTCACGACTCGGCCAAATGAAAGTAAACTTTCTTCGGCTCTCGCTGCTCCATCGGTTCTGCGTGAGATAATTTCTTGCCCGTAGGGCATAGTAGAGAATTAATATAGATTATTTATAAGATCTCTTGGCGCTCAGCGCCATAGGAGGTTTTAATAAGGGTTAGAGGTGATGTCAGAGCGCAGGCAGCGTACATTCCAGTTGAAAATTGATAATTGAAAGTTGAAAATTGTTTTTCAAGACCCTCACAGTTTATGGAATCGCCTCACCCCGGACACATCTGACAACAAGCCTCACCCCCCGCCCTCTCCGAAAGGAGAGGGAGCTAAGGGTGTTTAGTTTACAGTTTACTGAATTCCGCTAATCTCTAATCCCTAATCTTTAACCACTAACCTACTCATCCGAGCCACCGTTCCCGTTCCCGTTATCATTCCCCTCGCCCACGGGAGAGGGGTTAGGGGTGAGGCTGTCATGGGTGAGGCCGTTTCCTTCGCTTTTGCCCACCGCATTCTCATGCGTCTCCTCGAAGATGACATCCTTCAGCATGGTGATGGCATTCACATACTTCTGCTTCACGGTACCGTTTTCCTTCTTCTCCTGTCCCACAACGACACGTACTGTCTCGGGCTGGAAGAGTACACGACGGGTGGTGATGGTCTGCGCATTGCAGTCCTCTACCTTCTCCACACCGATAGAGCTGAAGCCCACCTTGAAGATACCGATACCATCGAGCTTGATTTTCTGTCCCATCTCGAAGAAGTGCTTGAAGGCCTCGCCCAGCTCCTGGAGCACCGCCTTGATATCGCTCTTCTTGACAGATGCCTGACGCTGGATGAAATCCGAAAGCTCCTCGGTGCCGATGAAACGGCTGTCATAAACGGCACTCGCGAAGTACTTCTTGTACGCTTTGCTGGTGCTGATCTTGTTTTGTGCTTTAATAAATTTCTGACTCATTTTTCTGAATTAAACGTTAAACACATTCGTTGCGCTACTCACAGAGGGTTTTTATTGAGACGGTCTGAACGAGCTATCCGGATAGTCTCCATGAGTCGTTGAGATAGTCTCCATGGGGGTAAAGAGAATATCTCCATGAGTTGTTCAGACTATCTCAACGACTCGTTCAGATGCTCTCAATAAGTCAAAGGTGACATGCTTTTCCATGTGGTTCGCTTACCGAGTGCAAAGGTACGACATCTGGGAGGGGGCGTTTTCCGCTATACGTCCATTCTTGTCGATTTATGTCGATTCTTGCCGATTTTACGGCTCGACATCTATGCCATAATGGTTGGCAAGCCACTTTACCACATTGGGAGGCAGGGCACCCTTTCCCTTGGGCATACCCATCTGCCACAGTTGTTCCTGATGGGGTCTTATCCAATTGCGCAGGGTTCTCGCATCCACTCCGGCATAAGCCGCCAACTGCTGTCTTGTCATTGCTTGCATAAGAGATACTGTTTGTGTTGGGTTTGTAACTTACATTCAGATTTCATACTCTTCCTTCCCTTTTCATGCGTTCATACTCCACATAGCTTACCGCTCCCTTGGTCTCCATGGGTTTGAACGCGTTGAAGGTTACCACGTTCTGCTGGGCGGGAGCCTTTGCCGCTCCCCACCTTCTGGAACCGTCGTTTCTCCCGCTGGACCAGTTGTCCAGTACGCGCTTCCAGAACTTCATCTTTACCTTTCCCAGCACCCAGCCTTTTGCCTCATAATAGTTCCAGAACCTCACTGCCGTAAACCTCTTCTCCCCTATCTCATCCATGTAAGCCTGCACCTCTTCCAAAGTAGGAGGAACGAAAGGCTCCCTACGAGCTTTTTGAGAGCCTTTTTTCTGGTCATTTTCAGAAACCATCTTTGAGTTGTGGTAGTGGTTTTTTTCTTTTATTTTTTCTTTTATTTGAAGAGGGGTGTGGGGAGAATCTTGTTTTTCTTTTTGTTTTTCTTGTTTAAAGACCACCAGTTGGCTGCGAAGTTTTTGGCACTCCTCTTGGAGCACATAAATACGCTGATTCAACTGGGCTATTATAGGGGGTATCTCACCGGTCTGGGGAACATTTTCCTCAATGAATGTTTTTGTGTCCATTTTCTACAATAAAATTAAGTTCTACTTCGTTATTAAACGGATGTTGCCGATCGACGGCGCAAAGGTATTGAGAAACGGCAAGGTATTAGAAAAAGTGTCCGTACCACGGACACAATAAACACTATTTAACAGTTTAAGGTATAAAAATGAAGCAAAAAGATGTTTTAGACTCGTTGTCAGCAGCAAGGGCATTGACAGTTAAGACGCTGATGAAGGCTGACCGTATTTTTCATCGCCAACGACGTGCCATGGAGAATAACTACGGCATGCCCCACGGCACTTTTTCTGGAGTCTAAAACAGAAGGAGGAAACGGGGACTTTGAGCTAAAAATGTCCCAGATGATAGCAATATGGCGTGATATCATCGAACATTATAAGGATAATAAGGAAAAGCAGGAACAGGTGTTCCAAGAACTGGTAAACGAGATCAGAAAAGCCGTTCACGGGGACACCAAACCTTAGGCTCTTGCCCCTTGACTCTTGCCCCTTGCCCCTCAAAAAAGCATCTTCTTGCCATTGGCAATATAGACACCGTTTTTGGGCTGGGAATTGACCTTACGACCGCTCAGGTCGTAGAAATCATGCAGCTCTTTTACCTGCTCTTTTTTTATTGTCTGAATCTCGTCTGTAATCTCCTGCGTTCTGGGAATACCAAAATAGTCATCCATCTCTAAGAAGCGGTCAACATACCATTGCTCTATGAGGGAAATCTCACGGGCAAGGTCCAGAACATACATAGGACGCGATTTCTGTCCCTCGAAGTAATCGGTCATACGTTTCCATGCTCCACTTTGGATGAAGAGGTCACGATATGCTTCCAGCTTCCTAAATACAGAGGGGATGGAGAAAGCACCCTTACGACCTTCTATCCAACGCTGCTTGAGGATTTTCAGATAATCATCATCACTAACCAAAGGGGAAATGGGGAAAGGAGCATTGTTGAAGAAGCCTATCATAGGCATGTCGGTATAATTGCCATTATAATACGAACCGTCATAGCGGCCTCCCAGACTGGTATCCAAATCCCAAGGGGTGATAACAAAACGGCGACGGTTGGCCTCCTCTGCCTTTGGGTCGTCGATATTCTTTGTGATGTTACGTACACTCAGATAACGATTCTTATTGCCCCAGTTGTCCTCGATAGCAAGTGCCATAACCAGAAGCTGATAGTCGGCCAGATTCTCCAAATAGAAATATTTCTTGATATAATCCCTCGTCTGACCTTTAAGGATGGCATCCTGCAAAGGCTTCCATGCCTGAAGACCACCATATTCCTCGGGGTAGGTAAGTTCCCAAGCATCGTGCCATGCTACGACGCAGACCGAAGAATCCTCGCTGTAGCCAGGCTCGTTCTGGTTGAGAATATCCTGGGTACCACTCTTGTACAAGGCTCCGCGCACAACCACACTGCCATCCTCCTTTTCCTGCACTTTCTTCAGGTTGAGAAGCTTGCGGTTGATACGGTCTGACAGACAATAGATGCCATAGTATTGGTCGTTGATATACAATTCAAGAAACCTTCCCTCCGTACCGTTACGTCCGTCATATTGCGTATCGTAGGGCAGACGGGAGAACTCATTCCAGATATCAAAAGCCACACGGTTACGCATACAGATACGGTCAATGGCCATGGCATCCAGAATCCATGATGAGCAAGAGCGCATACCTAAGAGAGCGGAGTCTGCCTCCTCGGCATAATCGGGGGTACGCAACTTCATATTCAGCGAGGGCTTCATCATGTAGTGACTGGCAGTAGCACCTCGTGTCTTAAACTTTGCAGGAAGCTCTACCACAGCACCATTCTCGTCCGTGAGTTGCATAGAGCCGTTGGAATACTCCATACCTGCCTTTATCCTTGCCTCGAAGTATATCTTTAAAAGGGGAAGTTTGTGTGTTTCTGCGCTGCAAGAAAAAGAGTTTAATAATATTAGTGATAGCAAACAAAGAATTAAACGCATAACTTTATATTAGTATAAAATAAACTGTCACTGCGGGAATAGCCAACAGGCTACTGTCAAAACGGTCCAGCAGGCCGCCGTGTCCAGGAAGTATATGACTACTGTCCTTAATGCCAAGCTGGCGTTTGATATGACTCTCCACCAGGTCGCCAAACGTACCGCTGACAACGACAACGGCAGCAAAACCCATCCACTGGAAGAAGCTAAGCGTTCCGGGCTGTACACACCAGATAGCCACACTGGCCATGAGAGTGAAGAGACAACCGCCTATGCTGCCTACCCATGTCTTCTTGGGCGATACACTGGGGAACAGCTTCCAAGGGAAGATGCCATGCAGAGTGAGTCCTGAGAGATAAGCAAACGTATCATTCACCCATAGGAAGATAAAGAGAGCCAGCGGATAAATCCAGGTATAAGCCATCTGCCCTGCTTCTATGTCGGTATTGATACTGAGCAAAGGAAGTAAGGCAAAGGGTAATGCCACATATAGCTGTGAAGCTAAGGCAAGGCTCCAGTTTCGGATAGAATCCTGACTGCCGCGATATAGCTCGCTCACCATTATGTACATCAAGAGAAAAGCCCACACACCCATCACGCGGGGAGCTGTGATGCTGCCAATGCAGAAAAGCCAGATGGCAGCCACCAAGATAAAACCTGCCAGTGAGTTGATGGCACGGGGCATACTGGCGCCTGCATGCTGGTTCATAACAGTACCAAACTCATAAAGGGTTGCTGCAGCAACTATGCCGTAAAAGAAAAAGGCGGTTATAGGGCTGTAAATTGTGCAGCCTGCCAGCAGCAATACATATATCAAACCTGTGAGGGTGCGAGTGATGAGATTTTTCATTGAACGTTGAGCGGTTAGCGGTTAGCGAACATTGAACATTGAACATTAAGAGTTCCCCTCGCCCACGGGATAGGGGTTAGGGGTGAGGCTGCTGGGGTGAGGCTGCTGGGGTGAGGCCGTTTTCTTCACTTAAGAGTTCCTCGGTACGGCTGCTCCAGGGGCGGGGACCAAAGATGCGCTCTACATCCTCGGCAAAGATAACCTCACGCTCCACGAGGAGCTGAGCCAACTGGGCATGACCTTCGGTATGCTGACTGAGAATGTCCTTGGCACGCTGATACTGTTCAGCTATCATCTTCTGCGTTTCCTTGTCTATGAGCTGAGCCGTAGCCTCGCTATAGGGACGCTGGAAGTTATACTCCTGATTGTTGTAATAGCAGATATTAGGCAACTCATCAGCCATACCCATGTAGGCAATCATACTGTAAGCCTGCTTGGTCACACGCTCCAAGTCGTTCATGGCACCACTGCTGATGTGTCCCGTGAAGAGTTCCTCTGCGGCGCGGCCACCCAAGGTAGCACACATCTCGTCGAGCATCTGCTCACGCGTGGTAATCTGACGCTCCTCCGGCAAATACCAGGCAGCACCAAGGGCACGACCACGGGGTACAATAGTTACCTTGACAAGGGGATTGGCATACTGAAGCAACCAACTGATGGTAGCATGACCCGCTTCGTGAAGAGCAATGGTGCGCTTCTCCTCGGCAGTCATCACCTTGGTCTTCTTCTCCAGACCACCTATGATACGGTCAACGGCAGCCAAGAAATCATCCTTGCCCACAGCCTTCTTGCTGTTGCGGGCAGCTATCAGGGCAGCCTCATTGCAGACGTTGGCAATATCAGCTCCGCTGAAGCCTGGAGTCTGACGGGCCAGGAAGTCAATATCTACCGTATCATCGGTCTTCACAGGACGCAGATGTACCTGGAAGATTTCCTTACGCTCATTCACATCGGGCAGATCCACATGAATCTGGCGGTCGAAACGACCTGCACGCAGCAGAGCATTATCCAAGATATCTGCACGGTTGGTAGCAGCCAGGATGATCACACCGCTGTTGGTACCAAAACCATCCATCTCGGTAAGCAACTGGTTCAGCGTACTCTCACGCTCATCATTGGCGCCCATCTGAATACCACGGCTACGGGCACGTCCCACAGCATCTATCTCATCGATGAAGATAATACAGGGGGCTTTCTCCTTGGCCTGACGGAAAAGGTCACGCACACGACTGGCACCGACACCCACAAACATCTCCACAAAGTCGCTACCCGACATAGAGAAGAAGGGAACATCTGCCTCGCCTGCCACAGCCTTTGCCAAAAGGGTCTTACCCGTTCCTGGAGGGCCTACCAGCAAAGCACCCTTGGGTATCTTACCACCCAATTCGGTGTATTTGCCCGGATTCTTCAGGAACTCAACTATTTCCTGTACCTCCTGCTTGGCACCTGCCTGACCCGCAACATCCTTGAAAGTAACCTTGGCAGCCTCTTCCTTATCTACCAACTGAGCACGGCTCCGACCAACGTTGAAGATACCCATAGGACCTCCACCGCCGCTACTGCTTCCACCACCGCCCATACGGCGCATGATGAAAATCCAGAAAAGGGCTATAAGGATTAAAGGACCAAAGCTCCACAGGAAATTGGAGATGGCGTCGCTTCCGTTCTCATATTTCACGTCACCGCTAAAATGACCGGCGTCATGCTCTTGCTCCACGAAGTCCTCCAGTTTGTCGTTGGAAGGATATTGTGACTGCACCACACTGGTAGCACCCGGTTTTATGTTGGTGGTAGGGAACACATCACGCAGATGCGAAGGCTCTACGTACATCATCAGCGTTCCTTCCTTTTTGTTTACAACAATCTTTTTGGCATAGCCCTTTCTGACGTAATCCTTGAACTGACTGTAAGTCACTTCCTTGGACCCGCCATCCAACAATGAGCCGCTGCCGCCGTTCAGGATAAGGAATCCCAGTACGACAGCAATAATCAGATACAGCCAAGTAAGGCTGAACTGCGGATATTTGGGTTTCTTTTGTTTACTCATAGGTCTTTACTGTTTCTTTAATCCAAGTCGGGAACCTGTGTCAATTGGGCATCAGCCCAAAGGTGCTCTATGTCATAGAAGGCACGTTCCTCTGGCAACAGGATATGCACGATTACCTCAGCAAAATCCATTGCTACCCATTGAGAGTACTGAAGGCCATCTACAGCCAACGGCTTCTGATGAGCCAGTTCCAACGCCTTATCGCCTACGCTGCGAGCCAGAGCCTGTATCTGTGAAGGGGAACCGCCAGTAGCAATGACGAAGTAGCTACAAATAGTATCTGGTATCTCTGACAAGTTCACCACAACAATGTTCTTACCTTTCTTATCCTGCATTCCCTGTACGATAGCTTCTACAAGGAGATTCTTTTCTTTCTTCAACTTTTTTATCATTTTTAATTGGCTACAAAGGTACAGAGAGTTATGCGATAATGCAAATTTTTTGTATTTTTTTGGCATAAAGTTTTGTCAGTTCGGAAAAAGTCCATACCTTTGCAGCGCAAAACGGGTTCATCCCGCAATTTATTGGGCTATGGTGTAATGGTAACACTGCAGATTCTGGTCCTGCCTTTCCTGGTTCGAGTCCGGGTAGCCCAACAGAAAGAGCTTCACAAAACGTGAAGTTCTTTTTTTGTTTATAGCTCTTCCTGAGTATTGTATTTTTGTTCCTAAATTGCCCTGTGATTCGCATTTTTCGTTCAAACATCATAAGAATGCCTCTGAGAGCCGATGGTTATCGGGGAAAAAAGCATGAGGTTTTGTCGCAATACCTCATGTTCGACAAAGCTGACAACCATCGTAGCTCAACAACAATCAAATGAGGTGTTAACTGTTTTCAACGAAAACGAAAACTCCCGAAGGGAAGTGAAGAGTGAAAAGTAAAAATATGATAACGTTCAATGTTCAATGAAATAATGACCGTAAACGGTAAACTGATAGTCAATTTTCAAGGAAAGCTTATTGACAAAATATACGCTGCCTAGTTAGGAAGACATATTTTCTACACGTGGATTTTTTTACTGCCACACGTGGGAGAGAAAAAAATAAGTCAAGAGTGAAGAATCGAAATTACAAATAATCTTTATATTTTGAAAAGGGTGTGAAAATGCTTTCAGTTGTTGGTATTAATAGGGGATATTGCATGTATTAATAGAAAAAGATACTACTATTTATAGTAACAATTGCTGGTATTAATAGCAAGACCCCCGAAAGTTTGTCGTCCAACTCTCGAGGGTCACTTGAAATAATCTTTTTTCTTTACTTCCAGAAGCGGTGAGTAATGTCGGTCAGTTTGCCATTCTCTACGCGATAGAGCCTTTGGTTCGTTGTGCGGACATTCAGCGGTCCGCAGGCATCATCGTAGGGACCGGTCTTCAGGTAATCGAAGTGGGCCAACTGAATCTCCTTCGGTAGCTCATTGCGGCCACTATACCATGCGGTATGCACATCGAAGTTCTCCTTCACCCAGCCGGCCAGTCGGTCAATCTCGGCAGGGTCCTGATCGCCTCCCATCAGGCAGAGGCATGTTATTCCCACATGACTCTGCAACATAGAAGACAATGCTTCGGTGGTTAGCGGCTCACCCACATCAGCCCAAAGATATTGGCTATGACAACCAGGACAGTGAATGGGACAGCCACTGATACTGACAGCCAAGGTTATCTCGTCGGGAATCTCGGCAAAGACCTCTTTTTCATCAACGTACTTCATCATCCAAGACCGCAGCTGTAGGTACGTTTGGCAGCCTCAATCTGCCTATCCTTTCCGAATGCAGGAATGGGACGCAGATAGCCGATGATACGTGTGTACTGCGTGATATTCTTGCTGCCACAGCATGGGCAGACATCTACAGGCTTCTTGATGATATGGCCACAGTCCTCACATTTCGAGTTGGGAATGTTGAACGTATAGTACGAAGTACCGTTCTCGATAGCGAAGTCGATAAGCTTCAGGTACTGCTCCTTAGAGAGGTGATCCTGCAAGTTACAGTGCAAAGCGCTGCCGCCATCAGTAAACTGATAAGTCTGACGTCCGTGCAGAATGAACTTGTCGAGCACGCGAGTATCGTCGTGAGCATCGTAGAAATAAGAGTTATAGAGGTTCTCGTCCTCTGGTACCCAGTAGCCGTCCTCCTTGTCCCAACGATAGTTCTTGCCACCCAGTCCTTCAGCGGGAACAACCTCGGAGTTGAAGAGGAAAGGCTTCTTCTTATCGTGGATGCTGTGTTTCTTGTTCTCCTCCTTAATAGTACCCAGGATAAGTTGCAGGAACTGGATGTACTCAGGGTTATTACCTACAGTCATACCAAGGAAACGAGCTGC
>JAIKYE010000085.1 GCA_024683455.1 Bacteroidaceae bacterium
TTGGGTGAGGAGATTATCGTTGGGGGATATTTATAATTTAATATTCTACATTTTTCCTTCCTCTCTTTTGGGGCACTCCTCCAAAGGGGGAGCGGGGAGGGGGCTTTTCAGCCACCCCTTTTCTTCCTCATTCAGATAGGGAGAGAGTTCATCATATACTCGTTTGTGATAAGCATTCAGGTATGCAATCTCATCAGGGAGCATCATTTCCCAGATGATGGGAGTGGTGTCTATGGGGCAGAGCGTCAAGGCATCTAAGCCAAGGAACTCCCCAAACTCCGTCTTCTTGTACTCCTGCACTATCATTGTATTCTCTATGCGCACACCATGTTCGCCTGCACGGTAGATACCAGGTTCGTTGGTAACCGTCATGCCTGACAGCAAGGGAGCAGGCTTGTAGTTCATACGTATCTGATGGGGGCCTTCGTGCACATTTAGGTAAGAGCCTACGCCATGACCTGTTCCGTGCAGGAAGTTGATGCCATGCTGCCACATAGCATAACGGGCCAATGCATCTATCTGCGTGCCACAGGCTCCCTTGGGAAACTTGGTCAGCGCCAAGCGGATGTGGCCTTTCAGCACCAACGTATAATCTAGCTTTTCTGATTCTGTAAGCGGGCCAAGGGCGATGGTACGTGTGATATCCGTCGTTCCGTCTTGGTATTGAGCACCGCTATCCAAGAGGAGCAAGCCTTTGGGCTCCAGTTTCACTTCGCTTTCTGGGGTTGCCTCGTAATGAACGATGGCTCCATGAGGTCCGTAAGCTGCAATGGTATCGAAGGATATATCGCGGAAGAGCGGTTGTTCTGCTCGTAAGGCTGTCAGCTTCTTGTCAATGCTGATTTCCGTCTCATTGCCTGCTGCTACGGCGGGTTTCAGCCAACGCAGGAACTTCACCATAGCCACGCCGTCGCGAATCATCGCGTTGCGGAAGCCTCGGATCTCTGCCTCGTTCTTGATAGCCTTCATGGGGGCAATCAACGAACTGTGCTCCACAACCTTACAGCTCTCAGGCAGCGAAGCCTGCAGATTCCAGTTGCTGGTATTGGAATCCAGTAGCAGTGTCTCTGCCTTGTAGGCCTTCAGCGCCTTGGTGATGTCAGCGTAGGGTAGGGTGCTTATGTTATTCTCGCCAAGGTAGTTGGCTACCTCAGGCGTAATCTTCTCTGGGTTAGTGAAGAGTGTGGTTTTATCTTTCTCTATCAGCAGGTAAGCTACAAAGACGGGGTTGCAATGCACATCCGTCCCACGCAGGTTCAGCAGCCAGGCAATCTCGTCCAACTGACTGACGACTGTTCCTTCTGCTCCTGCTTGTTGCAACGCCTCGCGCAAACGCGATAACTTGCTTTCGCAAGTCTCGCCAGCATATTCAAGGGGCTGAATCTCAACGGGGTTGTTGGGGATCGAGGGACGATTCTCCCAAAGTTCATCAGCTGGGTCGTCGCCTATGCACAGATGCAGATTAGCTTTCTGAAGCTCATCCTTCATACCGCTTACATCAGCCATCGTATTCACCCAGCCGTTCATACCAACCTTGAAAGCCCCCTCCGTCTCCCCCTTTGGGGGAGTGAATGATGTTCCTGAACTATGAACTATGCATTGTGAACTATGCACTGTTCTACTGAGCCATTGGCTGATGGTAGGTGTTTCCTCCAGTCCGTCCTTCATCAGACGGAAAGGAGTTCCATTCAGCTGGTCGGCTGCAGCCAGGAAGTAACGGCTATCCGTCCACAGGGCAGCATCATTCAGCGTTACGACTGCTGTTCCTGCACTGCCGTCGAAACCGCTTATCCACTGGCGCGTCATCCAATGCTCTGGCACATATTCGCCGCAGTGAGGATCGGTGCTGGGAAAGATAAAAGCCTGTAGTCCTTTCTCCTGCATATATGTGCGCAGGGCGTGCACGCGTCCCGTTATTTCACTCTTTTCTGCCATGATGTTACAATTCAGTTTGCAAAAATACGATTTAGTGAGCGGAATACAAAATAAAACCCTTTTTATTTTTATTCCCGAATGTGAGTATTTTCGAGACGCCAGTCTCAAAGGTACGATTTAGTGAGCGGAATACAAAATAAAACCCTTTTTATTTTTATTCCCGAGCGTGAGTATTTTCGAGACGATAGTCTCAAAATTACGATTAAGAGAGCGGTTTTCCAAATTTTAGAGCAGCGAAAGCAAAGATAAAATGTTTTTCGCTATTCCTTATTAAGGTAATATGCTTTTCCCCCTAATTTCAGGAATATTGGCATTATCAGCACCAATGCAACGATAGAGAATAGCAGTCCTCCTGTAGAGCCTACAGCAAAAGAGAACCAGAAGGGCTCTTTTGCCCCATCTATAAAGAAGGGAACCAGACCTAATACGGTAGATAGAATGGTTAGGAAGACAGCTATTATCTTATGGCTGTAAGCTCTAACGTATGTTCTCAGTGGTGACACTGCAGGGTGGGTAGCCATCTGATTCCTGTATTCACAAACGATGTAGATACCTGCATTCACAGTAAGACCACTCAATAGTACCATTGATGCGAAACCACCTGTTCCAAATTCCACCCCTGAAAGCCAGTAGGTAAGGAATGTTCCTATAAAAGAAACGGGGATAAGCGAGATGATGGCAAAGGGTAGCCTTAAGGATTCAAAAAGAATGCTGCACACAAAGAAGATAATGATAATAATCAAGCCCAAGAGCCAATATTGTGTACCATCATCTTTGTAATAGCCGTTTGAAACATTCTGGCATTTGTAGCCGACGGGAACCCTGTGATTAAACTCCTTGATGATACGTTCCATGTATCTGCTGGTATATGTGTAGCTACCCAGAATGTTAAAGGCAACATGCAGCACATATTCCTGATTTTGACGTGGAATACAATTTTTGGCTTCACGTCTTTCTATAGACATAAAGTCGGAAACCCTGCAAACTTTATCACCCACTTTTAGGAACGAGTTATCCAGACGCCAAAGGTCGAACCTGTCTTGCCATGCCGACTTCAGATACATGTCCGATGAAAAGTGCGTATCTCTGTAACGGTCAATGTCTCTTCCCGAGAGTACTTCGCGCAGAGTACCATGAGCAGCAGAAGGATCAAAATCATATAGCGCCATCTTCTCTTTGTCATAGCGCATATATAGTTCATCCTCCTGATTTTCGTGCCCGGGTGTTTCTATTGTCAGATCAACCACACGGTTGTTCTTTCTCATTTCATCACACATGTCTTCAGCAATGCGGTACAGCTGGTCATAGTTGTATCCCACAAGTTCTATCCTATTGGAGCGATATTGCAGATTCAGTGAGTTGCTGAATCCTCTTTCACTCACACCACTGGTACTCCAGTCGGCTCCACCTATGGAAATGACCTTTCCTATCACCTTGTTCTCTAATACATAAGGGAAGGCACTTTTCTTGTATTCCTCTTTAAATTCAACCGTTATGTTAGCTCCCCAGCCGCTCACGCGTGTCTCAAAACGTTCTATCTCAGGAAAGGTTACCAAGAAGTTTTCCAGGATTACCACTTTTTCGTTCAGTTGGGCAGCCGTACCTCCCAGAGGCATTTGGGCACGAATATTCAGTTGCAGTTCTTTCTCCTCGTGTTTACTATAAGTGTTACCCGACATCGACTGAGAGAACAGGCGCATGGTTCCGCCCATGAATTTGGAAAGTGGTTCCTTACAGTCGCGTTGGAAGAAATCACTTCCCAATGTGGCATTATAGGCACGTTCGTACCAAGGCTTGTCGGTTTGGCCTGCTTGCATATACCCATAGTAATTGTCCTCGTTGCCTCCCCATCTCGACGGAAGAAGGTGGAAGGGGATTCCGAAGGCCAGTATTATCAGTATATAGTATATCCATTTCCTTTTTTGTGTAAAGCGGATGTATCTCAGATAGAACCTGTTCCACCATAGCGATACACGTAAATGTCTCCCTCGCCTTTGGAGAGGGTCGGGGTGAGGCTTAATTTGATCTATCAACGCAGGAGCAAACAACCAACTAACGATAAGGGCTACAGAAAGATTGATGATGATAATCCAGGCAAAGTCGTATAGATCTTTCTGCAAGAAATCAGGCAGCCACAGCACCACTATCAGGGATCCGATGGTAGTAAGCAAGGCTGCCAAGATGGCCATAAAGGCCTTGCGGTTATGATAATAACTGTAATGATCCACCATCACCACGGCGGCATCTATAACCATACCTAACGATACGGTAATGCCTGCCAGTGAATAGATGTGCAGTCGTATGTCAAAGACATAGTATGCAATGACGGCCAGCGCCAGATTGGCAGCAAGGGTCATTACCATGATAAGCAGATAACGCCAGTCCCATCTTACTAGCCAGACAAAGAGCAACAGGATAAAGAGCGATAGCGTGGAGCGCCAGATGAGTTTGTTCAGTTCACTTTCTTTTTCCTCGGCTCCGTCGTGTACCAGTGTTAGATACACGCCTTGTCGTAGGTTTCTCTCTACCTCGGAGATTTTCTTCCGTAATGCTCTCGAAAGAGCTATTTTATTAACATTGGCGTCAACGTGAATGTTCAGGTAGATGGTATTCAGTCCGTTCACTCTGTAATAGCTGTTTGGC
>JAIKYE010000090.1 GCA_024683455.1 Bacteroidaceae bacterium
AACACCCTGAGAATGACTATTGGGTGAGGTTCAACTGTCCAGAGTTCACCAGCCTGTGTCCCATTACAGGTCAGCCGGATTTTGCCGAGATACGCATCAACTATCTGCCCGACAAGAGGATGGTGGAGAGTAAGAGTTTGAAACTTTATCTTTTCAGCTTCCGCAATCATGGTGATTTCCATGAAGACTGCGTAAACAAGATTATGAAGGATCTGATTAAGCTTATGGATCCCAAATACATCGAGGTTACTGGTATCTTTACGCCAAGGGGTGGAATCAGCATTTATCCGTATGCCAACTACGGACGTCCAGGAACCAAGTATGCCGAGATGGCTGAGTTCAGGCTACTGCATCACGACCTTTAGTCGAACTCCAACTCCAATTCCTTTATCAGACTGGTAAGGGAGGGGTTCATCTTCTCCAGTTCCTGAAGGTACTCTTGCTTGCTGTAACTGCGTTGAGCTGTCTCTTGTTCGGTTAGTCGGAAGGACATACTTAATTCATTGTTCTGCAAGCGTGGACGAAGGTATTTTTCCATGTCCGCCTTCAGCTCGTTCAACTCGTTGATAATCTGAGGACTATTGACGGTAATCTCGATAGAAGACGGCCCCGTGATGTCTGGTTGTAGCATGCGCATGCGTTGTGCTATAGCCATTTGCTCACGTGGAAGCTGGTTTACATAAGCAAACCACTCTTCTTTTAGTGATATATCTTCAAGGGGCTTGTTGACAGTTACCTTCTCTGTTTGAGTCTCTTGTACCTTAGCCTCCGTTTGGCTTTCGGTCGCCTTGTTTCCAAAATGCTTGAAGCTAACCTTACGAAGGATGACTTTCGGCTCTTTGATGTTGGGCTTGGATACCGTGGGAGCCTGTACTTGGGGCTTTGGCTGCTGAGGTTGAGGCGTAACGGTTGCAACAGGTTTTGTTGTAACAACAGGAGCACTGGCTGCTGTCTGAGACTTTGCAGCCGGCTTAGTGAAAATGGGTTTTAGTATCTTGGCAGGGCGGCGCCCCGCGTCAGGCACATCTTCTTCTGTTAACTGAGATGCCTGAATGAGGCAGATCTCTACCTGCAAGCGTTTGTTCCTGCTGGTCCTGTAGGCTTGGTCGCAATCGTTGCAGAGTTTGATGGCCTGATAGAGAAACTTTGTCTTGCATTTTTTTGCCTGCTCCTGGTACTTGGCGCGCATCTTATCGCTCATCTCCAGCAAAGGCAGCGTTACGTCATCCTGACTTACCAAAAGGTTGCGCAGATGGGTGGCAAGTCCATTGATGAAGTTGCCTCCGTCGAAGCCCTTGTTCAGAACGTCGTTTAACAGAAGGAGACTTGATTGTACATTGCCAGCCAGAAAGTAATCTACCAGTTGGAAGTAGTATTCCGTACTCAGCACATTCAGATTCTTAGCCACCTGTTCGTAGGTGATGTTGCCGCCAGTAAAGCTGACCATCTGGTCGAAGATGCTTAGGGCATCGCGCATACCACCGTCCGCCTTCTCTGCAATAAGGCTCAAGGCCTCTGGTTCTGCGGTATATCCTTCTTTCTGAGCGACATACATCAAATGATCAACAGTCAGCTGTGTGGTCATTCGCTGGAAGTCATAAACCTGACAGCGGCTAAGAATTGTAGGAAGAATCTTATGCTTTTCTGTTGTGGCAAGAATAAAAATAACGTACGATGGCGGTTCCTCCAAGGTCTTCAGAAAGGCGTTGAAAGCTGAGGCGCTAAGCATGTGCACCTCATCAATGATAAAGACCTTATACTTGCCGATCTGTGGTGGAATCTGAACCTGCTTTGTCAGTTCGCGAATATCCTCAACGGAGTTGTTGCTGGCAGCATCCAGTTCGTGTATGTTCATAGAACGTTGCTGGTCGAAAGCCACACAACTTTCGCACTGGCCACAGGCATCACCACCGTCCTTGGGAGAAAGGCAGTTGATGGCTTTGGCAAAGATACGTGCACAAGTCGTCTTGCCGACACCCCTTGGCCCGCAGAATAGGTAGGCATGTGCCAACTTACCTGAGGCAATAGCATTCTTCAGTGTTGCGGTGAGTGCACGCTGACCCACCACAGCATCAAAATTCAGGGGTCTGTATTTTCGTGCAGATACAATGTATTCTTCCATTCTGTCTATAGTTTTGTGCAAAAATATGAAAAAAATGTGGCTTCTTATTATAAGTGACCATATTTTTTTCTACCTTTGCTTAAAATTTGCGCCAAGACTATGAGCCGATTAAATTTCGTCTTTCTATTTATACGCCGTCATAAGTATATGGTGGTTATCTTTTTTATAATCCTCATTGTGGGGTTTATTGATGATAACAGCTTTATGCATAGGTTTGCCCGTCGCAGTAAGATGGGGCAGTTGAGAAGTGAAATAGAAGCTTACAAAGCTCAGTATGAGACGGCTGACCGTCAGTTGCGCGAGATGGAGGAAAACCCTAAGAGTGTAGAGAAAATGGCACGCGAGAGATATTTTATGAAACGTCCTGGGGAGGATGTTTTTGTGATAAGGGATGCCGAGGATGATGCTTCGGATGAGTTGACAACGGATTCTGCTATTTGATAAGGTTTATGATACGTGAACTTACTTTCCTGGAGAATCTGCTTTTTCGTATAGGAGCTATTCTGATGCTCGTTGGTGTTGCTCTTCACATTTTCAATGCAGCGCTTTCATTATATATTTATGCTATTGGTGCCATGTTTTTCTGCTTGATGCAGTTGCGTGCAGTATATGATGGAAATGACCTGAATGTCATTCGGTTGCGTCGTCAGCAACTGTTTGCCTGTCTGATGTTCTTGGGTACAGCTGTCTGTATGAGTATGCAGGTTTATCAGTATGGATTTGCTCGCAGAAATGAGTGGGTTGTGGCTTTGGCAATAGGCTGTGTGCTGGAATTATATACCGCATGGCGTATTCCCAATGCATTACAAAAGGCAAAAAAGTCTTAATTAGTTCTAAAAGTTAGCCTATGTACCTTCTTTTTCCCTATCTTTGTATTACCGAATGTTAAGGTGTGATATGAAGAAGTTTTTTATCTCTTTAATCTTAGGGGCTGTTACGTTTGCCTCATGCTCAGATCAATATCTTGTTTCTGGGTCATCCGATGTAGAAGGATTGGAGGGCAGAATGCTATATCTCAGAGTTTTCAAGGAAAATAACATGTGTGCCATAGATTCCTCCAGAGTGATTCATGGTAGGTTCAAATTCCGCGGAGTTATGGATTCTGTGATGATGGCAAATGTCTTTCTTGATGATAATAGCGTTATGCCTGTAGTGTTGGAGAATGGTGATGTCAGTGTACGTATTGACGAGAGTATTCAAAGTGCAACAGGTACCCCGCTGAATGACAGCCTTTCCAGTTTCATACAAAAGAAGTCTCAGATAGATGCCCGTATAGCAGAATTGCCACATCTGGAGTCGCAGATGATAATGAACGGCATAGATCACGACCAGATTCTCCTGAAGTTGGGGCAGCAGGCTCGTGATTTGGAAATGGAGAATGATAAGTTGATAACTCGTTTCATCCGTTCCAATTATAATAATGTGTTAGGTCCGGGTGTCTTTATGATAATGACCAGCGGTTTCCAATATCCTATCTTGAATCCACAAATTGAGGAAATTATCTCGCAGGCTCCTCCATACTTTATGAATCACCCCTACGTGAAGGAGTACATAAAGGCGGCAGAGAGTAATATGGAAAAGTTGCGTCAGTATTAATTATCCCTGTATGAAATATCTGTATTGGTTTTACCAGTTGTTTATTGCTGCTCCCATTCTCTTGACAGCAACTATTCTTTGTGCAGTAACCGTAATATTATTAGGTCCCATCTGGCCTGCATGGATTGGGTACTATCCTCCTATGGTCTGGAGCCGGTTGATGTGTTGGGTATGCTTGCTTCCTGTTAAGGTAGAGGGAAGGGAACATCTGGAAAAACACCAGTCTTATATTTTTGTGAGCAATCATCAGGGGGCTTTTGATATTTTTCTGGTTTATGGCTTTTTGGGCAGGAATTTCAGATGGATGATGAAAAAATCCTTGCGTAAAATCCCCTTGGTAGGTAAGGCCTGTGAGAGAGCAGGGCACGTGATGGTGGATAAGAGCGGCCCAAAGGCTATTAATGCGACTTGTGAACAAGGAAGAAAGGTGTTGCGCGGCGGCATCAGCCTGGTGGTTTTCCCTGAGGGAGCACGTACGTTTACCGGTCATATGGGTAAGTTTCGCAGAGGGGCGTTCCAAATGGCTCATCAGTTGCAGCTGCCTGTAGTTCCTGTCACCATTGACGGCTCTTTTGATGTCTTGTCTCGGCAGAAAGGATTTAGCTTTGTCACATGGCATCCCTTACGACTCGTCATTCATGAACCTATCCTTCCGAAACCACAAGATGAGGATGAAATAAAGGATGTTTTGGAAGAGAGTTATCAGGCAGTCATGTCGGCATTGCCGAAGAAGTATCAAGGCTTTGTAGAGAATCCTGATCAATGATATATACCCATCGATATACTATTCACGAAGCAGCCAGTTATGTAAACTGGCTTTATTTCTTTCACGCATGGGGGTTTCCTGCCCGTTATAGCAGTATAGCTAAGGTGCACGGATGTGTGGCATGCAGACAGAACTGGCTGCAGGCCTTTCCTGAAGATGAGAGGGGGCGGGCAGAACAGGCTATGAAGCTCTTTGATGAGGCACAGCAACTTCTGCGTAAATGGGATGAGGCTGGTTATTGCACAACTTTTTGTGTTGGGCTTTTTGATGCTAATTCAGATGGTGAAGATATTGTCCTTCTCGAATCTGGACAGCGGATTCCTTTCCTTCGCCAGCAAAATGCCGATGAAGGGAAACCTTGTTTTTGCTTAGCCGATTTTGTGCGTCCACGGTCTTCTGGCATCCCTGACAAGATAGGCGTCTTTGCCAGTACCGTCCCCAATACTATTCCAATCAAGGGGCTTGAAGAGAGTCTGGTTGCCGACCGTCTGGCTGAAGCAACTGCTGAACTGGGTCATTTGCAGACAAGGCGCGAATGGTGGGGATATGCTCCTGACGAGCATCTGACTATAGAAGAACTCTTTTCTGAGCAGTATCAGGGTAAGCGTCCTGCCGTAGGCTATCCTTCATTGCCCGACCAAAGCATTTGTTTCTTGCTTTCTGATTTGTTGGATTTCCCTTCTCTGGGCATAGAGTTGACAGAGAATGGTGCTATGATTCCTCATGCCAGTACCTGTGGTTTTATGTTCTCACATCCTGCAACTTGTCATTTTTCTGTTGGCAAGGTGGGGGATGATCAACTTCAGGATTACGCTAAGCGCAGAGGGGTTAAGGAAGACTTTCTTAGGAAGTTCCTTAAAGCTTAATTGAATTTGGCTGCTTGCCCTAAGACTGCGGTGTTTACCTGCTTCCCGTCCCAAACAAGTTGACCGTTTACGTAAGTGCTTTCAATGTTCCAATTGAAACTTCTGCCTTCCAACGGACTCCATCCGCAACGGCTTTGTATAATCTCCTTCTTTACCTGCCAAGGGCTATTGGGCCGAAGCAAAACCAAGTCGGCATGATAACCCTCACGTATGAAGCCGCGTTTCTCTATTCCAAAAAGACGGGCGGGATTATGGCACATAAGTTCTACCATACGCTGGATGGTAAGAACACCTTCGTCCACAAGGCTCAACATAGCCGGAAGGCTGAACTGAACCATTGGCATTCCGCTCATGGCTTTGCAGCATTCGCCTTCTTTTTCGCTAAGCAGATGAGGCGCGTGGTCTGTTCCTACAACAGAGATTCTTCTATCTGTAAGTGCCTGACGGAGTGCCTGTCTGTCTGCAGAGCTCTTGATGGCAGGATTACATTTGATGCGTGTGCCAAGGGTTGCGTAATCCTGATCTGAGAAGAGGAGGTGAGCTACGCAAGCTTCGGCTGTTATCTGTTTGTCGTTGGGGGAGAAAAGGTTCAGTTCCTTGGCTGTAGTCAAATGGGCTACATGCAGTCGTGCGCCCGTTTCTTTGGCAAGCTTGACTGCTAATTCCGTACTTAGGTAACAGGCCTCCGCATCGCGAATCTCTGGATGGTGGATTACGTCAGGATCTTCGCCGTATAATGATTTAGCCTCTGCCATTCGCTGATTGATGCGATTGGTATCCTCGCAATGTGTCATCAGCAGGGTGGGGCAATGGCGGAAGATGTTCCTGAGCGCTTCCTCTTTATCTACCAACATGTTGCCTGTGCTGCTACCCATGAAGAGCTTGACACCAGGAACACTGTGAATATCCACGTTGCGGATTTCCTGTAGATTGTCGTTTGTGGCGCCTAAAAAGAAACCATAGTTGACGTGGCACTTTTGGGCAGCCATCTTATAGCGTTCTTTTAAGAGAGAAAGGGTGGTGGTTTGTGGAGAGACGTTAGGCATATCCAGTACGGTGGTAACGCCTCCGGCTGCTGCCGCGCGAGTTTCTGTATCCATGTCGGCCTTGTGCGTAAGGCCCGGATCGCGCATATGTACGTGATCGTCTATAACACCAGGAAGCAGGAAAGTTTTTTCCCTAAAATCCTTTTGGCTTAAAGGTTGCTCGGATTTAGTTATTTTGGAGATTATGCCATCTTCAACAACAACAGAACCAAGGAAAATCTCTCCTTCGTTGACAACTACAACATCCTTAATCTCGAAATTCATTTAAGCCTTTTTTCTGACTTTTCCTAATCTTAATTTGATGACGCCAAAGAGAGCTTCGCCAAAAATGCCGCCGCTCATCTTGCTGGTTCCTAATTCGCGATTCACAAAAATGACAGGAACCTCTTTAACCTTGAATCCTAGTTGGACTGCCGTGTACTTCATCTCAATCTGGAAGGCATAGCCCTTGAAGCGGATATGCTCAAGATCGATGGCTTCCAGCACTTGGCGCTTATAGCAAACAAAGCCGGCAGTAGTGTCTCGGAGGGATATTCCTAATACGGTACGTACGTAGGCTGAAGCATAATAACTCATCAATACACGACCTATAGGCCAGTTGACAACGTTCACCCCAGTAACATATCGGCTACCCACGGAAACGTCATATCCGTCATCGTGGCATGCTGCATAGAGGCGGGGTAGGTCGGCAGGATTGTGACTGAAGTCAGCATCCATTTCTATGACGTAATCGTATTTTTCCTCTATAGCCCATTGGAAACCTCTGATATATGCCGTTCCAAGTCCCAATTTCCCACTTCTTTCAATAATAAACAGGCGGTCTTGGAATTCTGAGTTCATCAGGTCTTTGACAATCTGAGCTGTCCCGTCTGGACTTCCATCGTCTATGATAAGTACATCAAATCCTTTCTCAAGACTAGTGACAGCCCTGATGATGGCTTCTATGTTCTCCTTTTCGTTGTATGTAGGAATAATGACTACTGCGTCATTCTTGTGCTTTGTTTCCATATTTTATCAATAAAGTCAATGTTTGTATTTGGCAAAGATACGATTTTTTGTAATGCTAAGCCACTATTATGGGGAAAAAGTTATGGATTAATGGAAAAAATATGATTATTTTAACAATGATTAGATTATTCTTTGTAACTTTGCCGTTGCAAATAAATGAAGGTAGGCCGCATATGCAGCAACAAAAAGTTATAATTTTAGATTTTGGTTCACAGACTACCCAACTTATAGCGAGAAGATTGCGTGAATTGGATACTTTCTGTGAAATTCTCCCTTACAATAAGTTTCCAGTTGGTGACTCCGATGTCATAGGTGTTATTTTGGCAGGAAGTCCCTTCAGTGTTTATGATCCAGAGGCCTTTAAGGTGGACTTGAGCCAGTTCATAGGCAAACTCCCAGTTCTGGGAATCTGCTATGGAGCTCAGTACATTGCTTATAATAACGGAGGTAATGTAGAGCCGGCAGGTAGCCGTGAGTATGGTCGTCAGAACTTGACAACTATCGATAAGGACTGTCCTTTGTTCAAGGGATTTGACGACAATAGTCAGGTGTGGATGTCACATGGCGATACCATTACTGCTATTCCTGAAGGAGCGCAAGTTGCAGCAAGCACTCAGCAAGTTCAGAATGCAGCTTATTATATTCCATCGTTTAAGGGTGGAAAGCCTGTTTTCGGTGTTCAGTTCCATCCAGAGGTATTCCATAGTGTTCAGGGTCCTCTCTTGCTGAAGAATTTTGTTGTTGATATTTGCGGTGGCAGACAAGATTGGTCTGCAGCTAACTACATAGAAACAACAGTACGTGAGTTGCGTGAGCAGATAGGAACAGACAGAGTAATCCTTGGTCTTTCCGGTGGTGTTGACAGTAGCGTATGTGCTGTATTGTTGAACAGAGCTATCGGTAGCCAGTTGACATGTATCTTTGTAGATCATGGCATGCTTCGTAAGAATGAGTTCACAGATGTGATGCGTGATTACGAGTGCTTAGGTCTGAATGTTATAGGTGTTGATGCCAGCGAGAAGTTCTTGTCAGACCTTGATGGTGTTACTGAGCCCGAGAAGAAACGTAAAATCATCGGTCGTGACTTTATAGAAGTCTTCAACGAGCAGGCAAGGAAGATTACTGATGCCAAATGGCTGGCTCAGGGAACAATCTATCCTGATCGTATTGAGAGTCTTAACATAACAGGTAAGGTTATAAAGAGCCACCATAATGTAGGTGGTCTGCCAGAAGAGATGCATCTTTCTCTCTGCGAGCCTCTGAAGTGGTTGTTCAAAGATGAGGTACGTAGAGTAGGACGTGAGTTGGGAATGCCTGAGCACCTTATCACACGTCATCCTTTCCCTGGGCCTGGATTGGCTGTCCGTATTCTTGGTGCGATAACCCGCGAGAAGGTTCGTATCCTGCAGGATGCGGATGATATCTATATCCGTGGTCTTCGTGAGTACAAGGTGAAACTGAGTGGTGAGGAAGCACGGAGAGTTTTAGCAGCAGGTGTACCTGCCAATATGGAGAATGGCGAGATAGAGGTTAGTCTGTATGATCAGATATGGCAGGCTGGAACAATATTGCTTTCTGAGGTTAGAAGCGTAGGTGTTATGGGTGATGAACGTACATACGAGAATCCTGTTGCCTTGCGTGCGGTGACCAGTACAGATGCCATGACAGCTGACTGGGCACATTTGCCTTATGACTTTATGGCAAAGGTGAGCACAGAGATAATAAATAAGGTGAAGGGTGTGAACAGAGTGTGCTACGATATCTCTTCAAAACCGCCTTCGACGATAGAGTGGGAGTAATACGAGATTATTCCATCTTCTCCGTTTTTTTTGAGGGACGGGGTGTGTAGCATACTATAAATCAGTACCATAGAATTAAAGTTCGTCAAGATGAAATGGCTGTCTTCCCTAACTAACTGGTATTTCTCAAAGAAGGCGTTGCCTTATTGGGGGTTGCTCTTCTTTGATTGCCTCATAGTTCTGTTTTCTGGATATGTAGTTTATTTCCTACAACTTGATGGGCTGTCTTTCATGAATGAATTCTGGATGGTGACATTCAAGCTTCTGAATTTGTTGCCATTCTTTATCTTAGGGTTTAGGATGTTCCACACCTACTCGGGGATAATCAGATACTCATCCTTCGTTGATTTAGGGCACGTTGTCTTTGCTAACATGTTGGCAACAATTATGTCTTACTTGGCATGCTTAATTGCTGACAAAACGGGATTGGTAAGCAATACTATTTCACTGTCGCTTTCAGAGTCCATAGGATTGTTTATTGTAGCTACGTTGTTTATGGCAATATTACGAGTTGCAGTAAAGATTCTATATGATATATTCAGGCAAGATTCGTTTACCAAGCGTGTATTCATATATGGTGTACATGCGGGTGGCGTAGGATTGGCCAAGAGCATACAGAACCAGAATCCGATGCAGTACAAGGTTGTTGGTTTTGTTACTTCTGACGAGTATAAATATTCTGAATATCTGATGGGGGCTCTTGTACATCATGACAGTCCTCGGTTGGTTCAGCATATGAAGGACGAGAGGGCTGAGATACTGATTGTAAGTCCATTGGAGGCTGAATATTTCCGTACTCGTGAGGACTTAATCAATGATTTGATTGCCAATAACATAAAAATCATGATGATACCTCAGGCTGAGGAGTGGAATGGGCAAACAACTTTACAGCATCAATATTTGCAGGAGGTTGATATTGAGGATTTGCTGCCACGCAACAAGATTGAGGTTAATATGGATGCCATAGGTCAATTGCTTACTGGTAAGGTAATCATGATCACTGGAGCTGCCGGTTCTATAGGAAGTGAGATGGTTAGACAAATAGCCGTCTATAACCCTTCCGAAATGGTTTTGATAGATCAGGCAGAAACGCCAATGCATGAGGTGCGTTTGATGATGGAACGAGATTTTCCTAACATCACGTCTTTTACCATTGTTACCAGTATCACTGACCAAAAGCATATGGAAAAGATTTTTAATGATCATCGTCCCGATTATGTTTTCCATGCTGCAGCTTACAAGCATGTTCCTATGATGGAGGACAATCCTGGTCAGGCTGTACACAATAATATTTATGGCACGCATGTGATTGCTGACCTTGCCGTAAAGTATGGTACCAAGAAATTTGTGATGATCTCTACTGATAAGGCTGTAAATCCAACGAATGTGATGGGTTGCTCTAAGCGAATTTGTGAAATCTATTGCCAGTCATTGAATAAAACTATATCAGAAGGTACTTGTCCCATAGCTGTTGCAGATGGAGTAGAAAAGCCAATCACACAGTTTGTAACAACACGCTTTGGAAATGTCCTTGGTTCTAACGGATCTGTTATTCCCATCTTCAAGGAGCAGATAAAGAAGGGAGGTCCTGTTACGGTTACTCATCCTAATATTATTCGTTACTTTATGCTCATTCCCGAGGCTTGTAAACTGGTGCTCGAAGCCGGAACAATGGGTATGGGTGGCGAAATCTTTGTCTTTGATATGGGTAAGCCCGTGCGTATTGCTGACTTGGCAATGCGAATGATAAAGCTCTCCGGCGCCAAGAATGTTGAGATAAAGTATACAGGACTGAGAGATGGCGAGAAATTGTATGAAGAGGTGCTTTCTGATATGGAAAGTACCAAGCCAACGATACATCCAAAGATTATGATAGCTTCTGTTCGTGAATATGACTACAATATAGTCTGTGCTGATGAGAATCGTTTGATAGAAGCTGCCGAGAAGTTCGATGATATGAATATTGTAAAGATAATGAAGGAGATTGTACCAGAGTATAAGAGCAATTGTTCAAAGTTCTGTGTTCTGGATAATAAGGATAAGGTAGAATAAGTTAATAAGATAAAAAAAAGGCTTGAGAAACAATCTCAAGCCTTTTTTTGTTACATATTATTTGCAAGGTATCTTGTCAACACGTTTTTGGTGACGGCCTCCTTCAAATGAGGTAGCAAAGAACTCGTCCATAATGGCATCTGCTTCTGAATTATCGATGAAACGACCTGGCATTACCAGAACATTGGCATCGTTATGCTGACGGATGAGATGTGCAATCTCAGGAATCCAGCACAGGCCTGCTCTTATACCCTGATGTTTGTTGAGCGTCATACTGATGCCCTCACCACTGCCGCATATCGCAATGCCTGGATAAACGTTACCTGCCTCAATGGCAGTTCCTAATGCGTGACCGAAATCCGGATAATCACAACTTTCTTCACTATAGGTTCCAAAATCTTCAAATTCCAGCCCCTTGGCTGTCAGGTATTCTTTTACATGCTCTTTTAGAGCAAAACCTGCATGATCACTGGCTAATCCTACTTTCATAACGTGTTGTTATGCCTGAAGTAATTCTTTAACCTGATTGTAAACATTCTCTGCCGTGAAGCCAAGTTTCTGGTCAAGCACCTTGTAGGGAGCAGAGAAACCGAAGCTCTCAAGACCCCAGACGCGGCTGCTTGGGTGTGCACCAACTAAGAATCCTTGCAAGTTAACGGGAAGTCCTGCTGTAAGACCAAACACTTTGCTTCCTGCAGGGAAGAGCTGTTGCTGGTATTCCTGAGACTGCTCGCGGAAGAGTCCTTCACTGGGCACGCTGACAATACGTACTTTTACTCCTTCCTGACGAAGCAAGCGTGCGCCGGCAACCAGTGTGCTCACTTCGGAACCATTACCAACAAGGATGACATCAAACTTTTCGTCGCTCTCTGCCGTAATGTATGCACCTTTCTTTATGCTGTCATAGTCGTTTCCTTCTGGCAAATCCTCAATATTCTGACGGCTGAGTATAAGTGCAGAGGGAGACTTAGTATTCTCCATAGCTAACTGCCAGCAAACGGTAGTAGCCTTGCTGTCTGCAGGACGTAGAACAAGCATAGAGTTTCGTCCGCTATGGTTCTTAAGTTTCTCCATAAGACGAATTTGTGCCTCCTGCTCAACGGGCTCGTGTGTAGGACCGTCTTCTCCGACACGGAATGCATCATGGGTCCAAATAAACTTAACGGGCAGTTCCATAAGTGCAGCCATACGGATAGCAGGCTTCATGTAGTCGCTGAATACAAAGAATGTGCCGCATGCAGCTATTACACCACCATGCAAAGCCATACCAATGCAACAACAAGCCATTGTGAGCTCGGCTACGCCAGCCTGGAAGAATCCACCTGCATAGTTGTCTTTTGTGATGGAGGTTGCTCCACCCTTAAGGAAACCGTCTGTCTTATCGGAGTTGCTTAAGTCTGCAGAACCAACAATCATATTGGGAACCTGTTTGGCCATGAGATTGAGGCAGGCACTTGATGCGTTACGTGTGGCATCGTTAGCTTTCTGCTGGATGCTGGTCCAGTCAACAGATGGAACTTTATTTGCAAACCAGTCCTTGAGCTGTTGAGCTTTCTCAATGTTCTTTTCTGCCCAGTTTGCTTCCTCTTGGTAACGCTTGGCTACAATACCTTCCAGTTCTTTCTTTCTAGCATCGTATATTGCCTGAACTTCGGGCCAGATCACGAATGGGTCATCAGGGTTTCCTCCCAAATTCTTTATAGTGTTGCTGAATGCATCTCCTCCAAGAGGTGCACCATGTGTACTGCAATTGCGCTCGTAGCTTGTGCCGTCTCCCTTAAGGGCGCCTTTACCCATAATTGTCTTTCCGATGATGAGGGTTGGTTTTCCTTTGACGGCTTTTGCTTTCTCTAAGGCAGAACGTATCTGGGTTACATCGTTTCCGTTAATCTCAAAAACTTCCCACTGCAACGCACGGTATTTTGCTGCGGTGTCCTCATTCATTACTACGCTGGTTTCTGTTGATAACTGAATATCATTAGAATCGTAGAACATGATAAGATTGTCAAGTGCTAAATTTCCAGCTATGCGTGCTGCTCCCATGCTTATTTCTTCCTGGATGCCGCCATCACTGATGTATGCATAGATGGTTTCCTGCTGGAAGGTAGGATTGCCAGTCTTTGCTGCAAGGAATTTAGCTGCAATAGCGGCTCCAACAGCATAGGCATGTCCCTGTCCCAAAGGACCGGAACTGTTTTCTATACCACGCTGGTAACAAACCTCGGGGTGACCAGGAGTAGGGGAGCCCCATTGTCTCAGTTGCTGCACTTCTTCCAAAGAATATTTGCCGATAAGTGCCAATTGAGCATACAACATGGGAGCCATGTGTCCTGGGTCAAGGAAGAAACGGTCACGACCTATCCATGTTGGGTTCTTGGGATCATATTGCAGGAATTCGCTATATAGAACGTTGATAAAGTCTGCGCCTCCCATTGCACCGCCGGGATGACCACTCTTTGCCTTTTCCACCATAGCTGCAGCCAAAACTCGTATATTATCGGCTGCACGATTCATAGTTTGAATGCTATTCATATTATCTAAAGTTTTTATTCTGACTGCAAATTTATAAAATATCAATTATATTATCAACTTTCTGCTGTGCTTTATTACCTTATCTTATAATTATGTATCATGATGGTACAACGTAAAGGTTCATCTTTTTTTCTTGGCTGGGCTATAAGTTCCCGTACGTGTATAAAATAACCCTCAAGAAAGAATCCTGAGGGTTAATTATTTTGCGCGTTCAGCGATTACCAGAAGTAAATGTAGAATGCAACTGTGATACTAAGAATAATGATGGTATGTATTACATCCCATTTATTCCAACTGGCTCGTGTGGCAGCAATCTGATCGGGAGTAGATGTACCGAATACCAAGCCCTGTATCTTTTCTTTTTCGGGAGCATCGGTGATAAGTGATACAACGATGACCACCAGACAGCAGACAACCAACATAACTCCACAGAAGAACAACCAATTGAAGTCGTAGAATATGGCCTTGAACCAACTATCTGGAGCATCTGTGGCATTGCTGTAATATACCTTGGCACCCAATCGAGTCAGTCCTATGATAATACCGGAGAGTAATCCCCACATGCCACCCTTGGCAGAAGCGCGCTTCCAACAGATACCCAGCAGGAAGGCGGCGGCAATACCGGGAGCCAGTACAGACTGAACGTCTTGTAGGTAATTGTATAGAACGTTACCTACACTACGCATGATGGGAATCCATAGGATACCGAGTATCACGATGACAACAGTTGCTGTCTGACCAATGCGAACCAAGCTCTTTTCTGATGTCTGAGGCTTCAGACGTTTCCAAAAGTCGATAGTGAATAGCATAGCGGAGCTATTGAACAACGAGGCAAGCGATGACATCAGGGCAGCAAGGATGCCGCAAACTACAAGTCCTTTGACGCCGGCAGGTAGAATCTTGGCTACGAGGGTTGGGAAGGCGGCATCGGCATTAGGAGTACCATCTGCTAAAAGAGGAAGAAAACCGCCATCGACGGCATACTTCTGATGCAAGGCGAAAGCTATCATTCCAGGAATGAGGAAGAGAAATACGGGCAACAATTTCAGATAAGCTCCGAAGATGGTACCACGACGTGCTTCTGTCTCATTCTTGCCGGATAGTACACGTTGAACAATGTATTGGTCGGTACACCAATACCAAAAACCGATGACGGCTGAGCCGATGAGAGCACCCAACCATGGGTACTGTGGGTCGCTATTCGAACGCATAAGGTGAATCATTGTACCTGTAGAGCCTTCATAGCTGGGTTTTACATCGCAGAGTTGGAGCATCTGATCCCAACTGCCCAATGCCTTCATTCCTAAAACAAGAATGATTAGTGAGCCGAGCAACAAAATAGGTGTCTGGAGTACTGAGGTGTAGAGAACTGACTTCATTCCACCGAAGATAGTGTAGAGGGCGGTAATAAGTACAAGGCCTATCGCTGCTATCCAGAAGAAGTCAATGCCCCATAGTTCTTTGATACCGAACACTTGTTGGAACACAAGTCCACCAGCATATACGGTTACAGCGACTTTAGTCAATACGTATGAGATTAGTGAAATAACACTGAGGATGGTACGACTCTGGGTGTTGTAACGACGTTCCAAAAACTCTGGCATCGTGTAAACCATTGAACGTGTATAGAACGGAACAAAGACCCAACCTAAAATCAGAATCATCCATCCTTGAATCTCCCAGTGAGCCATAGCCATACCTGATGAAGCTCCTGCACCTGCGAGTCCGATTAGATGTTCTGAACCAATATTTGAAGCGAAAATAGATGCACCAATGGCTATCCATGTTGCATCCTTTCCTCCGAGGAAATAGTCTGCCGAATTGTCGTTCTTTTGTGAAACGACCCATAATACAATGCCGATTAGCGCACAGCAGAATACGCCAATGACAATCCAATCTAATAATGCCATGTTATTAATTTAAGATTAAATGGAGTCCCGAACATATGTACGGGACTCCATTTGTGATATTAAACAAGATATGATTAACAGAGTTTGCGAGCACCGTCACCAATGACAACATCGATGACAATGGGCTTCTTGCCATACTTGGCCTGGAACTTTTCTACAACAACTTTCTTGAAGTTATTTGCCAGTTCGTCTGCAACCAGGTTGATGGTACAGCCACCAAAGCCGCCACCCATAATACGAGAACCGGTAACGCCTTCTTCTTTAGCTACATCATTCAAGAAGTCAAGTTCCTCACAACTTACCTCATACTCCTTAGAGAGTCCTTCGTGAGTCTCGTACATCATCTTACCTACAAGCTCGTAGTCGTCCTTCTGCAGGGCATCGCATACGGTAAGTACGCGAACAACCTCGCCAATAACATAACGGGCACGCTTGTATTCGTCTTCTGTAATCTGACTCTTAACCTCTTCCAGCATATCATAGTTTGCATCGCGCAAGCTCTTTACTTCGGGATGAGTCTTGCTGATAATTTCAGCAACGTGCTCACACTGCATACGGCGCTCATTGTAGGGGCTTCCCTTCAACTCATGCTTAACGCAGCTGTTTACAAGAATGAGTTGATATCCCTTTGGATTCCAGGGGAAATACTCATACTCACCGCTACGGCAGTCAAGACGAAGCAGAGCACCTTTCTTTCCTAAAACACTGATAGCCTGGTCCATGATGCCACAGTTTACACCTACATATTTGTGTTCTGTGCGCTGACCGACCTTAGCCAATTCCATTTTCTCTATCTTGTTGTCGCCCCATAAATCATTCAATGCAAATGCATATGTACTTTCAAGAGCAGCACTTGAACTCATACCAGCACCCAGAGGCACATCACCAGCAAATGCGGTATTGAAACCTTCAACGGGTACACCCAGTGCCATCATCTCGCGGCATACACCATAGATGTAACGCGCCCAAGATGCCTTAGGACCCTTATCATCATCGAGTGAAAACTCCGTGTAGTCTTTCAGGTCGATGGAGTAAGCGCGTACACAACGTGTGCCATTGGGCTTTATCTCTGCAATAATACCCTGCTCAACAGCGCCTGGAAATACGAAACCATTATTATAGTCGGTGTGTTCGCCGATAAGGTTAATACGACCAGGAGAAGCATATACAGAACCCGTAGTGCCGTCGAAGTGCTTGATGAAGCGACTGCGAACATCGTCAATTGTCAATTTCATAGTGTTGTGGCCCCTCTCTTATCCCTTTATCGGGGAAGACCAGTAGGGGTGATGGGTCTTATATTAGTATATAATGTTTAGGTTTTAATCTACTTTGATATCCTTGTTGACGTTCTTGCAACCGATAACTGCGAAGAACAGGATGTAGGCAACCATTGCAACCTGAAGCCAGTATGAAGTAATGGTGTCTGTGCTCTTGGCAAGGATGTCCTGAAGCCAAGGCATCAAACCGCCACCAACAACCATCATCATGAAAATACCAGAAGCAGCTTCTGTGTATTTACCAAGACCTTCAACAGAGAGGTTAAAGATACCACCCCACATGATAGAGGTACAGAGACCGCAAGCTGCCAGGCAGAATACCTTTACAGGAATTTCGTGACCCTTGAACTCTGTAGCAACACTCTCAGGCAAGAAGATGGCAGCCAAGAGTAAGCAGAGGGCTACGGTAGCTACTACGGACATCTGTGTCTTGGTGCTTACCTTACCACTGATGAATGTAGAGCTGAAACGACCGATGAGCATCATGAACCAATATGCGGCAGCCAATGTTCCACCGATGGCGGCAGAGCCTTCGAAGCCCATGTTTGTTACATAGAAGTTCAAGTGCATGGGAATACCAACCTCTACACCTACATAGAAGAAGATAGCGATAACACCGAACACAAGGTGGCGGAAACGCAAGGCACCCTTCATAGAATCCATCAAGGAACCGCTATCGCCAAAGTTGGGCTCTGGAATGGTTACAAAATAGATAATGCAGAAAGAAATAGCAAAGACAGCCATACCAATGAACAGCAGAGGAGATACGTCTGACATACTGGTGTTTGCTGTTACGGTGCCCACGAGGATACCTGCCAACATAGGAGTTAGTGTGGCAGTCAAAGAGTTCAGTGTACCACCAACCTGGATGAGCTGGTTACCTTTGTTACCACCACCACCAAGCATATTCAACATGGGGTTAACAACAGTGTTTAACATACATACGCAGAAACCGCAGACGAGAGCACCAAGAAGGTAAATGTAAAGGTTCAATGCGATAGGCTGACCATTCATCTCATTAACCAAAATATCATCGCCATAAATGCTTGATACGTACTGCAGGGCGAGACCAATGATACCAACAACAAGAGCGGCTAAGGCAGTCTTCTTGTAACCAATCTTCTTTAGCAACATACCTGATGGAATACCCATGAACAAGTAAGCCGTAAAGTTCATTAGGTTACCCCATGATGCGGCAAAGTCATACTTGAAACCCCAAATGTTGCCAAAGGGGGCTCCCATGTTGGTTACGAAACTGATCATCGCGAAGATGAAACACATTGTGATAATAGCAACAATATTGCTATTAGATTTTGTTTGAGTCATGATTTAAATGAAATAATTTATAAATGAATATTTTTGTTTTTCTTCCGAATAGACGCCTTACTTTTCTACACTGAATTTATATACAGTTTTCTGTTTGTACACTTCCCCTGGCTTTAAGATACAACTGGGGAAATATGCATGATTAGGGCTGTCTGGGAAATGCTGTGCCTCAAAGCAGAGTGCACTGTATTTACCAAAAGTGGCTCCTCCATTACCGGCAAAACCGCTGTGCCAGTTGCTGCTATAGAACTGAACGCCTGGTTCTGTTGTCCACATCTCCAAACAACGGCCGCTATTGGGCTCTACGCACTTAACTGCGTATGAGAGCTCACCCGGTTCGCGCTTGTTGAGAACATAGCAATGATCGTAGCCTGTTCCATTGACAATCTGCTGACAGCTGGTGTCGCCAATTCGCTCACCTACAGTATGTGGCTCACGGAAATCAAACGGCGTACCTTCTACCTTCAGGATCTCTCCTGTCGGGATGCTTGTCTCGTCGATGGGAATAAAGAAATCTGCGTTGATAGTGAGAATGTTGTTCAACGCTTCGGGGGTAGGGTTGGCAATACCTGCCAATGAGAAGAATCCGTGGCTTGTCATGTTGACAACGGTCTTCTTGTTTGTCATTCCGCGATAGTCAATGATAAGCTCATCGTCTTCGCTAAGGCTGTACTTGACAGTCATGTTTAGTTCGCCGGGGAAGCCTTCCTCGTAGTAGGCTGAAACATAGCGGAGTACCAACTCGCTGTCGTTTATCTGTTCTGCATCCCAGACACGTGCATGAAATCCTGTCGGGCCTCCGTGCAGGTGGTTGGGACTATTGTTTACTGCGAGGTTGTATTCCTTTCCGTTCATTACAAACTTACCTTTGCAGATACGGTTGCCATAACGACCAATGAGCGTACTCAAGAAAGGTTCTGGACTGTTTATGACATTTTTTATGCTGTCATGTCCTTGTATAATATTGGCCATCTTGCCTTCCTTATCAGGAACCATGATGGCCACTATAGCACCACCGTAATTGGTTATGCTTACTTCCATTCCGTTGCTGTTGGTCAGTGTATACAAGTCTGTTTGCTTACCCTGAACAACAGCCTGAAAGTTGTCTCTTTTTAATCCGGAAATTAGTTCTTTGTCCATTGGTTATGAAAAGTATTTTTGATAAATGTATATGCAAACTTACAAAGAATTTATCAAAAAACAAAACCTACGGACAAAAATTAATTCACATTAACAACGAAAAAACATCAAAGTATGTTATTTAACATGTCGGCAACAATAAATGTACTGCCTCCAACGAAAATAAGGTCGTTTTTGTCTGCATTTTGCTTGGCTGCGCTATATGCTAATCCAACATTTGCATAACAACTCCCGTGTAGATTGTGTTTCTCTGCAATTTGAGAAAAATCTTCCACTGGCATAGCTCTTTTTACGGAAGCTTGCGTGAAGTAATAAGCAGCATCCTTAGGCAGCATGGACAGGACTGTATTTACATCCTTGTCATTCACCATACCTATTATTATATGAAGTTTTTGATGAGGAGTTTCCTGTAACTGTCTTGTGATGTATTGCATCCCTCCTACGTTGTGACCTGTGTCGCAAATGGTAAGAGGGTTGGTGGCTAAGGTTTGCCATCTTCCCATCAGGCCTGTTAGCTCGCAGACATTAGCAACACCTTCTTTCACGGCTTTTGCGTCTATGTCGTATCCATTTTTGTTTAGAAGTTTAACGGCTGCTAATATGGTTCTGATGTTTTTCTCCTGACAATAACCGCCCAACTGTCCATGCAGTTCACCATATGTCTTTGTCTGGTAAGTGTATCCGTTGGTGTACGACAAGCTGAAATCCGTCAGTTCCTGCTCTTCTTCGGCAAAAGTAAGTTCTGTGCCAACCGTTTTTGCTTCTTCTTCAAATACGGTTCTGACTTCTTTGTCACCTGCCTCGCCTATAATGGCAGGGATGTCGTGTTTTATTATTCCAGCCTTTTCATAAGCTATTTTCGGAAGCGTGTTACCAAGAAACTGAATATGGTCCAAGCTGATATTCGTAATGATAGACAGATCGGGCCGTATGATGTTTGTGCAGTCTAGTCTGCCGCCTAATCCAACTTCAATTACGGCTACATCAACTTTCATTTCAGCAAAATACTGAAATGCCAATGCTGTTGCCAGTTCAAAGAAAGAAGGGTGGAGTGGTTCAAAGAAAGAACGTTCTTTCTCAACAAAGTCAATTACCCTCTGTTGGGGAATCATCTCTCCGTTTACGCGAATTCTCTCACGAAAATCCACAAGATGTGGGCTTGTATATAGTCCAACGCGGTAGCCCTGTGCCTGAAGAATCGCTGCCAAGGTATGGCTGGTACTCCCTTTGCCATTGGTCCCGCCTACGTGTATCGTACGGTAGTTTTGATGCGGGTGATTAAAGTGCTTGTCCAGCAGGTGGGTGCTAGTTAGTCCTTCCTTATATGCGCCCGCCCCGATATTCTGGAATAGCGGGGCGGCGGTAAACAGATATGTTGTTGCTTCCTGATATGTCATTCAAACATCTTCTTAAATTTCCTAAAGAAACTTTCTTTCTCTTCGGCTTTTGGCTTCATGTTTTTGCTCTCGCGCATCTTCTCGAACATCTCTTTTTCTTCCTTGCTCAGATTACGAGGAACGTATACGCCGATATTTACAATCAGGTCTCCATAGCCATATCCATAGCCAGATACGGCAGGCAGGCCCTTTCCGCGCAGACGCATAACCTTTCCAGGTTGTGTACCTGCTTCAATCTTTATCTTAACCTTACCGTCAAGGGTGGGGACCTCTGCAGAGCCGCCAAGCACTGCCGTAGGAAGGTCAAGTAGGAGGTTGTATTCAAGATTCTGTCCGTTGCGTATAAGCTCTTTGTGTGGCTCAATCTCTATGAATACCTGAATGTCTCCGGGAACTCCATTCTGTTTTCCTGCATGTCCTTTTCCGCTTGCAGTTACGACCATTCCGTCTTCAACACCTGCGGGAATGGCAACTTCTATAATTTCTTCTCCATTAACGACACCCTCGCCGTTGCACTTAGGACATTTGTTCTTTATGACGCTGCCAGTTCCGTTACACGAAGGACAAACGGTTTGTGTCTGCATGCGGCCAAACATGGAATTGATCGTTTTGTAAACACTTCCGGTACCCTTACACTGAGAGCATGTTTCTTTTTTGCCGTCAGCACTTCCTGTACCATTACATGCTGTACAGGTTACGTGCTTGCGAACCTTGAACTTCTTGGTTACACCTGTAGCTACTTCTTCAAGTGTTAGGCGAACCTTAAGCCTAAGGTCAGCTCCTTTGTATGTTTTATGGCCGCCGCCGCCGCCAAAGCCTCCGAATCCGCTGAAGCCTTCAAAGCCTCCGAATCCACCTCGACCGCCAAAGATGTCGCCGAACATTGAGAAGATATCATCCATGTTCATGCTGGCTCCTCCGAAACCACCCTGTCCGCCCATTCCGGCAAATCCGAATTGGTCATATTGCTGGCGTTTCTGAGGGTCACGCAGGACATCGTATGCTTCGGCGGCTTCCTTGAACTTTTCTTCGGCCTCTTTATTACCCGGATTTCGGTCTGGGTGATATTTAATGGCCATTTTCTTGTATGCCGATTTTATTTCTGCGTCGGAGGCGTTTTTGGATACGCCAAGAACCTCATAGTAATCTCTTTTTTCTGCCATAGTTCAATGTGTGATTTATGTCAGTTCTGATTAAAGCCCTACCACAACCTGAGCGTGGCGGATTACTTTATCATTCAACTTATAGCCGGTAAGTGTGCAATCCATAACCTTACCCTTTAATTCTTCCGTGGGAGCAGGTAATTGAGCAATAGCTTCATGAACGTCTACGTCAAAGTCTGCATCTTTTGTCTCAATAACGCTAACGCCTTGTTTGCCAAGGATGTCCATAAACTTCTTGTAGATAAGTTCAACGCCCTCAAGCACTGCAGCTACATTGTCAGCATTCTGCATATTCTTAAGTGCACGCTCCATGTCATCTATAACGGGTAGAACAGCTACAATGGTCTTCTCTCCGCCGTTCAGAATGAGTTCGGTCTTTTCCTTAAGTGTACGTTTGCGGTAATTGTCAAACTCTGCAATCTTACGGAGAAGTTTATCGTTAAGTTCTTCAATCTCCTTTTTTGCGGCATCTAACTGCTCTTCAACAGAAAGTTCTTTCTCTGTTTCCTGATTCTCCTCTTTCTTTGTATCTGTTTCAACTTGAGCATTAGCAGTCTCCTGAGTTTCCTGCTGCTCTTTTTGTTCTTCGTTTTTCAATTCTTCGCTCATTTCGTGTATATGTTTATTCTGACAAATGTTTTACAAAAAGTGTGCCAATTGCTTGTTTGTCAGTCTTTATACAACGTACATTTTCTCTTTCAGTTCCTTGATAGCCTCGCTGCTGATATACTCATCGTAATCCATCAACTTGTCTATTGTTCCATTAGGCGTCAGTTCAATGATACGTGTGGCAACAGTCTGAATGAACTCGTGGTCGTGACTGCTGAAAAGGATATTTCCCTTGAAGAGCTTCAGGTTGTTATTGAAAGCCTGAATGCTCTCCAAATCCAGATGGTTGGTAGGAGTGTCAAGTATCAGACAGTTGGCGTTCTTCAACTGCATACGAGCTATCATGCATCGCATCTTCTCACCACCGGAAAGGACATTAACTTTCTTAAGAACCTCTTCGCCGCTAAAGAGCATACGGCCTAGGAACTGTTTGAAATAAACTTCGTTTCCTTCACCAAACTGACCTAGCCAATCCACCAGGTTCAGCTCGCTTTGGAAGAATTCTGTGTTATCAACTGGTAGGTATGCCGTGGTGATGGTAACGCCCCAATTGTAAGTTCCTGCCTGAGCTTCGCGGTTGCCGTTGATAATTTCAAAGAGTGCTGTCATGGCACGAGGGTCGTGACTCAGGAATACCACCTTGTCGCCTTTCTCTATGGTAAAGCTTACGTTGTCGAACAATACGGTACCGTCTTCCATTGTAGCTTTCAGTCCTTCAACTTCAAGAATCTGATTTCCAGGTTCACGGTCCATCTGGAAGATAATGCCAGGATACTTTCTTGTAGAAGGCTTGATTTCTTCCACATTAAGTTTCTCCAACATTTTTTTGCGACTTGTTGTTTGCTTACTCTTTGCCACATTGGCAGAGAAACGACGGATAAACTCTTCCAATTCTTTTCTCTTCTCTTCAGCTTTAGCCTTTTGATTCTGGGCTTGACGCAGTGCTAACTGGCTACTCTGATACCAGAAGCTATAGTTTCCGGCAAACATTGTTACCTTGCCAAAGTCAATATCCACGGTATGAGTACAAACACAGTCAAGGAAGTGACGGTCGTGACTTACAACCAGCACGGTGTGTTCAAATTCGCTCAGGTACTGCTCTAACCATTGAACGGTGTCAAGGTCGAGGTCGTTGGTGGGCTCATCCAACAGCAGGTTGTCGGGGTTACCGAATAAGGCCTTTGCCAACATAACACGCACCTTCTCTTTACCAGAGAGTTCGCCCATCAGTTGGTGATGTTTATCTTCCTTGATACCTAAGCCTGAGAGTAGGGCAGATGCATCGCTCTCGGCTGTATAGCCTCCCATCTCTGCAAATTTATCTTCCAGTTCTGCTACGCGAATACCATCCTCGTCTGTAAAATCAGACTTTGAATACAGGGCTTCACGTTCTTTCATTATATCCCACATGGTAGTGTGTCCCATGAGAACGGTGTTCAGGACAGTCTCCTGATCGTATTGGAAGTGGTCCTGACTCAGGACGCTCAAACGTTCGCCTGGGCCTAACTCAACGGTTCCTTTTGTCGGTTCCAGTTCACCGCTGATGGCTTTGAGCAGTGTGGATTTGCCTGCTCCGTTGGCACCTATGATACCATAGATGTTGCCACTGGTGAATTTCATATTTACATCTTTGTAGAGAACTCTTTTTCCAAATTGTACTGCAATGTTTGATAATGTAATCATATGTTTTTTTTGTTCTTTTTACCTGTTTATCTGATTCTTATAATATCGCCTGGCTTAATCTCGTGAGAAGGGTCAAATTGGTTTAGTTTATAAAGATACTTCAAGCGTATGCCATAAAGTTGCGAGATGTCAAACAGACTCTGATTAGGTTCCACAATATGAATGGGATTTTTCTTGAATTGTTTGCTGGCACACTTCTGTTTTTTCTTTAGGTAGATTAAGTCACCCTGTGTGGGAGCATAATCAAGTGGAAGGTCATTGTATTGATATAGCTTCCTCAGGCTTACTCCTGTTTCTTTGCTTATGGTAGCCATATTGTCACCAATCTCTACTATGATGAAGTAGTTCTTGTTGTGAGCGTAAACGGTATGTGTTTGGAAGAATGAACTCTGTACATTGTTGACAGGTATAACCGGAGCTTTCTTCTCCTGGGTGTACTTGCCGCTGTCAAACTGGTACAGATTATACATCTCGATGATTCTAATCAATGATTCTGCATAAGTTGGAGAAGTGGCATATCCTGCGGCTTTAAGTCCTCTTGCCCATCCTCTGTAGTCTGTAATCTTCAGTTGGAACAGTCCCTGATAACGTCTTCCTTGTAGGAACTTAGAGTGGTCTTCGTAACTCTCTCTTGCACTTCTATATTTGCGGAATTTCTCATTTGGAGCATCGTCGTTCTTCAAGACGTACGGACCTGTCCAGTTACCGCTTACTTTAATGCCGAAATGGTTGTTGGCTTTTGTGGCAAGGGAACTCCGTCCAGCTCCGCTTTCCAGCAAACCCTGTGCCAATGTGATGCTGGCAGGAATGCGGTATTTGTGCATTTGCTCTATGGCTATACCTTTGTATTGGTCGATGTATGACCAATAGGCTTGGTTTGTTCTTTGTGCAAAAATGCTCAAATGAAAGAACAATAGTAGCGTAAATATGAAGGATAGTCTTGATTTCATTTCCTGTTTTTCAATTTCGGGCACAAAAATAGCTAAAAATTACCGCTTTATGAAGAAAACTCATATATTTGTGCTTAAAAAGTGAAGTAAACGATGAAAGAATACACTATTCAGAGCAGAGTTTGTGTTTATGGTTGGGACGAATTGTCACCAGAAGACCGCATTCTTGTAGAAGCAGCTAAAGATGCAACCAACGGGAGCTATGCTCCATATTCAGGTTTTTGTGTTGGTGCTGCGGCTCGTCTGAAAAATGGGACAGTCGTTATTGGCAGCAACCAAGAGAATGTTGCTTACCCCTCAGGCTTGTGTGCTGAGCGTACAACACTTTTTGCTGCTAATGCCCAGAATCCAGATCAGCCTGTTGTTGCTTTGGCTATAGCAGCTAGGAATAAGGATGGTTTTCTTTCTCAACCAATAACTCCGTGTGGTGCTTGCCGCCAAGTGATATCTGGTGTAGAGCAAAGATACAATCAACCCATCCGCATCCTATTGTACGGTACAGACGGTACTCACGTTATTGAGAGTATAGACGCCTTGCTTCCCCTCCAGTTTGTGGATTCTTATTTAGACCGTTAGACGTTTTTTGCAGGTAAGTAAGGAATGCCTATTTGATAGACATTCTTGTTATCTTGTGATCTGCATTAAGAAGTGCTGTAACCTGATATGATTTTGAGCCAGGCTGGTTAGTGTCTGAGCGTGAGATGAGTTCTTGCAGTGTAAAGTTTACTGCGAATCCAGTTGTGCTGTCAGATAATGTTTGCTTGCGAACATCAAAATCATCACCAATGGTGTAGTGAAGTCCCATAACATCAGCTGCCATCTTGTTTTTAGCGAAAGCTATAATCTGCTCAGGTGTTGCATCCTGTGTTCCGCAGAAACTTTCCATCTTCTCTGGTATGGCTTCAGATATCAGAGAAACGTCTTGTTTGCTCATAGCTACAGTGAAGAAGTTCTCAAGTGTACTTCTGATGATGGCCTTGTCTTGGGCGGTTATTTTCATCAGTCCCAATTCATTTTTCAACTGGGAAGCTTCTTCGGCATATTTACCGTTGGGATGTGTATTCAGATAGCTTACAATAGCCTCTTCTGTGTTTGTCTTCTTTGCCTCCCCCCAGTCAATGGAGTCTATCATGTCTTCGCAAACCTGCAAACGTTTAGAATAGGGGTGAGCATTCATAAACTTCTCAATTTCAGCTCGATTTACGTTCAGCATCATCTTGTCCCATTCTTCTGTCTCGTCCAATAGCACATTCAGTCGTTCCTTGACCTCCTTGTAATGTTTGCTCTTAGGGTATTTTGCAAGGAAATCGTTGTAGTATTCTGGGTTAGACGTATCCTCGAGTCTTGCAAACTCTGCTTCTTCTCTGGCTATGTCATTTCTGTAATCAAGGAAAAACAGTCCGCCAATGATTAGGACTAAAAGTGCAGCCAAAGTTATGGAGAAGACAAGGGCCTTTTTGCTTTTCTTGACTGGCTCTTGTTTTGCGTTTTCGTTTAGGTGCGAAGTCTCGTTCTCTTCAGGAGAAACGATGGGAGTCTTTTCATTTTCGTCAATGGAGAGCGCTGCGCCACACTCGGGGCATTTTTCTTGCGTATTCAGACAATAATCGTTGCAGTTGGGACATTGTCTCAGGTTTCCTGCAATATTTATTCCACAATGGGGGCATGTGCCAGCCATTGTAGATACTCTTTCGCCACACTCGGGGCATTTGATCATACTCATATTGATATATCTTTTTTTATCTTGTTTTACTTATACCTCTACTCTCAATCTGATAATACGCTTGGTGTCTTTATCCACTCGGTAGCGGTTGTCAGACCTGTGACCGACTACCCAGATGATATCCTCTCCACATAGAGCAAGGAGTTGATTTTCTTTTTCAAATCTTGTGGCCTTAATATCTGTAAGATAGTCACTTATAAGTTTCTTACCTTTCATGCCAAAGGGGATAAACCAATCGCCTTCCTTGGGTGTTCTGTAGGTGATGGGGGATGTTAGCTTGTCCATGTCGAAATAGGCTATTTCAGGAGCTGTCTCTGAAATAGATTCCACCTCTTCCTGTATGATGTGCAACTGGTCTGTTCTTTTGTTTTTCTCTTGCAGGACCAACTTTTCCCTATCCTTTAGAATACGATGCGTTTTACTCTCCCAAATCTTTCCCGAAGTGCTTTCCAATGACTCAGAAATCTCAGTCGTTTGTGCATTGGTGAAACCTTTCTCTCTTAGCCATTCATATATTAGTACGGCAGTATCTTTGCTTTCCAGTAGTGGTTTGATGTCTAATTCTGAATCATTAGCTTTTGCCAGTTCTAATTCCTCTTGAATACCCTTGTCATAGAAAGGGATGCTTGACATTACGATAGAGCAGGTTTCAGAGAGTGTGTTGATGATATTGGGATTCATTGTTGCCAATTGAGGTAAGATGTCTAGCCTAATTATGTTTCTTGTAGCACCTCTCTCAAGGTTGGTGCTGTCGGTTACATAATCTTGTCCAGCCTGGCTCAGATAGGCGAGAATCTCCTGACGTGTAACACAGAGAAGGGGACGGGCGATTTTGTTTCGCAAAGGGTACATTCCAGCCAGACCACGTATTCCTGTTCCTCTGATTAGATTCAGCAACAGGGTCTCTGCCTGATCATTTTTGTGATGGGCTACGGCAATACATTGTGCCTTAGTTTCTGTCAGTACATCGTAGAACCAGCTATACCTTAAGTCTCTGGCTGCCATTTCGATACTAATGTTGTTCTTGGCAGCATATTCCTTGGTGTCAAAATGCTTAGTTAGCAAGGAGATTCCGTTTTTCTTGCAGAGTTCCGCGACAAAGTTCTCATCTCTGTCAGATTCCTCTCCCCTAAGATGAAAGTTGCAATGAAGAGCCTGGATCTGGTATCCCAAATCCTTTAGAATAAGCAGAAGAGCGACAGAATCTGCCCCTCCGCTTACACCCACCAGAATTAGCTCTTTCTGACGGAATATATTGTTCGACTGTATGTATTTCCGAATTACCTCTTTCACTTTATCTTGTCAATAATGCCTGAGGCTAAAGTATCACCTAAGTCAACGGCTTTCTGTAGATATTTCTTGGCTTCTGTCTTGTTGCCTTTCTGATTATAGCAGACGCCTATTATGCGATAAGGATCAGAGAAACTTTCATCTAAATCGATTGCTTTCTTTCCGTATGCAATTGCATCGTCAAATTGTCCTATTCTGTAATTGAGGGCGGCAGCTTCCGCGTAGTACAAAGGCTCTTTAGAATCAATCGACATGGCCTTCTCTATATCAGAGAGTGCTTGCGGGTACATGCGGCATTTGATTTCCAGCTGTTCTCTTCCGTAGTAGAAGTTGGCATTCAGTTTACCGCTTGCCAGACGTTCATAATCGTTTAGCCCCATTACGGCATCTTTGTTCTTACCTGCTTTTGCAAGGTAATCGGCTCTTATCAGTATTGCATTTGCTGCAGTAACAGGGTAGGGCTTACTGTAACAGGCCAGGGCGCTATCAAGTAATGCCAAGACACCTTCTTCTTTATTTTGAACTATCTGACATTGGGCTGCACTCAGGAATGTGTCTGCCGAACGTAGGTTTGTCTTTGTCAGTGAGATGTATTTCTCTTGTGCTTCATCGTATCTTTTCAGGGCAAAAAGACAGTTGGCTTCCTGTTGGGTGTATATGGGCAATGGATTATTGTCATATGCTTTTCTTGTCTCTTCCAGTGCCTTGTCCATGTCCCAATCATTATATTTGTTATATGCATTGTTTAGGTTCAATGCATATATAGCTTTAGCCTTTGAGAAAATGACCTCATCTTTGTTTATTTCTTTCGTATTCAAGGCTTCTTCGTATATCTTGTCGGCTTCAGCATAGTCGTTCTGTTCGATAAGCCTTTCTGCCTTCAAAATTCTTCCTGAGGTGTTGGTCGGATACTTCTGAATGAATGCATCAATACTTGCCATATATGTACTACTGTCCTTTCTGTCCAACAAATACAGATAGGTGAGTGCATCTTCTTCCGTCTCAGGGAGGGATTTCTTGATGTAGATGTCCTTCAGGTCTTTGTTTCCTGCATCCATCGGCTTTATCCTCAAGTCAGCAATAAATTTGCCATCAATAACGTATGCGTTTTTCCCTTCCGTAGCTGCTAGCTGCAACAGACCAATCATTTCACCGTCTTCAGTCAATACGGCACTATTCTTCAATCGATCATTGGCAGGATTGGAAATAGTATAATAATTATATGTTTGCTTGAAAGTTTCCACCAGGGTGATTGTATCTTCTTTGCAAAGTGTATTCTTTCCTGCTTTCACGTTGGGAAGGATATAGATAACGCTTTTTTCTTTTGCTGCCACCGAGGCAGGTGTTAGATATGTTATCTTGCCCTTGGGGAGCTCAACTTGCAGTTTGGCTACATTATACATGGCATTCGCGCCCGCTATTTCTTTGACAGGATATTCTTTACCTGCAGCATCCACAACTACAGCATGGGTGGCATATTTCAGGGCATCATACTCTGTGAGGATTGTACCCTTGGCGTCGGTAAAGACACCTTGTGTCTCCTTCATCTCTCCATTCTTGTTATAAACCATTACGGCAACTTGTGCACCCCTTACCTTTTTAAACCATTTTGGAGACTGTGCAAATGATGGAATTATATATAATAATGTAACGAGAAGTAAAAATAGATTTTTCTTCATTGTTTCAATAATTGTTTGGCATTCAAGATGGCAGCTTCAGAAACTTCATTCCCACTGAGCATGTGGGCAATTTCTGTTACTCGTTCTTCTTGTGTCAGTTTACGTATATGACTGTATGTTTGCTCGTTTGTATCTTCTTTGTAAACCCAGTAATGCGTTGTTCCGCACGATGCTATCTGGGGTAGGTGGGTAATTGTTATGACCTGATGCTCATTGCCCGTTGTCATTTCTTTCATCAGATTGGCCATAGATGAGGCTACTTTTCCGCTCACACCGGTGTCTATCTCGTCAAATATGATGGTAGGCAGATTCTCCTTTTTGCTTGTTATGGCTTTTAATGCAAGCATCAATCGAGCTATTTCTCCACCACTGGCTACCTCGGAAATAGCCCTCGGTGCTGCATTTTTGTTGGCCGAGAAGAAGAAAGTTACCTGATCGGAACCGTTTTCTGTCAGTTGGCGGCTCTTTTCTATCTTTACTCCGAACCTGTTGTTTGGAATGTCCAGCTGTGTTAACATCCTGCTTACGGATGTTTCCACCTCCTTAGCGGCTGTCGCTCTGCTCTTGCTTAGTTGGTCTGCCAACGCTGTTGTCTTTGCAAGCTTTTCCTGAACAGCCTTCTCCAACTCGTCTATTTTCTCTTCACCGTTGCTGATAACATCCAGTTTCTGTCTTATATCTTGCATGAAAGATTCCAGTTCGGCAGCAGATTTTACGTCGTGCTTTTTCTCCAAAGTATATAGGCGGTCGAGCCTATTGTTTATTTCTTCCAGTCTGGCTGGATTGTATTCTACTCTTTCTGCCAGACTGTTGAGCTCTGCACTTATATCTTTCAACTCAATAAGGGCACTTTCTATGCGTTCTCCAAATTCTTCTACAGCGGGATAGACACGGGTTAGCGATTGAATGTCTTGGCAGATGTGCTTCAGTAGTTCTATGACACCGCCTTGTTCGCTGTCGTTGCTGAACTGGGAGTCGGCCTTGTATAGGACGGTTTTTATCTCTTCTGCATGGCTCAACTCATTCTGTTCCTCTTCCAGTTCCTCATCTTCGCCAGCCTTGGGATTGAGCTCTTCTAACTGGTCCAACTGAAAACGCAGATAGTCTTCTTCTGTTCTGGAGCGTTCCAGTATTTCCTTGGCGTTCTTCAACTCCTGTTCTGCTTGCTTGTATGCAACATAGTTGGCGTAATATTCTTGAAGTAGCGCATTGTTCTGCGCCATTACATCCAGAATGTGAAGTTGAAAATCTTCTTTGGCAATGAGCAGGTTCTGATGTTGGGAATGTATATCTATGAGTTGGTAGCCCAGTTCCTTCAGGAAAGCCAGATTGGCAGGACTGTCATTGACAAAGGCTCTGCTTTTTCCGCTGGTTGTAAATTCACGGCGTATGATGCATTCGTGTTCATCGAAGTCCGTGTCGTTTTCTTCGAATAAAGCTCTCAGATTATACCCTTCTATCCCAAAGGTGGCTTCTATTGTGCATTTCTCGGCACCGGGCAGTATGCTCTTTATATCCGCTCTTTGACCTAAAAGGTGGTTGATAGCTCCCAGCATGATGGATTTTCCTGCACCTGTTTCACCTGTGATGACGGAGAAACCTGACTGGAAATCAATATCTAACTCTTTGATGAGTGCAAAGTTCTTGATATAAAGATGCTTAAGCATAAAGTCTTACTTCTTTATTTTCTGCCATTCGTTGTCTTGCGACGCATCAATGGCAAAGAGAATCTCGTAGGCCTTGTTTTTTTCTTCGGTTGTTCCTTTTCCCGAATAGATGTTTACCAGTTCGTTCCTTTTGTATTCGGTGAATAGTTGGGCAACCTTATTCATGTTCTTGGCTTTGTGGGCCTCAAGTAGCAAATCCAGCGCTTCTGTGATGGCTGCCCTGGCAGAATCTGTGTTCTCTGCCATCTGGTCCAACCCTTTTCTGTGGTAGATGTATTCAAACTCACGCATGCATTCCATAGAGCCGTCAAGGTAATCGTTGAGCAGACCGAATCGGTTGCCTGCGTCGCTGAAGGCCTTCCAGCCGGGAAAATCGAGATTCTGACCAACCGATACAATATTTTCAGCTGTCTGGAAGCATGATGTTCCTCCCTTAGGCGACATGGTGTCGAGATCCATGCCTATAATCATATAGGCGTAGTAGGCAAGTAGCGCTACCAAGTTGTTGTCCACTTGATTCTCCTGATATTCCAGTTGATCAAACTCAGAGAATCTGAATACGAATTCCCTGTCGTTCACCGAGTAGCATACGGTATTGTAGTTGCTATTGAATACAGGTCGGTTGCTGGACATCAGCAGGGTACACTTGAACGTGTTATCTTCTGGCTTGTATTCGTTGACTGTGATATTGAAGTTGCACTGAATCTTCTCGTTCTCGCGGAAGGCTATCTCTGTCCACTTGTGGTTGTTCAGAAACTCCTCAATGGTAGTCTGAAGCTTAGGGAAAACATCCGTCTTGGTGGTTTCTATCTGGGTATAGTTGATGTTTACCCTGGCATTCAACTCCTGTGCATTTAGCCGTACGTTAACGTTAACGAATACGAGGACTGCGATTAAACGAGTGAAGAAATTCTTCATTTTATGATTGATACCAGTTTATTTACAATATCTTTGGCTACCTCTTTCTTGGATTTCAGCGGGAATGGAGTCTCGCAGTCTTTGTCGATGAGTGTAACCTTGTTGGTGTTATGTTGGAACCCCGCGCCGTCGTCTCGCAGGCTATTGAGGACGATGAAGTCCAGATTCTTCTTCTGCAGTTTCTCCTTGGCGTGGTTCTCCTCGTCGTTTGTTTCCAGCGCAAAGCCCACCATTACCTGATTCTGCTTCTTCATCTTACCTAAAGCCTGAGCGATGTCCTTTGTGGGGGTCAGTTCCAGGATTAGCTTGTTGCCTTCGCGCTTTATCTTGTTGTCCGCAACGGTAGCAGGAGTGAAGTCGGCTACGGCTGCGCATAGGATAGCGGCATCTGTATGAGGAAAGAGCTCTGTGGCTGCCTGATACATTTGTTCTGCGCTCTCCACATCAGTCCTTTTAATGTTGGGATGGTTGGGCTCGATGCTTACGGGGCCGCAAACCAACTCCACCTGAGCACCACGTTCGGCGCATTCTTCGGCCAGAGCGATGCCCATCTTTCCGCTACTGTAGTTGCCTATAAAGCGCACTGGATCTAGCTTCTCATATGTGGGGCCGGCAGTGATTAGCACCTTCTTGCCTTGCAGGTCGGCCTTCTGTGTAAAGAAGTGATCCAGAACCTCAATTATCTTTTCCGGTTCCTCCATACGCCCCTTGCCTTCCAGTTTGCTTGCAAGAAAGCCTGTGCCGGGTTCTATAATATGATTCCCGTACGAACGCAGGGTCTCTAAGTTCTTCTGGGTGCTGGGATGAGCATACATGTCAAGGTCCATGGCTGGGGCAACGAATACTGGTGCCTTCATGCTTAGGTAGGTGGTTATGAGCATATTGTCAGCCACACCGTTTGCCATCTTGCCAATGGTGCTGGCGCTGGCGGGGGCGATAACCATGGCATCTGCCCATAGTCCTAACTGCACATGTGAGTGCCAGGAACCGTCTCTGCGGTCGAAGAACTCACTTACTACAGGCTTGCCGGTAAGGGTGCTCAGGGTGAGAGGCGTAATGAACTCTTTCCCTGAAGGGGTTATGACAACTTGCACCTCGGCTCCTTGCTTTATCAAGCCTCGAATCAGGTAGCATGCCTTGTAGGCAGCAATGCTGCCTGTAATGCCCAGCACTATTTTCTTACCCTGCAGCATATTTGAAACGGAGTTTTGTCAGCACTTGCTTAGTGTTCATTGTGAAGTCGCTCTGCATGATCCAACCGTAATAGCCGGGGTCTTTCTGGAGCACTTCTTTCACGGGCTTTCCCTTGTATTTGCCAAAGTTTACCAGCTCTACGCCTTTATCGTCATAAACGAAACGCCCAGCAAAGTCTATGTTGTTGCCCATCTTAGAGTAGTCCGAGAGGAACTGTATGTCATTCTGCAGGTCTTCTGGGTATTTGTCTAGTTGAGCTTGCAGTACCTCGTAGGTGGCTTGTGTATCGGCCAGTGCACTATGGGCATTCTCCAAGTCCTTGTTGCAATAGTACTTGTAGGCGGCAATCAGCGTACGGCGTTCCAGTTTGTGGTAGATATTTTGCACGTCCACCAGTTTGCGTTTGCTTAAATCAACCTCTACACCGGCACGCATGAACTCTTCTACCAATAGGGGTACGTCGAACTTGTTGCTATTGTAGCCGGCCAGATCACATCCCTCAAAAGTCTGCCAGAGTGTCTTGGCTACCTGTTTGAAGGTAGGGCAGTCCTTTACGTCCTCGTCATATATTCCGTGAACCTTGCTGGCTTCCTCGGGGATGTGTACCTCGGGGTTGATGCGCATGCTCTTGGCTTCTTCATTGCCGTTGGGTTCAACGCGGATATAACAGAGCTCCACAATGCGGTCTTTGGCAATGTCCAGACCTGTGGTCTCCAAGTCGAAGAATATGATGGGGTTCTTCAGTTTGAGCTTCATGCCTAACGCAACGTTTTATTCCTCTACACGCATGGGCATTAACAGCATCAGCACCTCGTCGTCAGTGTTGTCGTCAGCAGGACGAATGATACCTGGGCGGCTGGGGTCTGCTACTTCCAATGTGATGGTGTCGCTCTCAATGATGTTGGCAATCTCCAAAAGGAACTGGCAACTGAAACCAATGCTGATGGGGCTTGCTGCATATTCGCAGGTAAGGAATTCTTCTGCGCTGGTGGCGTACTCGTTGTCCTGACCGGTTAGCTTCATGCTGTTGTTGTTCAACTCAACCTTTACTAAGCCGCTGCTCTGGTTGCAGAATACGGCTACGCGCTTCAGGGCGCTGGCAAGGGCTACGCGGTCAACGGTAGCCTTGAATGGGTTGCTCTGTGGAATTACAGCATTATAGTTGGGGTAGCGGCCCTCAATTAGGCGGAAGTGCATGGTCATGTCTTCAGACTTGATAGTAGCCTTGTCCGTATCAAAAAGGATTTCTATCTGCTCCTCATCCTTGTTCAAGACGTTCTTTAAGATGGCACAAACCTTCTTGGGAAGGATGAATCCTGCTGTCAGTCCTGTCTTTATGCTGTGTACGGTGTTGCGTACCAACTTGCGGCCGTCTGTACCGGCAAAGATAAGATAATCTGGAGCGATATCTACGTAGATACCGTTCATGACCAGTCGGATTTCATCGTTTGCGGTGGCAAACAGGCATCGGTTGATACCGTTCAGCAGAACTTCTGCAGGCAAGGTCAGACGGGTAGCGTTATCGCTTACTTTCTTGTAGAGAGGGTAGGGAGCAGCATCCTGGGCCATTACGCTGAAGCTTCCGCTGCTGTGCACACCTTCTACCTTCATAGTTTCTTCGTTAAAGGTGATGGCCAGAGGCTGCTCAGCCAGTTCCTTGATAGAATCTATAATAGTCTTGGCAGGGATGCAGAAACGCGCATCGCCACTCTGCTCTATAACGGGAGCTGATGTAATATAATACTTTTCGCTATCGGAAGCTGTGATAGTGATATTACCGTCCTTTACGTCAAACAATATGCAGTCAAGGATAGGCATGGAGTTCTTGGACCCCATAACTTTGCTGGCCGCGGTCAGACGGCTGTAAAGTGCTGAACTAGAAACTTTGAATTCCATATTATTATGTGTATTGTATATTTTTGTACAAAGATACTGAATTTTTCCTGTACACCAAAAAAACACACTGAAAAAAACGTGTAGTAAGATATTTTTTCATACCTTTGTGGCACGATTTAAAAAAATATATAGAAACATATGGAAATAACAGGCAAAATTATTGCAGTACTCGAGCCTAGAAGGGGTACTTCAAGCAGAACAGGAAGTGAATGGGTTTGTGGCCAGTATGTATTGGAGACAATGGACCAGTATCCCCGTAAACTATTCTTCGAGGTTTTCGGTGCTGATCGTATACAGCAGTTCAATATTCAGTTGGGTGAGGTAATGACCGTCTCTTTCGATATTGATGCACGCGAATACCAGGGCCGCTGGTTCAATGGCGTTCGTGCTTTCCGCGTTGACCGTAACGTTCAGGCTGCTCCCATTGCTGCTGCTCCCGTAGCACCTGATACCACACCTTTCGGCGGTGCACCCGTACCTACTCAGGCACCCGCTGCTCCCGCTACTGAGACTCCTGCTGCAGCTCCCTTTGCTCCTCAGGCAGAGGGCGAGGACTTGCCTTTCTAAATGAAAATATTAGGCTATGAGGCGTTAGCCTTTAGCCAGATGCATATTGGGGCGCTTTCCATTGGTTTGGAAGGCGCCTTTTTTAGGGATAAGGGTATAGTGTGTCATGACACGTGACACTCGTGACACGCCAGAGTAAAGTGTAGAGGTTAGGGTTTAGGGATGAAATTTCTTGTCAATTGTTCGTGAACTGCAATGTGAGTGCCGTACCTTTGCAGTGCCAAACAGAGAGGGGAGAATAAACAACTCGTTAGGCAAAAAGAACTCTCTAGTTGGATAGTAAGAAACTATAGCTTTTGACTTGTAGTCGACGGTCTTTGATTTAGTGATACAAATGAAAAAAATGTTTACAGATTTGTCAACCTGCACTTTTCCTCGAGTTACAACCTTTTCCCATGTAGATTTTCCAGCGCCTATCTACAGAATCATGCTGCCATTGTGATTTCAACAGCGAATAGGTGATAAGGCCCCCTAAAATAAGTACAACGGAGATTAATAAAAAGTATATCATATTGGATGTGGCAGTTTAGTTTTACGTTGTTGTTTAGTTTTATGTACCACAAAAGTACATTTTTTTTCTGGAACTTCCATTATTTTACCCTAAAAAAGTTGCTTTAAACCTTGTTTTTCAAATTCCAGTTTACAGTCTTAGCTTCATTGGTGTTCACCTATCTTGTCTGGATATAAAGATAATATAAGTCAAGGAATCTGTATTTTTTCTGTTATTTTTTTCTTTTTCTTTAGGTTTTTAAAATAATTTCGTATTTTTGCGGCGGATTTTCACAACACACTGTTAATTAACACATTATTCTGTTTTTTCAATATGGCAAAATTTATTATTCGCGATGCAGAGGGGCACGTAGAGAAAATAGTAGATAAAAAGATGCATGCTGAACGTAGGAAACAGGACAACACTGGATGTGGCTGTATGGCTCTGCTTGTTATCGTGATAGGAGTGATTGTTTATTTCTCGCTACTTAAGGAAAAGGATTGTCATGTGGAGAATGAAACAGAGGTGGGTAGCGATAATCCACAGTTTGAGAAGATAGAGAAGGAGGTGGTTTTTCATCCTAAGAAAGAGATTCGTGAACCAGATACTCTTGCCTCTAAAACGGAGGAAATACCGCAGGTTGTTGAAGATGTGGTTCGCGAGGTGGTAGAAGGGAGCGCGGCAACGGAACCAGATTATGATGAAGTTGAGACGAATCTAGAATAAATACGTGAAAGAGAGACCGTAACAGTCTCTCTTTCTTATTTCTCTTGGTTTCTGTAATTCTTCTTATTCAGCTCCGCCGCCCAGTGCCTGATAAAGGTCTATGGTAGCATTGATAGCATCCATGCGGTTCTTAATCTGAGTCATCTGGGCAGAGAGTAGGGAATTCTGAGCTGTGATTACGTTCAGATAGTTGGTGTTGCTTAAAGCATAAAGCTTCTGCGTTGCATCCAAAGCCTTATCCAAGGCAATCACTTGCTTGCCTATAAGTTCCTTTTGGTCTTCAGCACCTTTCAGCTCAACCATAGCGGTGTTCACTTCGTTGCCAGCAGCTATGATTGCCTGCTTGAAGTTGTTGGTGGCAACTTCCATCTCAGCTTTGGAAATCTTGTATTGGGCACGGATTCTGCCGTTGGAGAAGATAGGCTGTGAAAGACTTGCTACAGCATTACCTATCATAAGACCTGGGTTGATGGCACCGGCACCAAGACTATTGGTGAACTGACCTGTAGCACTGATATTAAGTGAGGGGTAGAACTCGCTTGCTGCAATGTTCTTCTCATAGAAAGCGCTCGCTAACTCCAGTTCGGCTGCCTTAACATCAGGACGACGAGCCAAGATACTGATAGGTGCACCCGTGGTCAGTATAGCTGGTGACTTGAAGGTACTGAGGGCACCCCGTCCAACATGTCCTGCAGTCTCACCTAGAATGGTCCCCAGGGAGTTCTCCACAACCTTGATGTTATCCTCAAGGGCTACAACGCTGGTACAGATGCTGTAGTATGTTGCCTCTATGCTTGCTACGGCTGCCATGTTTGCCTGACCTGCATCCATCAACTTCTTTTCCATCTCCAGATATTTTCCCCAGTTGTCACGTGTGGTTTCTGTCAGGGCTAACTGTTCATCTAAGGATGACAGGGTGTAGTAGATAGAGGCAATGTTAGCTACCAAGGCTGCCTGAACGGCCTGCTTGGCATTCTTCAGTTGCTCTACATTCACCTGAGCCTTCTTCTTGGCATTTCGCAGGCTTCCTATGCTACCAATTTGCCAACTCATAGTTGCTGGCAGCTTGTAGGTGTTGCTGGCAGCATAATCATTACGATTATAGGGGTCCCATGTCTTGCTGACCGTTCCGCTGGGATTGAAATAGATGCTGGGGAAGTAGGCCAGTTTGGCACACTTAAGCGCATACTGAACCTCCTGAATCTTAAGGTTGGCATTCTTCATATCCGTGTTGTTTGCCAGTCCCTTCTCTATTAGGGTCTGCAGTTGCGGGTCGGTAAATATCTCGCGCCACTGTATATCGCCCAAACCTTTTTCTTCGCCGCTTTGGGCATCACCATAGATGCCATCTGTATTTATATCGGCAGGACGCTCATAGTTCTTGAATAGCGAACAGCTGCTCAGCAAGAAGGCGGCAATTGCAATGGGAAATATTCTATTCTTCATAATCTTTCACTTTTCACTTTTTCACTTATTACTTTCAACAGCCTTCTCTTTTTCCCTCAAAGAGCGTTCACGCTCCTTTAGGAACTGCTGGTCAGCCTCTTCTACCATAACAGGACGAATCTTTTCCTGTAGGTATTCAAAGATGATAAAGAAGAGGGGAACTGTAAACAGAATGGCCAGTGTACCTACCGTCATACCGCCAATAACACCAATACCGATGGTGCGGTTACCATTGGCTCCTGCACCTGTAGCAAAGACCAGAGGAATCATACCAAAGATCATGGTCAATACGGTCATAAGGATAGGACGCAGACGAGCTTCAGCAGCAGCAAATCCAGCCTCCACAATACCCATTCCCTTACGACGGCGCTCTAGCGCGAACTCGGTAATAAGAATAGCTGTCTTTGCCAGCAGACCAATAAGCATAATCACACCCGTCTGCAGGTAAATGTTGTTCTCTATCTGACCCAAGAACAGAACTCGTCCAATAGGCATTGCCTGTCCGTTCATGGTTATGGTCCAGTTGAAGCCTGTATTCCATAGCCATGCAAATCCGTAGGTTCCCATCAGACCAGCAGGAACGGAGAGGATTACAGCGAAGGGAATCAGGAAGCTTTCGTACAGACAGCTCAGAATCAGGAAAATAAGTATCACACAGATGGCGTAGGTGAGGTATGTGTCGTAGCTGCCTATGGTCTGTGCCTCCTCGCGTGCCATACCGCCATACTCATAACTGTATCCCTCGGGGAAAACCTCCTTGTGAACCTGCTCAATTACCTTCATAACCTCAGTGTTGCTGACACCTGTGTTGGGAGCCACGTTTACAGAGATAGAACTGAAGAGGTTAAAACGGTTGTCAATTTCAGGACCAAGGATGGGGGTCAGCTTGACAAACTGTCCAAGTGGTGCCATGTGTCCCTGATTGCGAATGAACATATTATTTAGGTCGTTCTCTGTGGTTCTGGCTTGAGGGTTGCTCTGGAGCATTACACGATAGACTTTGCTGAACTGGTTCATGTTGCTGACGTATGAACCTCCGCAGTAACTGGCCAGCGCGCTAAGAACTGTTGTGGGTGAAAGGCCTGCACGTTTACACTGGGCTGCATCTACCTCCACTTGGAACTGCGGGAAGTTGCGCTCATACGTTGTGATGCATCGGCCGACCTCAGGGTGCTCGCTCAGTTTGGCAATAAACTGCTTGGTGTAATCAAAGAATACTTCTTTGTCTGCCGTTCCGGTCTTGTCTTGGAGCTGTAACTCAATAGAACCCATACCATAGCCGGGAATCATACCGGGCTCAAATACAAAGCACTGAGCTTCTGGAATTTCTTTGAGCAGACGGGCATTCAGCTTGGCGTTTGCCACCATAGTGCTGGTACTCATCATGTTGTCAAGCGGATGGTAGTTCATGAATGTTACAATGGACAAGGCTGTTATGACAGCAAAAGTAATGGCCTTCTTAGCAATCTTTTTCTTGGTAAACAAACTGCGGACGAACACTATCAATGTGATGATAAATGCAATCAGCATGAGTGTTGCGAAACCAAATCCAAGACCATATTGGCGATCTTCCCAAGGCTTCATCCTAATTACGGACATACCATAAGAAGTTCCCTGGCCGGACATAAATCCGTATCCAGCAACCTTTGTGTAATCTTTTACCTCAGGAACCTCTTCAATAATGGTCTGAGCCTTGTTCATGATATCGTAAGTTGATGACACGTTGCTGCCAGGAACAGCACTTACGTTCATCATACAAACGCCTTGGTCTTCACTGGGTACCAAGCCGCCCGGAAGATGGCTGGCAAAGAACAGTACACCCACTACGGCTACAGCCAATGCACCAAAACATACATAATATCTTACCTTGCGTGAAACCATCCTGCGCAGCACATTGGCATATTTCTCCATCATGGCAGAGTAAGTGGCCTCATAAGCCAAGCGTGTGCGGTAGTTGATGGCACCAAAGAAACCTTTACGTCTCTCCTCGTTGGCTGGGCGCATCATAATAGCACATAGGGCAGGGCAGAGCACCAAGGCGCTGACACAACTGAGGCCTACGGCTGTGGCCAGTGTCACACCAAACTGAGTGTAGAATATACCTGCTGTTCCACCTGTAAAACTAACGGGGATAAACACCGCCATGAAGACAAAGGTACAAGAGATAACGGCCATCGTTACATCGCTCATAGCATCCTTGGTGGCTTCGTATGGACTGGTGTAACCTGCATCGAACTTAGCTTGTACGGCTTCTACCACTACAATGGCATCGTCCACCACCGTACCGATTGCAAGTACCAATGCAAAGAGCGTAAGCAGGTTTAATGTGAAACCGGCTAACGAAAGGCACGCAAAGGTTCCCACCAAAGACACAATAATGGATATTGAGGGGATGATGGTGGCTCTGAAGTCTTGTAGGAAGAAGTAAACCACAAGCACAACCAAGAAGATGGCAATAATCAGCGTTTCTTCAACGTTGGCAATGGAGGCCATCAGGAAGTCGTTACTTGACATCATGGTCACAAACTTCATGCCTTTAGGCAAGTCTTTGCTAAGTTCATTAAGTTTGGCGCTAACACGGTCGTTAGTCTCTTTTGCATTAGCTCCTGCCAACTGGAAACAGAGGAAAGTTACACCAGGGTGTCCGTTTGCCTCACCATGGAAAGAATAACTTATGGCTCCCAACTCTACGTCGGCAATGTCTTTCAGTCTTAATAGCGTACCGTCAGCATTGGCACGTATTACTATATCCTCAAACTCAGAAACTTCCTTCAGACGTCCTTTGTATTTAAGTGTGTACTGATAGTAGTTGTCAACGCCTTCGCCGTGTGTGCCGTTTACAGGTTTCTCACCTAACTGACCTGCGGGAGACTCAAGGTTCTGCTCTGCTAGGGCAGATGTTATATCATCGGGTACTACACCATACTGAGCCATTAGCTCTGGTTTCATCCAGATACGCAGAGAGTATGTTCCGCCCAAAAGTGTTACATCACCTACACCCTCAACACGCTTAATCTGGGGAAGAACATTAATATCCAAGTAGTTGGAGATGAAATCCTCGTCGTACTTGCCGTCCTCGCTGTAGAGTGCATCAATCTGTAGGAATGATGTCTGTCTCTTGACGGTGGAAACACCAATACGTGTTACCTCCTGAGGCAGCAGACCTTGTACACGGCTTACGCGGTTCTGTACGTTCACGGCTGCCATATCAGGATCGGTTCCCTGCTTAAAGACAACGTTGATGGTGGCAGAGCCTGCATTGGTAGCAGTACTGCTCATGTAAAGCATGTTCTCAACACCGTTGATACCCTCTTCCAAGGGTTGGATAACGGCTTTCATTACAGCATCTGCACTGGCACCGGTATAAGTGGCGCTTACAGATACAGTTGGAGGAGCAATATTGGGATACTGCTCCAATGGCAGGGTAGTATAGGATATAATACCCACCAGCAGAATCATAATGGCTATTGATATGGCCATTACGGGTCTTTTGATAAATATATTGCCTTTCATTGACTATTAAATGTCTCTAATCCCTAATCTCAAATTTTCTAATCTCTAAACCAAGAATTTACTTGTTAGGCTTGATGTTCTGTCCGTCCTTAAGCATACCTGCTCCGGCTGCTACAATCACATCGCCAACCTTCAGACCATCTTTTACAACATATTCCTTACCATTGTTAAGAGGCTCTGTGGTAATAAGCTGCTCATGCGCAATGTTATCCTTGTCCACCAAGTAAACTTTATACTTGTTTTGTATCTGTACGGTAGCTGTTGCAGGGATGACAATCTTATCTTTGAAAACCGTGGGAATCATAACGTATCCTGTGCTTCCGCTATGGAGTAACTTTTCAGGGTTGTTAAAGGCTGCGCGTACCTGGACGGTACCTGTAGTGCGGTCAACAACACCGCTTATGCTTTCTACCTTACCAGTATATTTGTATTCGCTTCCGTCAACCAGGAACAACTTAATCTCAGGCATAGCGCTGATGGCTGCTTCTGCACTTCCGCTCTCGCGTGTCATGCTAAGCAGTTGAGCCTCGTTGATAGAGAAATAGACATACATCTGATTGTTGTCGCTTACGGTTGTCAGAGGCTGTCCCATACTGGGACCTACTAAAGCGCCCTGACGGAAGGGTAGTGTACCTACGATGCCGTTAGCTGGACTTTTTACTACAGTGTAGCTGAGGTTGTTTCTTGCATTGACAACTTGAGCTTGACATTGTGCTATCTGAGCCTTGGCTGTAAGCAGAGCATTATTAGCCTTCTGGAGGTCGAAATCGCTAACTACATTCTGGTCGAAAAGTTTCTTCTTGCTGTCATATTCCAATTGGGATGTTGCCAACTGGGCTTTTGCAGATTCCAAAGATGCCAGAGCTGTATTCAGCGCTGCCTGATAGGGAACCTGATCGATGATGAACAAAGTCTGTCCGGTCTTTACTACTTGCCCCTCTGTTACGCAGAGCTTGGTCAGTGTTCCGCTTACCTGAGGCAGAATATCAATATCCTGACGTCCGCGTATGGTAGCACTGTATTTGGTGGTCATGGTTACATCTTTAGTGGCAACTTTCATTGTCTCGAAGTTTGCTGATGGCATCTGCTGCTGCGATTTGTTACTGCACGATGAAAATAAGCTAGCAACTACTGTGCCAAGAACAACGGGCATGTACTTCAAATTCATTTTCATACTTATCTTTTTTTGTTTTTTCTGTCAGTTATACTATAAAGCGGGTGCAAAGGTACGATATTTTATCCATATTTTAGGATTCTGTTTCTTCAAAAGAAGAAAGAATTGTAATTATTTAACAATAATTGTCAGCTAATTATACAAAAACGGGCGCATATGATCAGATTATGCGCCCGTTTCGTGAAATATTGTAAAGTGAATTTATGAATTCATACTTACTAGAAATTCTTCATTTGTCTTTGTGTGCTCTAATCTCGATTTAACCTCATTCATGGCTTCAATAGAGTTCATGTCGCTGAGGAACTTGCGCAGAATCCACATACGGTCAAGGGTCATCTTGTCTTGTAGCAGATCATCTCTACGTGTGCTGCTGGCAACAATATTGACAGCAGGGAAGATGCGCTTGTTGCTAAGCATGCGGTCAAGCTGCAATTCCATATTACCTGTTCCCTTGAATTCCTCAAAGATAACCTCGTCCATCTTGCTACCGGTATCCGTAAGGGCTGTTGCAATGATAGTAAGGCTACCTCCGTGCTCAATGTTACGGGCTGCTCCAAAGAAACGCTTGGGCTTATGCAGGGCATTGGCATCTACACCACCACTCAGAACCTTTCCACTGGCAGGTGATACGGTATTGTAGGCTCTGGCCAGACGGGTAATAGAATCAAGGAAGATAACTACATCGTGTCCGCACTCTACCATTCTCTTGGCCTTCTCCAAGACAATACCTGCTATCTTTACATGGCGTTCTGCTGGCTCGTCGAAGGTACTTGCAATAACCTCGGCCTTAACGGTGCGTGCCATATCTGTTACCTCCTCGGGACGTTCGTCAATGAGTAACATTATCAAGTAGGCTTCTGGGTGATTGGCTGCAATAGCATTGGCAATATCCTTCATCAGGATGGTTTTACCAGTCTTGGGCTGTGCTACAATCAAAGCGCGTTGTCCTTTACCGATGGGAGCAAATAAATCAACTACACGTGCTGACATCGTATCGTTCACACCATTGCAAAGTTGGAATTTCTCATCCGGAAAAAGAGGCGTGAGGTTTTCAAATGGACTACGGTCTCTTACTTCTTCTGGGTTGCATCCGTTGATGGTGTTGACTTTTATCAGGGGGAAGTATTTCTCGTTCTCACGGGGAGGTCTTACAGGACCTTCTACTACGTCACCCGTCTTTAATCCGTACTGGCGTATAATCTGTGAACTAACATAGATGTCATCGGGGCTGCTTAGGTAGTTGTAATCACTGCTGCGCAAGAATCCAAAGCCCTCGTTCATTACTTCCAGTACACCTTCTCCGCGCAGGTTTTCGCCAAAGTCATATTTCTCTTCTTCTTTCTGGCGATTGCTTTTGTCCAATTCGGGTAGGTCGTCAATAATGCGTGTGCCCATTTCAGAACGATTGGGAGAAATGTTGCTTGTGGTGGCAACCATCTCTACCTGCTCTTCTAATTTGGGGATATCTTGTAAGATTATGAAGTCTTCGCCTGTGCTAAAGAACTTCTTAATCTTGTCTTCTGTAAGTTCTTGGTTTTTAGTGTTGTTTTCGCTGTTTGTGGTTTCCTCTTTTATGGGTTCTGCTGCTGATTCTTGAATAGGTTCGGAGAAGTCTAATTCTTCTTGTACTTTTTCCAGTTGTGCCTTGGCTTCAGCTTTTGCTTCGCCAATTCTCTTCCTTTTCTTCTTGGCTGGTGCTTCTTCCGAAGTAGGTGCAATTTCTTCTTTTTCTATAGTAGGTGTTTGTGGCGTGGCTACAATCTCTTCAGCCTTCTCCGTTTCCTTCTTGGTTGTCTTTTTCTTTGTAGCTTTCTTTTCTGTACTAGCTGCCTCGGCCTTTTCCTCCTTTTTGGCAGCCTTTTCTGTTCCTGTCTTTTTGGTTGCAGTCTTTTCTGTTTTTTCAGCTTTCTTGGTGGTACGCTTTTTCTTCTCCGTACTCTCAATCGGTTGTACAGACTCTGCATCTATGATGTTGTAAATTAGTTCTGTTTGGTCGTTGATAACCTTTACGCCCAATGATTTGGCAAGTGCAGCCAATTCGTCAGAACTCATACTTTCTAGTTCGTTCTTTTTGTGCATAGTTTTTATGCTTGATTATAATAAAATAATAAGGTGTTGGATATTTAAGATACGTGCTCAGAAAGAGCTATGTTTCAAAAACACTGCAAAGTTATGGTAAATCCTGTTATCTTCCAAATATTCTGTATGAAATTATTTCAATAATCCGCCGTTTTTACATACTTTTGCAGAAAATTTCACATGGTTTCATATTTACAGGTTCAGAATCTTACGCGCAGGGTTGGAGACCGTACGTTATTTCATGATTTGTCTTTCAGCATTGCAGAGAGGCAGAAAGTTGGGCTTATAGCACAGAATGGAACGGGCAAAAGTACCTTGCTTAATATACTGACAGGAAGGGATACTGCAGACGAGGGTGATGTAATATATCATAATGGACTTAGAATGGGGTATCTTGAGCAGGCACCTCATTATCCTATGGATATGACGGTGCTCGAAGCATGCTTCTGGCACGGAAATGAAACGACTAACCTTATTCGTGAGTATGAGCAGTGTATGGCAACACCAGGAAATCCTGGACTTCAGGAAATCTTAGACCGTATGGACCACCAGAAAGCTTGGGATTACGAGAACCGCAGTAAGACGATTCTCTCTAAGCTTTCTATTACAGAGTTTCATAAACCCCTTTGTCAGCTTTCCGGAGGCCAGCTTAAGCGTGTGGCGCTAGCTAATGTGCTTATTATGGAGCCTGATTTTCTTATTCTTGATGAGCCTACCAACCACCTTGACGTTCAGATGATTGAATGGCTGGAGGGCTATCTGAAAAGAAGCAACATCACACTTCTCATGGTGACACACGATAGGTATTTCCTTGATAACATCTGTTCTGTGATATTGGAACTTGATGATGAAACTATATACACCTATCGGGGCAATTACAGTTATTATCTTGAAAAACGTCAGGAGCGCATAGATGTGGCTCGGTCGGAAGTAACACGTGCCAATAATCTATATCGGACGGAACTGGACTGGATGCGGCGCCAGCCTCAGGCCCGTGGTCATAAAGCTCGTTATCGTGAGGAGGCTTTCTACGAGTTGGAAAAGGTTGCAAAGCGTCGCATTGAAGAGCAGCAAGTTCGTTTGGAGATGAAGAGTGCTTATATAGGCAGCAAGATATTTGAGGCTGAGTATGTAAGTAAAAAGTTCCCATTGAAAGATGCAGAATCGTCTGCAACGGAAAAGATCATCCTCAAGGATTTCTATTACAACTTCTCCCGTTACGAGAAAATGGGTATTGTTGGTGGTAACGGAACAGGGAAGACGACTTTCATTAAAATGTTGTTGGGTGAGGTAAAGCCTGATTCTGGTCGGTTTGTTGTTGGCGAAACGGTAAAGTTTGGCTATTACAGTCAGGATGGTATGAAGTTTGATGACCAAATGAAGGTTATTGATGCCGTACGCAGGATTGCGGACTATGTAGACCTGGGCGGCGGGCGTCATCTTTCTGCCATGCAGTTCCTGCAGCATTTTATGTTTACACCTCTTCAACAGCAGAACTATATTTACAAGCTTTCTGGCGGGGAGAAACGGAGACTTCATCTCTGTACAGTACTCATGCAGAATCCGAATTTCTTGGTGTTGGATGAGCCAACCAATGACTTGGATATCGTTACCTTGCAGATTCTGGAGCAGTATTTGCAGGATTTCCATGGTTGTGTTATTGTAGTCAGTCACGACCGCTATTTTATGGACAAGGTCGTTGACCATCTTCTCGTCTTTAACGGAAATGGTGATATAAAGGACTTCCCCGGCAATTACAGCCAGTACCGTGAGTGGGAAAAGTTGGAGGAGCGTAAGCCTGGACCTGCAACCAAAATATCATCAGATTCAGACTCGCAGAAGGCGAAACCTCGTACGGAACAGAAACGTAAACTTTCCTTTAAGGAAAAACAGGAATATACCCAGTTGGAGCAAGATATAGAACGTTTGGAGGCGGAAAAGAGTCAAATAGAGAAAGCTCTCAGTAGTGGTGCCATTAGTGTGGATCAGATAACGGAGATGAGCAAGCGCCTTCCTCGTCTCACAGAGGAACTCGATGAGAAATCCATGCGTTGGCTAGAACTTAGTGAATGGGTTTAATGGAGACTACTCCATAATCTTGCAGAAGAATCCCAGCTTGTATAATTTAAAGAGAAGCAATGAGGGGTTGCTGCCTAACAGGTTTTGTTTTAGTTTATGATTGCTAACTTTAAAGAGCCAGATTGCAAAACCTTGTAGATGACACTTTTTGATAAATAGTGCAATGGCTGATATGGTAATTCTTTTTTGAACTTTCTCATCCAGTCGCGAGAGGGTAAACAGCGAGGTCTTTATCTTGCGTAGATAGGCGGGGGTAGGCTCTAATCCTGTATGGATGAGTTTGTTGTCTATATGTAATACAGGAATCTTGCGGTCTTTCAATGCCAAACCGAATAATGTGTCTTCGTGTCCGTAATCACAAATCTCATTGTAGAAACGTATTTGTAGGAAGAGTTCTCGACGTATCATGAAATTGAATGTAGAGAACTGAGCATAAGGTTTCCTTCTTCTTAGTTTGAGTGTACGTTTCTTTTCAGCATGCACCTCATATTTATAACGTAGTGCTTTGTCTTCGGATGGGCAACTTTCATAATTACCGGTTCCACCACATATAACCTGTTTCCCGTCGGTTTCCTTAAGGTATGATGCAATGAAATCTTTACTACGAACCTTTGCGTCGCTATCAATGAAAAGAATCCATTCACCTTGTGCCATTTCGGCCAAGAGATTGCGTATCTTGGCACGCCCTAAGTTCATCTTAGCTTGCCAATACCGACACTGGGGTAGCATTCCTATGGTAGCATTCTGTTCGCGAATGGTGGCTGCGGTACTACCGTCATCTGCTACTATAATCTCTGCGTCCTGAGGAAGTTGTTCCAAGAGATCGTGCACCAATTGTGTGCAGTCTTGGTTAAAGGTTGGTATTAAAATTGAAAGTTTCATGTGGCAAAGATAGTAAAGTTTTTTGAATATGTTTCTTTTTCTCAGTAAAATGTTGTACTTTTGTCCTCGTTATGCCACCATTAGCAGAAAGAATGCGTCCGCTTACGCTCGACGATTATGTAGGGCAGCAACATCTGGTAGGTCCGGGTGCTGTGCTTCGTCGTATGATAGAAGGTGGACGCTTGAGCAGTTTTATTCTGTGGGGGCCTCCTGGAGTTGGTAAGACAACTTTGGCTACTATTATAGCTCATCAGTTACAGGCACCTTTCTATACACTCAGTGCTGTAACGAGTGGTGTGAAGGATGTACGTGATGTTATAGAAAAGGCCAAGGGAAACCGATTCTTTAATACAGCAACTCCCATTTTGTTTATTGACGAAATCCACAGATTCAGTAAGTCGCAACAAGACTCGTTGTTAGGAGCCGTGGAGCAAGGTATTGTAACGCTGATAGGTGCAACAACGGAGAATCCTTCGTTCGAGGTAATTCGACCTCTTTTGAGTCGTTGTCAAGTTTATACCCTGAAACCTTTGGAACAGAAGGACCTGATGACGCTGGTTAAGAGGGTTACTGAAAAGGATGTCATTCTAAAACAAAAACCTTTTGATTTGCGGGAAACATCTGCCCTGATGCGATTTAGTGGAGGAGATGCCCGTAAATTGTTGAATATTATTGAGTTGCTTTACGAGGGGGCAGAGAAAGAAGATAAGGTCTTGGTTACCGATCAAATTGTTGCCGAGCGTTTACAGCAGAATCCTATGGCTTATGATAAGGACGGAGAGATGCATTATGATATCATATCTGCCTTTATTAAGAGCATTAGAGGTAGTGATCCTGATGCAGCAATATATTGGTTGGCAAGAATGATTGAGGGTGGTGAAGACCCAGCTTTCATAGCGCGCAGATTAGTGATAAGTGCCAGTGAGGATATTGGACTTGCTAATCCTAACGCTTTGCTTCTTGCTAATGCCGCTTTTGATGCAGTGATGAAGATAGGATGGCCGGAGGGACGTATCCCGTTGGCTGAGGCAACCATATATCTGGCCACCAGCCCCAAGAGTAATTCTGCCTACATGGCTATCAATGATGCTTTGCAAAAAGTAGAGCAGACGGGTAATCAGCCCGTTCCCTTGCATTTACGTAATGCTCCAACGAAATTGATGCAGCAATTGGGCTATAGTGATGGCTATAAGTATGCTCATGATTATGAGGGACATTTTGTTAAGCAGCAGTTCTTGCCAGATGATTTGCGGGATATGCGCTTATGGCATGCTCAGCAGAATCCATCAGAAGAGAAGTTGTTGCAACGTATGATTCAATGTTGGGGGGAGAGGTATAAAGGTTAGACTTGAGAGATTTGGGATTAGAGATATAATATATATAAATATGGTAAAGAAAATTCTTTTATTGGGTTCAGGCGAATTGGGTAAGGAATTTGTGATTGCCTGTAAGCGTAAGGGACAGTATGTTGTAGCATGCGACAAGTATGATAATGCTCCAGCTATGCAGGTAGCAGATGAACGCAGAGTATTCAGTATGCTAGATGGTGATGCACTGCAAAAAGTAGTGGATGAAGTTAAGCCAGATATTATTGTTCCTGAAATAGAGGCCATACGTACAGAAAAACTTTATGAGTTCGAAAATGCAGGAATACATATCGTACCAAGTGCCAAAGCTGTTAATTTCACGATGAACCGTAAGGCAATTCGCGAGTTGGCTCATACGGAGCTTGGTCTTAAAACGGCCAATTATCTTTATGCCAGTACCTATGATGAATTAAAGGAGGCAGCCCAAAGGATAGGTTTCCCTTGCATCATTAAGCCATTGATGAGTAGTAGTGGTCATGGGCAGAGTAAAGTGGATAATGCGGGTGAATTGGAGAAAGCTTGGGAAAATGCCTGTGGTGGCAGTCGAGGTGATATTATGGAAGTGATTGTAGAGCAGTTTATTCCTTTTGACTACGAGATTACACTCTTGACCGTAACGCAAAAGAATGGACCAACGCTTTTCTGTGCTCCTATCGGTCATGTACAGAAAGGTGGCGACTATCGAGAAAGTTTCCAGCCTCGTGCCATGAAGCCAGAACATCTAAAAACTGCTCAGCAGATGGCTGATAAGGTGACAGCGGCTTTGACGGGAGCTGGTATTTGGGGCGTAGAGTTCTTCGTAAGTGAGAAGGAAGGTGTCATCTTTAGTGAGTTGAGCCCTCGTCCACATGACACAGGAATGGTCACATTAGCCGGTACTCAAAACTTGAGTGAGTTTGAGTTGCATTGTCGTGCAGTCTTGGGTTTGCCTATTCCTGAGATTACGCAGGAGCGTCAAGGCGCTTCGGCTGTTATTCTTTCACCAATGGAGACAACTGCTCCTCAGTATAATGGAATGGAAGATGTCTGTGCAGCAGAGCGTACTTATTTGCGTATTTTTGGAAAGCCAGAGGCACATGTTGGCCGTAGAATGGGTGTCGTAGTATGTTGGGACAATCTGTCTGCCTCACAAGACACCTTGCGTGATAAGTGCAAAGCGTTGGCTGCTAAGGTGACGATAAGCTAAAGTCTAGAACTAAAAGACTTGATAATATCTTGTAGTTCCTTATCCGTAAGGGTAGGGAACTTTTCTTTTATCAAATCTTTAAAGACAATGAGAGCCTTTGCCTTCATTTGCTGTCGCCCCATCTTTATGCCGCTGGCTATAGGTGTAGAGGGGAGAAGAGCCCTGTTGAAATTTCCGTCGCTCATAAATTAAACTTATTTTTGTTGTTCCATAAGAACGCGTTCTACATCTTCTTCTTTATCAGACAGACATAGTATCAAATTTTTGTAGATACCTCTATCTGTGAGGTCCATTATTAACGGCCAGACAGGAACCTCTTTTGTCCAAAACTCTTTCCCTAAGAAAATCATCGGACTTGCGTATCCAAAAGTCAGGTAATGATTCTGAACCGCTTCTTGGAAAATTTCCTGTAATGTTCCTGCACTGCCCGGTGTATATATTATGCCGCCTTTGGCTATAGAGAGGATTCCGTCTTCACGGATGCTGTTATCAAAGTATTTTGCTATGTGTGTTGCCAAAGGCGTAGAAGGCTCGTGTCCATATAGCCATGTGGGAACGCCTAAACTCTGAAAATCTTTTTGTGGAAAACGGTCGTGTACTCTCCAGGCTGTTTCCAACCAACCTTCATCAGTATATTTGGGTGCTGTTGACAGAATGTGTAAGGCGTCCATCATTTCCAACTCATTACGTCCAGCCATCCAGGCTCCTAAGTGAGTTGCTTCCATAGCACCCGGTCCGCCGCCTGATATCATCAGGAACCCTTTTTCTGTAAGACGTTTGCATAGGTGGACAATCTGTTTGTAAGCCACATCGGTGCGCGCTAAGCTATGTCCGCCCATAATGCCAACCAAACGATGTTCATTGTAATTGGATAGAAAATCATGCAGACAGTCAGAGATGCTGTGATCGTGCAGCGAACGTGCCAATGTCTCCTTAATGTCCGAAGCCTGTTTTCCTTTTTTTAGAAAATGTTTATATACACGTCCGTCAAAGCATGTTTCGTACGATTTCTTGTCCGTAGGCGTGTATCCTTCGTATAGCTCTTCTGGTGTATAAAGGTGGTTCTTGTAGTGAAAGGTTTCCCCCATATCGGGCAAGAAAAGGCAGTCTTTACATATCTTTTTTAATCCCATTGGTAATTGGCACCCTATAAAAAGGCAGTCCTTGTAAGTGTGGGCGAGGACCAATTCTGTTTCTATTGTCAGGTTGATACTCTGAAAAGCATAGCGCCTAATCTCTTCGTTTTCTTGTCTGAGAATCTGGGGCAGTTGTCTGTCATCCTTTATTTGCCTGTATGATTCTTTCATGAGTCTTTGCTATTGTGGCTTTCCTTACCTTATTATTTTAAAAATCGTTACAAAAGTACAATTTTTGTTTTTTCTACCTCAGCTTTTATTCGAAAAAATGTAATTTTGTGCAAAATTATAGACCATATAAGGAAAAAACAAATTAAACATTCAATATTCATGAGGAATTATTTTTTATTGGTATTAGTTGCACTTACCCCCCTTTTCGTTATTGCAAAGTCATCTGCAGATGATACTGTAAAGATTAGATGGGGAACATTCAATATTCGTTATATGAACGCAGATGATTACAAAATAGGCTGCGGCTGGGACCAGCGTAAAGAGCGCGTGGTGCAGTATGTTACAGACAATCAGATAGAAATCTGCGGCATGCAGGAGGTTACCAATGCCCAGTTGGAGTACCTGCGCAAGAGTTTGAAGGGCTACGGATATGTGGGTGTGGGCAGGACCGATGGCAAAAAGAAGGGTGAGGCTGCCCCTGTATTTTATAGAAAAGACAGATTTCGGGCTTTGGATAAAGGCAATTTCTGGCTTTCCGAGACACCAGATGTAGTAGGTTCTAAAGGGTGGGATGCTGCTATAGAGCGCGTGGCCAGTTGGGTTAAGCTGAAAGATAAAAAAACAGGATTGGTGTTTATGGCCGTGAACACGCACCTCGATCATGTGGGAAAAGTGGCTCGTCGTGAAAGTGCTAGGCTGATTATGAAGAAAATTGTGGAAATTGTGGGGAGTAAACCCGCTGTTGTTACTGGTGACTTTAATGTTACGGAGAACGATGAGGCTTACAAGACAATGATTGGCAGTGACTTTAAGATGAATGATGCCTATCATATGACGAAAAATAGGACAGGTGCTACGGGTACATGGCAGTCTTTTTGCCAAATTCCTACTGAGAAAACTGAGAAAATAGACTTTATCTTTATTACGCCAAATATCAAGGTGACGCATACTCACATAGAGAAAGAGAATAAAGAACGTCAGATTTCTGACCACAATCCTCATTACGCCGACCTTGAATTGTAAAATGCAGAATTATATTAAATTAACATTTGCGTTTTCATTATTTTCGTACCTTTGCCCCCGAAAACAAATAAAATTAATTTGAATATGAAAGAGGAAAAAAGGACTAATATCTCTATTGAGTCAGTTCAGGACTTGAATTCATCAAATATCTGGTCTATATCTGCTGAGCAGATTGGAAAGATGTGGGAAAAAGAGCGCGAGGAAGAAGATTTTTCAATTGTTGAAGAAAAATTGCTTAACACCATCCGCTTGGCCTTTGAGGTTGTTCATTTTAATGAGGATGATGAGCGTGAGGCTGGTAAATACAATAACATGAATTGGGTGCGGTTCCATCATTGCAAATCTGGGAAGGGCTGCGTAGCTATACGTCAAAAGACTATTACGCGTATTACTGACCTAAGCTATGAAAATGTAAAGCACATCTCAGCTCCCGTGTTGCTAGACTTGATAGACAAGAACTTTGGTGGAGGATGGGATTCTATCTCTTTGGCACTGAAGGATATTATCGAAAGTGGTTTTGATATCAGCACCACTCAGTTGCCTGCCAGTCGTATTCATGCACCAGGCGGAACTTTGGAAAAAAAAGTGGCTCAGGGCTATGATGTTCTAGAGATTGTAAAAGGTACTTGGATTGAGGCAATTTTTGCCAAGAAGAAGGATCCTGTGGAGAAACTTAAGTTAGAGCCAGTTCGCAAGGAATTTGATGAGGATGGTAATCCTATCTATGATGAGGAAGAGGATAATGAGGACAGCGAAGATGGTATGGACTCAGAGGAAGGTGAGGATTCTGACGACACTTTTTACAGCAGTTACTCTGAAGAGGCTGAGGTGAAGGAGGAAGATGAAGAGGGCTTCCCCTTGGAAGAAGAATAAACTTAAGAGATGTTTTTTATAATAAAGGGCAGATTTTTCTGCCCTTTTATTGTTGTCGCCTCCGAAACTCAGAGCAGACAATACTGGTGGCGATAGCAACGTTAAGACTTTCTGTAGTTTGGGTTCCTGTAGGATAGTTTGGGATTAGTAGTTTCTGTGTTACAAGATTCCTGATGGGCTGCGAAAGCCCCTTCCCTTCGTTGCCCATAACGATGAAGCCATACTGGCCAAGTTCTTGCTCGTAAATATTGTTGCCGTCTAAGAGTGTTCCGTAAATTGGAACCTTGCATTGGCTCAGCATCTCTGAAAGATTGGTATAATGAACCTTTACGCGTGCCAAAGCACCCATGGTGGCCTGAATGGCCTTTGGATTGTAAACATCAACGGTATCTTCAGAGCAGACAACATGATGGATACCAAACCAATCGGCAATCCTTAGGATTGTCCCCATGTTTCCTGGATCTTGAACGCCATCCAAGGCTAGACATAGTTCTTGTTGAACCATTTCTAGTTTGAAACTGTCTTGTGGGATGGGGAAGAGAGCTATTACCTGTTGTGGCGTTCGTAAAAGGCTGGCTCGCTGTAATTCCTCTGTTGTTATCGTATCAGTCTCACATGATGATTTTATAATATCCTTGTTCTCGTACCACCATTCGGACAAAGCCGCAACATAAGAAGGTTGCATTGTCGCCAATAATTCGCCCACTAATTTTGGACCTTCGGCAACAAATAGATGCTGAAGGTTTCTTTGTTTTCTTTGCTCTAACGACTTTATTAATTTGATTCTTGCTTTGGTTATCATAAAAAACGAGCAATTTTCTGCACAAAGTTAATGAATTTTGGCAAAATATACCTACCTTTGTCATATGAATTGCTTTTGTCGGAAAATATTTGCATGCATAAGCCTACTTATATGTGTTTTTCTTACGGGATGTAGCGTTAATCGTTTTATTCCCGAGGATGAGTACATGCTTAATCATGTATCTATTCGTTCTGACAAGAAAGAGTTTAAGACCGCCCCTCTAGTGGGGTACATCGGTCAGCACCCAAACAATAAATGGTTCTCGCTAGTTAAGGTTCCTCTTTATATTTATTCTCTTTCTGGCCAGGATAGTACCAAACGTTTTAATCGTTTTATACGTAGATTGGGCGAGCCTCCAGTTATTTATGATTCTGCAATGTCGCAGAAAACTCGGCTGAATATCCAAAATGCAGTACGTAATATGGGTTATCTTAATGCTGAGGTGGATTTAGTTGAGGTGATGAAGGGAAATAGAATCGGAGTTAGGTATTATGTGCAGCCATATCAGAGATATAAGGTAAATGAGATTCTACAGGATATTCAGGATACAGCCGTAGCGCAGCAATTAAAACAGGATGGCTACGTCTCACTATTAGAGGACAATATGCCATTTGATCTTAATGTGTTGGAATCTGAAAGAAATCGTCTGAATGCACATTTACAGAACAGAGGGTATAATAAATTCAACAAAGATTTTGTCCGTTTCGAGGCTGATACAACGACTGGGAATCATCTGGTTGATCTAAAGATGATTTTACAGGAATACTCAACGGGAAAAGCGGGAGATATAAAGCCACATCAACGATATACTATAGGTGATGTTACATACAATATACCGGTATCTCACCATAAACCTTTTGTTCGTCCCAAGGTTATAGCTTCTGCAAATGAATTGGTGGGGGGCAATCTTTATCGTGAGCAGGATTTACAAAGTTCATATTCCCGACTAAACAGGTTGGGAGCAGTACAAAGCAGTCGCGTCAGTCTTTCTGCGAATGCAGAAGACAGCACCAAGTTGGATGCATTGATTTCTGTAACGCCCAGTAAGAGAAACTCGTTTAATGTTGAATTAGAGGGTACAAATTCAGCTGGCGACTTGGGTGTTGCTGTTGCATTCTCTTATCAGAATAGAAACCTGTTCCGTGGGTCGGAGCTATTGAGTATTAAGGCGCGTGGTGCGTTTGAAGCAATAAAAGGTCTCCGTGGCTATTCCGATCAGAACTTTATTGAGTATAGTTTCGAATCTGGTATAACCTTTCCTGATTTTATCTGTCCCTTCCTTAGGCAGTCATTCCGTAAGCGTTCGCTCGCCACCAGTGAGTTGAGCTTTATGTTTGACTCGCAAGATCGACCAGAGTTTCATCGCCGAGTTCTTACTACCTCCTGGCGTTATAAATGGACAAGAGCTGCTCGTAGGATGCAGCACAGAATAGATCTGTTGGACATAAACTATGTGTTTATGCCATGGATAAGTGATACCTTTAAAGAAATTTATTTGGATAATCCTGAGAGTAGAAATGCCATTCTTAGGTATAATTATGAGAACCTTTTCATCGTTAAGTGGGGGTATAGCTTTTTCTACAGCTCTCAGTCGTTGAATCCTAATTCCAAAAATTATGGTACCAACGCCTATATCATACGTGCTAGTGTTGAAACGGCGGGTAATCTCCTGTACGGGATTTCTAATATGAGCAAAGCTTCAAGAAATGAAGATGGGCAATATACATTATTTGATAATGCCTATGCTCAGTATGTGAAGGGTGATTTTGATTTCTCTAAGAGCTTTGTGATTAACAAAGCCAACTCGTTGGCTTTGCATTTTGGCCTGGGTATTGCCTATCCGTATGCGAATTCCACAATCTTGCCTTATGAGAAACGTTATTTTAGTGGAGGTGCCAATAGTGTGAGAGGATGGAATGTGCGTGAGTTAGGACCTGGTTCTTTTTTGGGCAACGATGGAAAGATTGACTTTATTAATCAGACTGGTGATTTAAAACTTGACATGAATATAGAATACCGAACCCATTTGTTCTGGAAGTTTGATGGTGCAGTATTCGTAGATGCTGGTAACATTTGGACATTACGTGATTATCCAGATCAGCCGGGAGGGCAGTTCCGTTTTGACACTTTCTGGCGTCAGATTGCGGTTGCGTACGGCTTAGGTGTTCGCCTGAATTTCAACTATTTTATCTTGCGTTTAGATGGTGGTATGAAGGCTATTCATCCTGCTTATGAGGATAGCAGGCGTCATTATCCTATTATCCATCCCAATTTCAAAAGGGATTTTTCTTTCCACTTTGCTGTGGGACTACCATTCTAATTTGTCAACCTTCCAAGAGCCTTTTACGTTCTTAAGCTCAACTTTTAATGTTCGGTTGCCTATATGACCTTTTCTCTCCAGAGAATCACAAACAATTACATTCTTTGCGGTAAATGCGACATAGGCTGATGAATCTGTCACTTCGTATTCCTCAGTTTTAATCTCCACTTCGCAAGAGATAAGGGCAAGATCGTCTTCTGTCAGATTCGAGGCAAACCATCGAACGGCTTCTTTTCCGTTTTCTGTGCATAAAGCATCGCAGGTTTTAAAGTCGCAAGTGTACAAACTTTTCAAAAAAACCTTACCTGTATCTGTGGCTTTTCTGCTGTTCTCGGAACAACTGCTCAATATAAATAGTATAATGGCACAGGTCGTAAGTGTGATTTGATGTAACATTCTCATTCTACAATCAATTTATTTGACACAAAACTATAGAAAAATTTGTAATTATTCTATAAATGGTGTAATTTTGCAAGTAAAATTAATAAATTATGCTAAAATTTCTCTCTTTGGGGTCGGGTAGCAGCGGAAATTGCTACTATTTGGCTACAGGAAATACAAGCATTCTCATTGATGCTGGAATAGGTATCAGAGTTCTAAAAAGAACCCTAAAGACCTATGGTATAGATATTGATCAGATAGATGCTGTTTTTGTAACACATGATCATGCTGACCATATAAAGGCGGTAGGAAATCTTGCAAATGAGTATGATAAACTGGTGTATTCAACAGAAAAGGTGCATGCTGGAATCAACTCTAATTACTGCATGACAAGCAAACTCACAGAGAAGCACATAAGGATTGTTCAGAAGGATGTTTCTTTACAATTGGGCGATTTGCTTATAACTCCCTTTGATGTTCCTCATGACAGTAGTGATTGTGTGGGATATCGTGTTGAGGCCGATGGTGTTACCTTTTGTCTGATAACAGATGCCGGACATGTTACAAGTATTATGGAGGAGCAAGTTTCTAAGGCAAATTATCTCGTTCTTGAGGCTAATCATGATGAGGATATGCTTATGATGGGAACATATCCTGCATATTTGAAAGGTAGGATCAGGGGAGATAAAGGCCATCTTTGTAATAAGGAATCGGCAAAACTGATAGCAGAACATGCTACACCTATATTAAAACATGTGTGGTTATGTCATCTTAGTGAAGAGAATAATCACCCCGAACTAGCACGTAAAACTGTAGAGGGTTTACTTAGGAGTTTTGGTATAATACCTGGTGTTGACTTTGAATTAGACATCCTAAAAAGGAAGTCTCCTTCGGATTTGTACGAGTTGAAGGCTTAAAAGGAAAAAAAACAATAAAACATTTGCTCAATTCGGCAAAAGTCCGTACCTTTGCACTCGCAAAAACGAAACATACGCGTCCTTAGCTCAGTTGGTAGAGCAATTGACTCTTAATCAATGGGTCCAGGGTTCGAGCCCCTGAGGGCGTACAACGTAAATAAGAATGTGACGTTTTTGATGCGTCCTTAGCTCAGTTGGTAGAGCAATTGACTCTTAATCAATGGGTCCAGGGTTCGAGCCCCTGAGGGCGTACAACAAAGAAGGATGGACTTTAGGGTTCATCCTTCTTTTGTTTTTAAAGGACAAAATAAATATATAAATAATGTATAGGACAAGAACTTGTGGTGAGTTGCGTCTCACCAATGTAGGCGAGAGGGTTACTTTGGCCGGATGGGTACAGAGTGTACACAATCTAGGTGCATTAACTTTCGTTGACCTGAGAGACCGTTACGGCATTACGCAGTTGGCGTTTACTGAAGATGCATCTGAGGAGTTGCGCCAGAAAGCAGGAAAGTTGGGGCGTGAGTATGTCCTGCAGGCAACAGGTGTTGTGGCAGAGCGTTATTCTAAGAATAAGAATATTCCAACTGGTGAAATCGAAATTCTCGTGGAGGAATTGAATATTCTTAACGAGAGTGCTATACCTCCATTTACTATCGAGGAGAATTCTGATGGTGGTGATGACCTACGAATGAAGTATCGCTATCTTGATCTTCGTCGTCCTGTAGTACGTCAGAACTTGGAACTCCGCCATAAGTTTGCCTTCGAAGTTCGTCGTTATCTTGATGAGCAAGGTTTCTTGGAGATTGAGACCCCTGTTTTGGTTAATAGTACTCCTGAGGGTGCCCGTGACTTTGTTGTTCCTAGCCGTATGAATCCTGGTCAGTTCTATGCGCTTCCTCAGAGTCCTCAGACCTTGAAACAGCTTCTTATGGTTGCTGGTATGGATCGTTACTTCCAGATTGTAAAGTGTTTCCGTGATGAGGATCTTCGTGCAGACCGTCAACCAGAGTTTACTCAGATTGACTGCGAAATGTCTTTCGTTGAACAGGAGGATATCTTGCAAATGTTCGAAGGCATGAGCCGTCATCTCTTTAAGGTTATTAAGGGAATAGATATCCCAGCCTTGCCACGTATGACGTGGGCAGACGCCATGAAGAATTATGGTAGTGATAAGCCCGATACACGTTTTGGCATGGAGTTCGTTGAGTTGAAGAACAATCAGCCAGATAATGCTTCGCGTGAGATTGTTGAAAGTATTTTCCCCGATGGTTTTGGCGTATTTGATGGCGCTGTATATATAGGTGCTATTTGTGCTGAAGGTCAGGCAGTATATACTCGTAAGCAGATAGATCAGTTGACGGACTTTGTTAAGCGCCCTCAGATTGGTGCCAAGGGGCTTGTTTATGCCCGTGTTGAAGAGGATGGTAACGTGAAGAGCTCTGTAGATAAGTTTTACACTCAAGAAACCTTGCAGGTTCTTAAGCAGAAAATGAATGCTAAGCCTGGTGATTTGATACTTATTCTCAGTGGTGATGATGCTATGAAGGTTCGTAAGCAACTTTGCGAGCTTCGTCTGGAGATGGGGTCGCGTATGGGGTTGCGCGATAAAAACAAGTTCTCTTGCCTATGGGTTATTGATTTTCCCATGTATGAATGGAGTGATGAGGAGCAGCGTCTGATGGCTATGCATCATCCGTTTACCTCTCCTAAGCCCGAGGATATCCCTCTTCTAGATACCGATCCTGCCAGTGTACGCGCCAATGCATACGATATGGTAATCAACGGTGTGGAAGTTGGTGGCGGCAGCATCCGTATTCACGATGCCAAAACACAGCAGAAGATATTTGAAATTTTAGGCTTCACCCCAGAGCAGGCTCAGCAGAAGTTCGGCTTCCTAATGAATGCCTTTAAGTTTGGCGCACCACCACATGGAGGTCTTGCGTATGGTTTGGATCGTTTTGTAAGTCTGTTTGCTGGACTTGATAGTATCCGTGATTGCATTGCTTTCCCCAAGAACAATAGCGGTCGCGATGTTATGTTGGATGCTCCCGGTTTCTTGGAGCAGGCTCAGTTAGATGAACTTAACCTTCAGGTTGTTCCTCAGGAATAAAAAAAGAAAAAGATAATATACAAAGAAGGCTGTATGACGTATGATCATACAGCCTTCTTTGTTTTTAGTGTGGTGTGCGGGGTTAACGTATTTCCACTTCTTCCTTCATGTCTATTTCCTGTCCGTCGGCATCTATGAACTGATATTCCAGAAATGCCAGTTTTTGACTTGGAATCACTTTTACGCCAAGGCCGTACTTCCATTGCCATTTGCGTTTTAGAGAGAATATTCCCTTGCATAGGAATGCATATACGTAAGGATGGACGTAGAGGTTGAAACGCTTCATTCCCAATTTCTTGTTCAAGAGCTTGATTTTACCTTCTAGTACGCTTTCAAAAAGGAAGCTGCTCTTAATCTTTCCTGTGCCGTGACAGGTGGGGCAAGATTCCTCTACCTGCACGTCCATTACCGGTCTTACGCGCTGGCGGGTTATCTGCATCAAACCAAACTTGGAGAGGGGAAGAATGTTGTGGCGAGCACGGTCGCGTTTCATGTTCTCGCACATGTGTTCGTAAAGTGTTTGGCGGTCTTCGGCTAATTTCATATCAATGAAATCGACCACTATGATTCCGCCCATATCTCTCAGTCTTAGCTGGCGTGCTAACTCGTCGGCTGCGCCTAGATTTACTTCCAGCGCGTTAGCTTCCTGTCCGTTTTTATTCTTTGCTCGGTTGCCGCTGTTTACATCCACCACGTGCAGTGCTTCTGTATGTTCTATTATCAGATAAGCTCCGTGTTTGTATGATACTGTACGGCCGAATCCAGACTTAATCTGCCTTGTAATGTCAAAGTTGTCAAAGATAGGTAGATTTCCCTTGTAGAGTTTAACAACGCTTAATCTGTCTGGTGCTATCAGTGAGACATAGTCCTTAATCTCGTTGAAAACATCTTCCTTGTTAACGTAGATGTTCTCATAGCTTGGATTAAAGAGGTCTCTAAGCATACCTACGGTACGACTTGTTTCTTCGTAAACGAGTGCAGGTAGCGACTTGGCTTTTTGAGCTTGCTTCAGGCATTCTTCCCAACGTTTTACCAACACCTTCATTTCGGTGTCTATTTCTGCAACGCGTTTTCCTTCTGCTACTGTACGTACTATTACGCCACAGTTATGTGGCTTTATGCTTTGTATGATTTGTTTAAGTCTCGATCGTTCCTCTGCACTCTTTATTTTGGTAGAGATGGAGACTTTGTCGTCAAAAGGTATTAGAACTAGATAGCGTCCGGGGAAGGTTATTTCGCAGGTAAGGCGTGGTCCTTTTGTGCTGATGGGCTCTTTTACTATCTGTACCAATATTTCCTGTCCTTGTTGAAGTACGTTCTGTACACTGCCGGTCTTTTCCAACTCGTGTTGGAAGGTGGCTTTCTCAAAAGGGGAGAGACTCTTCTTGTCGTTAAGAACCTGTTTCAGGTATTTGGCATAGGAATTAAATTGTGATCCTAAATCAAGATAGTGCAGGAAAGCATCGCGTTCGTGTCCAACGTTAACAAAACAGGCGTTCAAGCCAGGCATTAATTTGCGGACTTTGGCCAAATAGATATTGCCTACCGAGAAGGAGGCTGATTGCTCTTCTTCCTGATATTCGACAAGCTTCTTGTCTTCGGTAAGAGCAATGGCAATCTTCTTTGGCTGGACGTCTATGAAAAGTTCGCTAGTCATTCTTGTCTTTCTTGTTTTGTTAAATACTAATCTTAAAAAAGACTCGGTGACATGTTTAAGTCTGTCACCGAGCCATGTCTTCTGAGAAGTACTTTTACTTGCTCTTATGTCTGTTCTTTCTCAGTCTCTTCTTACGCTTGTGAGTAGACATTTTGTGTCTCTTATGCTTCTTTCCGTTTGGCATAATTGTTTGTTATTTATGGGTTAGTACTATTATTTCTTGCTTTTCGAGCTGCAAAATTACAATTTTTATCTTAAAGCCGAAAGCATTTTCTCGATTTTTTATCTTAAAAAAAAGTGTATGAGCTTGTTTCTTGCTGCTTTTTATGTAATTTTGTGACCCGAAAGAAGGTTAATTATCAGAAAATGGCAGATTTTTCAGCAATTATAGAGCAATGGTATGAACAGCATAAAAGGGTGTTGCCATGGCGCGAGACTACCAATCCATATTATATATGGCTTTCTGAGATTATTCTACAGCAGACAAGGGTAGAGCAGGGTAGGGCTTATTATGAGCGTTTCGTTGCCGCCTTTCCTACCGTCCAGACATTGGCGGCAGCTTCAGAAGAGCAAGTGTTGCTGCTTTGGCAGGGATTAGGTTATTACAGTAGGGCTCGTAATCTACATAAGGCTGCGCAGCAGATAGTTGCTCTTGGTTCCTTTCCTTCCGATTATAAATCCATTCTTTCGTTACCAGGCGTTGGCCCTTATACGGCTGCAGCCATAGCAAGCTTTGCTTATGGTCAACCGTATGCCGTTTTGGACGGTAATGTTTTTCGTGTTTTGTCAAGATACTTTGGTATTTATACACCAATAGACTCTGCTGAAGGTAAAAAAGAGTTTAAGGCTCTGGCCGATGAGTTGTTAGATAAAAGACGCCCCTCCCTTTATAATCAAGCCATTATGGATTTTGGGGCCTTGGTATGTAAACCATCTGGAGCAGATTGCACCCTTTGCCCTCTCTGTGAGACGTGTGTGGCTTATTCTCATAATTGTGTGCAGCAACTGCCAATTAAAGAAAAAAAAATAGAACATAAAACTCGTTGGTTCTCATACGTTTATATTTGTGACTCTAAAGAAAATGTCCTAATTAGAAGAAGGGAAAGTGATGATATTTGGAAAGGCCTTTTTGAGTTCCCTTTGATAGAGTCTATTGAGGAAATTTCGCCCTCTTTGTTGCAAGATAAATTCCCCGCAGGGGAGTGGACTCTGCTTCGCCAAGGTTTTGTTCATCACTTAACGCATCAGCGTTTGGTCGTTAATTTCTATATGTTGAAACTATTCCAAGAAAATGCATGTATTCCTGGTCTGTGGGTAAAGAAATCAGAACTTCAGAACTATGCTTTTCCACAGCTTCTTGTTAAGTTGCTCATTCGTACCGACATTATATAAAACCAACATGTGCATGATATAAGGCGGAACGATTGGATTGCGGAGGAGTTTGAACACTAAATACTCCTTGAATTTAGGCTTCAGACTCCTCGTAAGTAGTCTTTTCAAGATTATTGAAGTTGATATGTGATTGTTTTCTCTTTATTCATTCGTCATTTTCAAATTATTTATCTAAATTTGCGCGGTAATACTAACGAAAACAATGAATAAATCTCTAACACACTTACTTTTATTGTGTTTTTATTGGTGTTCTCTAAATGCGTTTGGCGCATTAGAGAACGGTGTCTATTCTATCTCATGTCTGGTAGGAGATGGTTATGTTGGGTTAGGCTCATATCATGATGTAGCTCCATATATATGTTATGTCAAGGATGGTGGTACAATGACGGGCGATGCTTATTGGGTGGTTACAAGTACGAAGTCTGGTTATACTTTCCGAAACGAAGCAAGCGGTCAGTATCTTGTTTATACATCTGACCGTGTGGATGCATATTATAAGTATATGACGTTGGCAGACTCTGCTCCTGAAGACCAAAGCCACTTATGGTACGTTCAGGAAAATAGCGACGGGTCGTTCAGTATTAAAAGTGTCATCTCTGATTCTTATTACTGGAACCTTCGCTATGACCAAGGGCTCTTAGGTACGTACCGTGGAGGAGGAGGAAATGGCAACAATGAACACTATTTTTTTCAAAAGAAGGATGGCGGTTCAGGCCCCGATCCGCAGATTGACCCCAATCCTTCGGATCGCATCTCTTTCCCTGCTGCCCTGCATGTCTATTTGAACGATGGGCGCTTGGAGGCATACCCGAAGGACTATGTTACTAAGTACAGTGAAACAAACGGACAATTGGTTATTGAGACTAACATTGGACAGACATTCACCTACTCGTTGGGCGATGTGACCTCTGTGAGCGAAACAGTTCCAACGGACATCCCTACTTTCGATTCGTTCAAGTTCAATAATAAATATAACGATCAGCTGTTCACTGATGCCGATGGTAATATGATAGGTGATACAATCTTTGTAACCATCGCAGCTATCGGGAAACGCCTTACGCCGTCATTCAAACTGCCTGCAGGCGAAGATATTGAGGTTTATGTGAACAACGAGCAACAGGAAAGTAAGGTTTCACGACTACGTTTCGATAAGGACATATATTATGTTATTACGCGTCCAGGCTATAGAATGCTGCTGCCTAACGAGCCGGAGGAGAAGGGGTCTCGTACCTATTCCATGCAACCATACGGACGTGTTGTCCGTGTTCATGTGGATTGGCTGACAGACCGTTCTCAGGTGCCGACTATCTATATCAATACTTCTGATGGCTTGCCAATAACAAGCAAAGATAACTATAAGGATGCTACCATCCGCATCGATGGACATGACATCTTCCCTTCGATGGAGGAGACTGCCATGCAGATTAAAGGACGCGGTAACAGTAGTTGGGGATGGCCAAAGAAACCCTATCGTATAAAGTTTGCAGAATCTGTGAAACCCTTAGGCATGACAAAGGGAAAAAACTGGGTTCTACTGAGTAACTATCAGACGGGTTCGATGATGTCCAACGCCATTGGTATGAAAGCTGCGAACCTGATAGGGACAGCAGCTGCCAACCACATTGTGCCTGTGGATGTCTATCTCAACGGTGAATACCGTGGAAGTTACAATCTCACGGAAAAAGTGGGACTTTCTAACAACAGCGTAGATCTGGATGATGAGAGTGTTGCCGCTCTGTTGGAGCTGGATTCATATTACGATGCTGAGAATGGACAGAAATTTCGTACGGAACCTTACAACCTGCCCATTAATATTAAAGAACCCACATTTTCAGAAGGTACTACAAGGCTGACGCTTGAGGATATATCCTCGAACTTTAATGCTTTTATGCGCACGCTCTACCGGAAACGCGATATCTCCAAATACGTAGATGTTGCGCAGTTAGCACGTTTCATGATGGTCAATGAGTTGACTTTGAACTATGAATTCTATCACCCCAAAAGTACTTTTTGTTATCGCGAGTCGTTCGAAAGCACCGAAAGCAAATATGTCTTCGGTCCTGTATGGGATCTTGACTGGGCTTTTGGCTATGAGCGGAGTAAAAACTATTTCCGTCGCGAAGCCACCAACAACTATTGGATTGATTGTCCTAATATGGAAGTGGTTGATTTTATTCGTGACCTACGTTTCAAGTACGAACCATTGAACGAAGTTTATAAACAATTGTGGGAGGAGTTCATGGAGAAAAACTTGACGGAATTGTTAGAGTATTGTCAAGACTATTATGAATTTGCCAAGAATTCATTTGTGGATAACCAATACGTATGGGACGATTATACTGACTACGCTATGCAGGCCAGCGAGGCAGCTGATTGGTTGGCTACTCGCTCGCAAGTAATCTATGATGATATTCTCAGTGGCCGTAAACCTGATATCATTGATCCTGAAGATGATCCAGAAGATGCAGAAGAGATGCTGTTCGCTAACAATAAACTATATACTATCACATGCCGACGTGGTGACATGGTTTTGGATGACTGGCACGCAGGACTGGCTGCAGGACAGACAAGAACAGATGCACCAGAGGAAGACAGACTCTTTGCCATCCTCTATATCGAGGGTAAGAACTACATCTATAGTCCTGTAACAAAGAATTTCCTAAACTATCAGAACAATGGCAACTGGGTGGACGCCTTGGGAACGTCAATCCATTTCAGTTCGGATAATGCCGATGGGGAGTACCTATATATGCTTTCTGTCAAGAACGACAACGGCGGGATATACTATTTCAATAACAATGGACAGATTGTCATCAACAATTATGATAAGCCTGACGCCGGCAACCGTTGGCTGATAGAAGAGGCTGGTGACTTTGACCCGACTGAGGCTCTGGCATTGGCAGAAGAGAGCTTCTTTGCCGTTACTAACCGCATTTTGTTCAACGGACAGGTTGTTGGTGAAGAATCGTACAAGTTGCCTGATGGTTCAAGGCCTCCCAAACTTTCTAATCGATGGGCTACGGACTATACGAGCCTTGTTGAGCCCGAAGACATGCCCTTTACTATTCATGAAAACACGATATTAGATTATGAGGTCGAATGGACTGGTCCTTTCCAGTTCTCTACCTCAGAGCAAGATGCTACTTGGTACAATATGCACATCCGTAGTGGTTGGTATGTAGAAAAGCAGGAGAGTGAACCTTACTATCCAATGCGAGACGATGGTGGAGTGACTGGTACAGCGGTATCCTTGTGGGCTTTCGGTGGCGACCCTTATCATGTCAAGGTATATAATTATACAACGGGTTTCACTGAGACGCTTGCTAAGGAAGGAGAGATTGTCGTGATGCGTAAAGGTGACTATATGTGGGATCTGCTACCGAACAACGGAGGCTTTGTACTGCGAGAGACAGGCACATCATACAATTGTGTCAACCAATTTGGTGGTGGAGGTGGCCCTCTGAAGTTTTGGGATGATAAGAATAGTCTTACGGATGATGGTTCAACCTTCCGTGTAGAGGAAGCAATGGATGTTGTGGATGCCGTGGAGCATTATATTCCTAATCTTCCCAAAGACGAGGGGGATATTTATGACCTTTCTGGTCGTAAGGTGTTCAATGAACGAAGAAAGGGTATCTATATCATTCGTATGAGTGATGGGACAAACCGTAAGGTGATGATTTCTTCTTCTGCTAAATAAGGGATAGTTGTCTTTCTCTCCCCAGGTTTGCCCTAAATTATACTTGAGCTTACTCGATTCATAAAACGAGTAAGCTCATTTCATATTTTAAGTAAACTCAAATTATAATTTCTTTTCGACTAAAAAATCTTTTAGTTGATTTATTTTGTAGTTCATTTGGTTTACACTATCTTTGTGCCAAGATTAGATTGTATTGATTATGAATAAGGTAATGTTGATTGGCAACGTAGGCAAGGAGCCAGAGGTTAGGTATGTTGATGCTGGAGTTTGCGTGGCAAGTGTGAGACTGGCTACTAAGGAACGTGGGTATAAACTGCCTAATGGTGGTGAAGTGCCCGACCGTACAGAGTGGCACAACGTAATACTCTGGCGTAAGCTTGCAGAAGTAGTAGAGAAGTATGTACACACGGGCGATAAACTTTTTATAGAAGGACAGATACATACTCGTACTTGGGACGACAAAAATGGTATAAAACGTTCCATTACAGAAATTTGGGCCGACTCTATGGAGATGCTTACCCCTAAGTCGCAAGAAACTACGGAGGGGAATAACGTATAATGGATATAGCTTCTTTTTTCCAGTCAATAGCTGAAGCTTTTGGGGCTGTAACCTATCATACACCTACTTTTGGTGTGATAGTGGCTCTCTGCCTGTCGCTATTCCTACTTATGTGCAGCGGTTTTGTGTCCGCTAGCGAGATAGCTTTCTTTAGTCTGAAACCTTCTGATATAAATGAGGTAGAGGAAGAGAAGCATAGTTCGGATAAGAGTATTCTACAACTACGTGAGGACAGCGAACGCCTGCTGGCCAATATCCTTATCTGTAACAATCTGGTAAATATTGCCATTATCACGCTACTTGATTTTGTATTTATGAAGGTGCTGGAGTTTGGCGGCTCTGAGGTGCTGCAGTTCTTGTTGATGACGGTTGTGCTGACATTCTTGCTGCTGCTCTTCGGTGAAGTAATCCCCAAGATCTACAGTTCGCAGCACACGTTGGCTTTCTGTCGTTTTGCTGCTCCTAAACTTTGTAAGATAAGTAAGGTGCTTACACCGCTAAGCAATCTGCTTATCCGTAGCAAGGTAGTGACAAGACGGTTTGTTCATACCGATACGCAGAGTCTTACCGTGGATGATTTGGAGAAGGCAATGGAACTGACCGACCAGAAGGATATTGCTCAGGAAAGTAGTATGCTGGAGGGGATTATCCGTTTTGGCGGTGAGATGGCTAGGGAGATTATGACCAGTAGGGTGGATATAGTAGCATTGGACATAAACACGCCATTTCCAGATGTTCTAAAGTGTATTGTTGAGAACAATTATAGTCGTATCCCCGTTTATCAAGGTACACAGGACAATATAAAGGGTGTTCTGTATATTAAGGATTTGTTGCCGCATTTGGGAAAACCCTCTAGCTTTAGGTGGCAGAGTCTTATTCGTCCTCCATACTTTGTTCCAGAAACCAAGATGATTGATGACTTGCTGCGTGATTTCCAGTCGAACAAGGTTCACATGGCCATTGTGGTAGATGAGTTCGGTGGCACCAGCGGTTTGGTAACAATGGAGGACATCATAGAAGAAATTGTTGGAGAAATTAATGATGAGTACGATGATGAGGAAAAGCCTTATCAGCGTCTTAACCAAAACACCTACATCTTTGAGGCCAAGATTATGTTGGCTGACTTTATGAAACTGTTCAATCTCGACGATGAATACTTTGAAGAGGTGGAAGGTGAAGCGGATACTTTAGCCGGTCTTCTTCTGGAGATAAAGGGCGAGTTTCCCCAACTGCATGAAAAGATTACCTATAAAGGCTTTTCTTTTGAGATTATGGAAATGGATGAACGTCGCATCGTGAAGGTAAAGGCCATCTATCGCAAGGAATAGCCTTACACCCACTTCCTCTCCTGTGGGCGAAAGGGGGCTAAAGTCTATTGTTGAAGCGCTTGTAAAAGCGCATCAACTGCTTTCTGGGGATCTTTCAGTTGGTCTAAGAGGGTTACAAACTTACTTCCGATGATAGCGCCTGCCGCATTCTTTTGGGCACTTTCAAGTGTTTGCTTGTTGCTGATGCCGAAGCCAATCATACGGGGGTGTTTCAACCCCATTAGGCTAACTTTATTAAAGTAGGTCTGCTTGGCTGCATCAAACTCCTTCTGTGCCCCTGTTGTGGCAGCTGAGCTGACCATATAAATGAAGCCGTCAGTATTTTTATCTATGAAGCGAATACGCTCTTCTGACGTTTCGGGAGTGATAAGCATAATCACTCGTACGTCATATTTGTTGGCAATAGGTTTCACTTCTTCCATATAGTCGCGGAAGGGTAAGTCGGGGATAATAACTCCATCCACATTGGCTTCCATGCAGTTTTTAAAGAAAGTTTCGTATCCCATTTGATAAATGGGATTCATATAGCCCATAAGGATAAGTGGCAGTTTAACGCCGTCTTTTCTTGCTGATGAAATCTGTGCAAAGAGTTTGCACAGTGTCATCCCGTTACGTAGTGCTTTGGTGGCGGCATCCTGAATGACGGGACCGTCAGCCATTGGGTCACTGAATGGAATGCCCACTTCTATGAAGTCAATGCCATTCTTTTCTATTGTCTTGATAATCTCTCCTGTGCTCTCTAGTGTTGGGTGTCCTGCGCAGAAATATAGTGAAAGAAGTCCAGACTTCTTCTCTTGAAATATCTTGTCTATTTTATTCATCTATGTTGAAAATTGAAAAATTTCCTAATCTCTAACTACTAATCGCTTGAACTTTGTTAAAGCTTCGGCATCTTTAAGGGCGGGGGCTATCTCAAATCTTGAGTTGAGGTCTATGCCGATACATTTTGGATGGCGCCATCGTTTGACTTTCTCCTCATCACCCGGACCTATGCCGCCAGAGAGCAGAAAGGGGGTGTTCCCTTTGTAATGCTGCAAGATGTCCCAGTCAAACTGTTCACCGCTACCACCTATACACTTGCATTTGGTGTCGAAGATGAAATAATCGATAATTTCTTCGTATAGTGTATAGCGTATAGCGAAGAGTGAAGAATCCTTTTCTCCTACGCTGATGGCTTTTATGATGGGGAGGTTGTTGGATTGTTTTATGCGTTGACAGAAATCTGGAGTCTCCTCTCCATGCAACTGTATGGCGTTCAGACTGAAATCCTTTATCTTCTGCAATACCTCTTTTTCTGTGGGGTTTACAAATACACCCACTCTTGTACAATTGGGCAGATAAGCGGGAACCTCAGAAACATAACGCTTAGACCCTTTCCAGAAGATGAAACCCATCATATCGGGATGAACCATTTCTTCTACCACGCGTATGTTTTCTGGGTCGCGCATACCGCATACTTTTATCTTCACAGTTTTTCTGTAAATGCTTTTAAAGCCGTACCGGGGTTGGGCTGTTTCATAAAATATTCTCCCATTAGGAATCCTCTGTAACCTGCTTCACGAAGTAGTTTTATTACCTCTGGGCTATTAATGCCGCTTTCACTGACCTTAACCTTGTTTGCTGGTAAATGTGAAATCATTTGGAATGAATTCTGTACATCGGTATGGAAGGTGCCTAAATTGCGGTTGTTGATACCCAACATATCCACATCAAACTCTGCGTAGTCCAATTCTTCAAAAGAATGCATCTCCAACAACACCTCCAGTTTCAACTCGTGTGCCAGCGAAGTTAAGGATTTAACCTCATCTTTCTTTAGGTCGGCAGCTATGAGCAACACAGCATCTGCACCTATCTCTCGAGCTTGAAAGAGCTGATACTCGTCTATCACGAAATCCTTGCGTAGGATGGGGATGTTTACCAGAGGACGTGCTATCTTGATAAACTCCATGCTACCGCCAAAGAACTTCTCGTCGGTAAGGATGCTAAGAGCCGCAGCTCCGTTCTGCTCGTATGATGGTGGGACAATTTCAGGCTTCCCTTCTTCCTTAATCCAACCCCTGGACGGACTTTTGCGCTTGAACTCGGCTATGATGCCGTGAGTGTCGTTATGAAGAGCCTTAGACATACTTTCGACCTCTATGCCGTCAGTCATTATCTTTTCTACTGCGGCATAGAGAGCGCGAGGCGATATCTGCTCTTTTTGTCTAGCAACCTCAATACGCTTCCAAGCAATTATCTCGTCAAGAACGTCTTTCATTTAAGTTAAAAAAAGTTATCACACGAACCTATAATCATTATGAATTTATCTCGACGAACTTTCGGAAGCATTGCAGAGCGCGTCCACTTTCCAGTGACTCGCGGGCTTTCGCTATCGTCTCTGTAATGGTGAGCCCTTCGTCCATAAGGCTGATACCACAAGCCGCATTGGCAAGGATTACGTTTTTCTGTGCCTCGGTGCATCTGTTCTCGAGCACGCTGTCGAAAATCTTCATAGCCTCTTCTGCTGTATTACCTCCGTAGATATCTGAGGGTTTTACATATTTCAGTCCCATATCTATGGGTGTATAGACTTTCTCGAAGTAGCGTGTGTTAATCTTAAATCCGCTGGTGAGGGAAATCTCATCGTATCCGTCGTAGCTGGTTATCACGCCATAGTTGTCGCCAATCTTTTGGTGAATATTGGTGTAAAGGCGCTGCTGACTTTGATTGGCTGTTCCATGTAATGAGTTCTTGGGATTACAGGGGTTGACCAGCGGGCCAAGCAGGTTAAAGCAGGTGGGAATGCCTAGTGCTTTGCGAGTAGGGCCCACATATTTCATGCCTAACGCAAATAGGGGAGCATGGAGGTAGCAGATGTTAGCCTCATCAAGTGAACGACGCAATATGTCTTTGTTGTCAGTAAACTTCACCCCATGACCTGCCAATACATTGCTGGCTCCACTTACGCTGGTGCTGCCACCGTTTCCGTGTTTGGTGACTTTGTATCCGGCTCCGGCTATCACAAAGGCTGAACAGGTACTGATGTTAAAAGAGTTTTTGCCATCACCCCCAGTACCAACAATATCCAAGGTGTTGTAATCATTGAGGTTTACTCGTTTGCCTGTTTCCAACAGTCCGTCGCGGAAGCCAAGCATTTCGTCAACTGTTACGCCTCTGGTCTGTAATGCCACCAGCAGAGCTGCTATCTGGTGCTCGTTATACTTTTGCTCTGTTATGCCGAGCATAATGGCATGTGTATCCTCACGGGTGAGGGTAGCGCCTTCTATGAGTTGTGTAAGGTATTGTTTCATTTGTGTTCGAGCCAGTTTTTAATGATTGCTTTTCCTTCTTTGGTCAGTACGCTCTCTGGATGGTACTGAATACCGTGTATGTCGTATTCTCTGTGGCGGAGCGACATGATGTAGCCCTCGGGACTAGTACTTGTAATCTCCAAGCAGGCAGGGAAACCATTGGTGTCAACTACCCACGAGTGGTAACGACCTACCTCGATGGTCCTATCCAGCCCGTCAAAGATGTAATCGTCGGCACAGATGTGTGTGGGAGTGACTACGCCATGGAAAACAGAACTTAGATTGGTGAGTTTTCCTCCAAAGACTTCTCCTATGGCCTGATGTCCTAGGCAGACACCCAGCATGGGTTTCTTTCCTGCGTAGATCCTGATAACATCTAACAGAAGACCGGCTTCGCTGGGGATGCCAGGGCCAGGTGAGAGAATAATCTTATCAAACTTCTCTAGCTCGGGGAGCTGAAATTTATCGTTCCTAAGAACGGTTACTTCTGCCCCTAATTCCTTTACCAAATGTGATAGGTTGTAGGTAAAGGAGTCGTAATTGTCTATGATAACTATTTTCATAACTTCCCTGCAATTTCTATGGCTTTGCGCAGTGCGCCCAACTTGTTGTTAACCTCCTGCAACTCATATTCCACATCGCTCTTTGACACAATTCCACCTCCAGCTTGGAACCACAGTTCGTTGTTCCTGCTTACAAAGGTACGTATAGTGATGGCTTGGTTCAGATTTTTGTTGAATCCGATGAATCCTATGCAGCCGCCGTAGGCGCCACGGTTGTGCGGCTCATACTTGCTTATCAACTGCATGGCCATGACTTTGGGGGCACCTGATAGAGTGCCGGCGGGGAAAGTGTCTATGAATGCTTGGATGGGGTCGGCCCCTTCCTCAAGTTCTCCGCTAACCCTGCTTACCAGATGGATAACGTGGCTGTAGAACTGCATATCCTTGTAGAAGTCTACCTTCACATTGTGACAGTTTCGACTCAAATCATTGCGTGCAAGATCAACCAGCATTACATGTTCGGCATTTTCTTTGGGGTCGTTGCGCAAATACTCAGCATTCTTTCTGTCGGTTTCTGCATCTCCGGTACGCTTTGTAGTTCCTGCAATGGGATCTATGTAGGCTTTGCGTCCCTCAATGCGACAATGTGTCTCGGGACTGGAGCCAAAAATGCGGAATCCACCGAAATCGAAGTAAAACAGATACGGGCTGGGGTTGATGCTGCGTAATGCCCGATACAGCTTGAAGTCGTCACCCTCGTAATGCTGTTTGAATCGTCTGGAGAGGACAATTTGGAATACGTCTCCTCTCTGGCAGTGAGCAATACCTTTACGGATATTCTCGCGATGCTCATCATCGGTAAGCGTACTTTGAAAATCTCCTACTGGGTGGAAGTCATATGTCTGATACGGGCGTCCGTTCAGGTCGCGTTCCAACACATCCAAGTCATCCTCTTCGCCTTCCGACAGCATTTCTATAAGCGTCAACTCATTACGAAAGTGGTCAAAGACGATTACATCTTTAAATAAAACATACAATAGGTCGGGCGCATCGTTCATGGGTTGAGTTTCATCTTTTACCCCTATATTTTCAAAGTAACGAACGGCATTAAATGAGGTATATCCATATAGTCCGCAGTAGTTGCTCTCTGGACCTGTTATGTTAAAGTTTCCTATAAACTGATTGATTAGGTTTGCCGACGTAAACTTCTCGTTTATAGGTGTTTCTGTGACATCTCCGTCTGGGTATTTACAGATGCCTATCCCATGTTCTATGCTTACGCTTCCGATGGGATGAACAGCAATGAAGGACTTTGCATTTTCACCTCCGTGATAGTCTGAACTCTCCATGAGAGCACTCTGGGGGTAAGCATCCCTAACCTTTAGATAAGCGCTGACGGGAGTAATCAGGTCGCCAAGGATTTTACGACTAGCAGTATGGTATTTATATGGTGTCATAATCTATTTCGTTTTTATGTGCAAGGTAGGTAGAGAGATCCTTGTCGCCGCGTCCACTGACGGTAAGTACTACCACATCTTCTTTCTTGAATTTCATCTTTGGTAGAATTGCCAGAGCATGGCTGCTTTCCAGTGCAGGTATGATACCCTCAAGTCTGGTAAGCTCAAAGGCAGCTTGCAGTGCCTCGTTATCGTTGATGGAATAGACCTTTGCTCGTCCTGTTTCGTATAGGTTGCAATGCATAGGACCAGTGCCAGGGTAGTCCAGTCCTGCGCTTATGCTGTAGGGCTCAATAATCTGTCCGTCCTCGGTCTGCATGACTTTTATACGACTTCCGTGCAAGATACCTGTACTGCCCACGTGAAGTGAAGCTGCCGTCTGTTCTGTGTCCATTCCAAGGCCTCCGGCTTCACCCAGAACCAGTTTTACTCGTTCATCGTCCAGATAGTGATAGATGGTTCCTGCGGCATTGCTCCCTCCGCCTACACAGGCTATCAAATAATCTGGGTAGTTGCGGCCGATTTTCTCGTCAAGTTGGAATTTTATTTCCTGGCTGATAACGCTCTGCAACTTAGCTACCATCTCTGGGTAGGGGTGAGGTCCTACGGTACTTCCTATAATATAAAATGTGTCGGCAGGATGACAACACCAGTCGCGAATGGCCTCATTGGTAGCATCCTTTAATGTCTTGTTGCCACTCTCTACAGGAAATACCTCAGCTCCCAGCATACGCATGCGTTCTACGTTGACATGCTGACGTTCAACGTCTAAGGCACCCATATAAACACGACATGGCATATTCATGAGTGCGCAGACGGTCGCTGTGGCTACACCGTGCTGACCAGCTCCTGTTTCTGCAATAATACGTGTCTTGCCCATCTTGCGGGCAAGCAGAATCTGACCTATGGCATTGTTGATTTTGTGGGCTCCTGTATGGTTCAGGTCTTCGCGCTTTAGGTAAAGCTGGCAGCCGTACTTCTCGCTCATGCGTTTAGCGTAATAAAGAGGGGAAGGGCGCCCCACATAATCGCGAAGCAGTTGGTAGTATTCCTTCAGGAACTCTTCGCTTTCAATGATAGAAAGGTACTTCTCCTTTAGGTTTTCTACTGTTTTGTATAAAATCTCAGGAATGTATGCACCGCCATACGGACCATAAAAACCATCGTCATTAACTTTGTACGATTTCATCTTTTACCTTAAAATTACAAAATGCCGACGCAAAGTTAATGCATTTTCTTTTTATGGCAAATAAATGTTATCAAAAATGCCCTAAAAAACGTATTATGTGATAAGATTTCTTCTATTTGGTAGCAAACTGTTATGGCACTTGAAAAGAATAGACTTTTAGGTCCTGTAGTTCTCCTATAGGTTCTTGTTTCAGGTTAAGCAAGACGTATTCGCCTTTTACAAGTGTGTTTAATGGATGACATATAAAGCCGTTGTCTCCGTCGGACTTGATATAAAAGTTTGCTGGTTCTACCCTTTTATAATCGTTCTCCCAGATAATACTTTTGGGCAGTTTCCTGTAGTATTTTTTTTGCTGCATGCGTATAATGGCATAGTCGGCCAGTACCTCGTTTTCTGCAGGAATGATGTGAAACTCTGGGATGTTGTCGTCTGTCAACTGAGTGGAGTGTCCAGCAGAAAGATAATGTGTAAGTTTGTCTTTAAGCTGAATGTCAAAAACGGTCCAGCCTGGCTTGAGTTCACTCTGTGTTTGCTCAACTGTAAGTTTTACAAAGTTGTTTAGAACTTTTAATTCTACCTTCTGTGCATATAAGCAGACTGGTAGCGTAAATGCTATTATTGCCTTTATTATCTTCATCATAGGTGCAAAATTAGCTATTTTGAGCGAATTTACAAAAGATTACTTTGCTAAGTGGAAGAATTTTGTTTCCTTTGCATTACGAAAATTCGTTATCTATACGTTATTTATTGTATTATGACCATTGCAATTGTAATTTTGATGTTATTTGGATATGCTCTGATTTGTTCTGAGCATATAACCAGAATCAACAAGGCCACTGTAGCATTGTTTTGTGGCGTATGTGGATGGGTTATGTATATGTGTGTTGGTCCACATTATATTCAGTCGTTGCATGGTCTGGATTTTTTGAATTACTTGGGCGATGATGCGTATAGTGTTATGGCAGTGAATGAATACATCTATCAACATGTATTTGTAAAACATATGGTTCAGCTTTGCTGTATAGTGATGTATTTGTTGGCTACGATGGCTATTGTTGAGGTGCTTGCCACTAACGAATGCTTTGATTTTATGGTTGATCTTTGTCGTGCCAAGACTAAATGGCGTGTGACATGGACTTTAGCAGCATGCAGTTTCTTGTTAAGTGCCAACCTTGATAATCTTGCTTCTGCAGTCATTATGCTTACTATTCTAAGTAAGTTGGTAATCAATCCGCGTCAACGTTGCATATTGGGTGCTATAGTAGTTATAGCAACCAGTTGTGGTGGATGTTTTGGTGTTATTGGCGATGTTACATCTTTGCTAATATGGACTCGTGATTCCGTTACCCCAACGAACTACACTGCAGCTCTGATACTACCAACTATCGTAGCTACAATCATTCCAACTTATCTTATAGGAAGGATGCTTCCGGAGCATGTTGATTTAAAGCGTCCTCGTGTTTTCTTCCGTGGAGATGATGCTGCCATGCCTGTATGGCAGCGTGCTGTCATGCTGTTCTTGGGTTTGGGCGGATTGTGGTTTGTTCCTACATTCCACCGTTTGACTATGCTGCCACCTTTCTTGGGCGCTTTGTGCGTTTTAGGTGTGTTATGGGTAGTAAATGAGGTGTTTAACCGTAAACGTATTTCCTCTGGCCAGCCCATTTATTTGACGGGTAATCGCTCGCTACAGTATGAGATGATTCAGATGATTATGTTTTTTGTCGGTGTCTGTCTTTCTGTTGATTTGTTGGTTGAGGTTGGTGCAATGCGTCATATCGCTGAATTATGTGATACATATATTCATAATATATATTTACTTTCTGTCGTCATTGGCTTCGTTAGTGCCGTAATGGACAATATAGCATTGGTAATGACTTCTATATCCATCTTTCCTATCATTGATGTGCAGAATTCCATGCCAGACTATGTTGCAGCTTTTGCGCAAAACGGACAATATTGGCATTTGGTTGCGCTTAGCGGGTGTGTTGGCGGTTGTCTTTTGCCTATAGGTTGTACTGCAGGCTATGCCCTAATGAAGCATGATGGGGTAGGTATCTGGTGGTATTTTAAATGTATTACCGCAAAGGTTTTTGTGGGATGGATTGCATCGCTAGGTGTATATTTCCTTGTTGATTATTTTTTGAGATAAAACGCGCTGAATGAAGTTTGATATTACAAGACTCGGCATTGAGTTCTTGAATCCGATGCAGCAGGAAATGCTACAGGAGGTTCGACGTGAGCGTCAGTTGGTATTGCTAAGTCCTACAGGTTCTGGTAAGACATTGGCATATCTGTTACCTCTATTGCAGTTGTTAGATTCCAAAAGTGACACGCTGCAGGCGTTGGTTCTTGTGCCTTCAAGGGAGTTGGCTATCCAGACTGTAGATGTTGTAAAGCGTATTTGTCAGGAAGTGCGTGTCATAGCTTGTTATGGCGGTCGCCCTGCAATGGATGAACACAGGCAGATTAAAGGCGTTAATCCTCATATGATTGTTGCAACACCTGGAAGAATCTTGGATCACATACGTAAGCAGAATATAACGCCAGCTACTATTGTCAATTTGGTTATTGATGAATTTGACAAGTGTTTGGAGTTGGGCTTTCAGGAGGATATGAAAGCCATTATATCTGAATTGGCGTCTGTAGAGAGACGTATTCTTCTTTCTGCTACAGACTGTCCTTCTATTCCTGATTTTGTTGGTTCGTCAGATTATTGTCGTCTCTCATATCTTGATGTTGAGGAACCTTGTTCAGACAGGATCGTTATTCGTAGCGTCTTATCTCCCGATAAAGACAAACTTCCTACACTGAAAAGTCTGCTCTGTATGTTGGGAGCTCAGAAAAGTCTTGTTTTCGCCAATCATAGGCAAAGTGTAGAACGTATCGGTTCATACCTTTCTGCCGAGGGTATAATGGCAGATGTTTTCCATGGTGGAATGGAGCAGCGCGACCGCGAACGTGCTTTGTATCGTTTTATTAATGGTTCGTGTAATGTTTTTGTCTGTACCGATTTGGCTTCACGCGGTCTTGATATTCCTGATGTAGATAATATCATTCATTATCATCTTCCTATTGACGAGGAGTCATATATCCATCGTAACGGAAGAACTGCTCGTTGGGAGAATGTTGGTAATGCTTATTTGTTGCTCGGTCCAGAAGAAACGATGCCTCTGTATGTTCAACTTACGGATGATGAGTTTAAGTTACCGAAAAACTCTCCTCTTCCTTCCTTGCCTTTGTGGGCTACAATTTATGTGGGCAAAGGGAAAAAAGATAAGATCAGTAGAGGAGATGTGTTGGGCTTCCTTACCAAGGTTGGTGGACTTGATGGTAAACAAATAGGCCGGATTGACGTTTTGCCAAACTGGTCTTATGTGGCTGTTCAGAGGAAATTGGTGAAGTCTCTTCTTGCGCGTATTAAAGGGCAAAAGATAAAAGGTATTAAAACCATTTTTGCTCTAGCTGACTAATTTGCAATATATATATATAAGGTAAGCATCTGCCCAAATGAAAAAGATGCTTACCTTTTTATTATATTGTTAACTATAGTTTATTTCAGAACCCCCAACTCTCGGAAGACCTTTTTTAGTTTTACTACGGACAGGTCAACCTGTTCGTGAGTATGTGTAGCCATCAACGCATATCGTACCAATGTGTCCTGAGGACCACATGCAGGGGGGATTACCGGGTTGATGAATACGCCCTCTTCAAAGGCCATGGCAACAGCCATAAAGGTCTTTTGCGTATCTCTTACATACAAAGGGATGATCGGACTCTCTGTTTCGCCAATCTCAAAGCCTTCTTCGCGGAAACGTTTCAAAGCGTAGTTTGTTACATCCCAAAGAGCCTCCAGTCTTTCAGGTTCAGCTTGAATGATATGCAGTGCCTCTAAGGCGGCTGCAGTAGCAGCTGGTGTGTTGCTTGCGCTAAAGATATAGGTTCTTGCTGTGTGGCGCAGAGAGTCAATAATTATCTGGTCGGCAGCAATGAATCCACCGATAGAAGCCATACTCTTAGAGAAGGTACCCATGATGAGGTCAATGTCTTTGGTCACTCCGAAGTGATCGCAGACGCCGCGCCCCTGTTTGCCGAATACGCCCAAGCCATGAGCTTCGTCAACCATAATGCTGGCATTGTACTTGTGCTTAAGTTCAACAATCTCAGGCAATTTTGCTAAATCACCTTCCATAGAGAAGACACCATCAACAATAATCAGCTTCACCTTGTCAGGCTCACAACGCTGCAGCACTCTTTCAAGGTCTGCCATATCGTTGTGCTTGTAATGCAACTGAGTAGCAAAGGAGAGACGACGACCATCTACAATACTTGCATGATCTCTGTCGTCACAGATAATGTAATCGTCTTTGCTCACCAGCTGGGGGATAACGCCGCTGTTAACAGTAAAACCTGTGGAAAAACACAATGCGTCGTCTTTGCCAACATATTCTGCCAATTCTTTTTCCAACTGGACGTGGATGTCAAGAGTTCCGTTTAGGAAACGGCTACCTGCGCAACCACTTCCATACTTTTTCATTGCCTTGCATCCTGCCTCTATAATACGTTCGTCACCCGTCAAGCCGGTATATGCGTTAGAGCCAAACATTAAAACGTGCTTGCCGCCCATTTCTACTTCTGTACCCTGCTTTCCTTCTATCTCGCGAAAATAAGGGTATATACCTTTTTCTTTTATCTCCTTTGATAAGGAATAAAAGGGGTGCTTAGAGAGTTTTTCTTGTAGTAATTCCATTTTTATTATAATGTTTAGAGGGTATGCCCTCATGAAAATTTTTGCAAAGGTACGATTTTTTATCTAATTTCACGTCATGTGAATTGAAAAAATGAACAATATAAGATTATTCATCTTCATAATGACGTAGTTTCATACACTTTTTGCTACCTTTGTGCATAAATTTATGCAAACCACCATCTCAGTTTGGTTCATTGTGAACCCCATTTCAGGTACTACCGACAAAAGTCGGATAGTAAATTTGATACCTGATTATATGGATACAAAACGCTTCAAAGTTAAGGTCTTGTATACAGAATTTCGTGGCCATGCTGCTCAGTTTGCTCGTCAAGCGGTTAGTGAAGGTATTAATGTCGTTGTCGCAGTTGGTGGAGATGGTACTGTTAATGAGATTGCACGTTGCCTAATACATACCCAAACAGCTTTGGGAATCATTCCTTGTGGAAGCGGTAACGGATTGGCACGTCATCTATTTATTCCCATGAACCCCGAAGGTGCACTTCAGGTACTTTCAACCTGTGCCATAGAAGCGCTGGATTATGGAATGATAAACAACACGCCTTTCTTCTGTACTTGCGGACTTGGGTTTGATGCTTTCGTCAGCAGTAAGTTCGCTAAAAGCGAACGCCGGGGGCTTCTTACCTATATCGAGAATACACTGCGTGAAGGCTTACGTTACAAGCCAGACACTTATGAGATAGAGATTGATGGGGAAAAACAACGTTATAAAGCATTTCTTATTGCTTGTGCTAATGCCAGTCAATATGGTAATAACGTTTTTATTGCTCCCCGCGCAAGTATGTCAGATGGGTTGATGGATGTGACAATTATGGAGCCTTTCACTATGTTGGAGGCTCCTCAGATTGCAATTCAGCTTTTTAATAAAACCATTGACAAGAATAGTCGCATTCGTACTTTTAAATGCAAAAGTATGCGTATTCATCGTGGGCAACCTGGTGTTATTCATTTTGATGGCGATCCCAAAGAAGAGGGTACCGATATTCAGGTAAGTCTCGAACCTAAAGGTATCTTGATGGTAGTAAATACAAATGATCAGCCATACACTCCTCCCTTGATGCGTGCCTTTACCGATATATATAATAACATGAATGCCGAGTTGAATGTTATCAAAGAGGATATCAGTAGACGGCAACAGCGAATCCGCTCAATAAATAAAGAAATGTTACGTAGGTTGCGTAATCACTAATCCACAGACATCTTCTTACATATAATATATATGTAAAAAGAAAAGATGACACGATGTCACTTTGTCATTGTTACGTTTTGGGTACTCTCGAATATTAAGCGCTATTCGTTTAAAAAGCATACTTATTAGTATCTGATTTCTTGACAATTTGAGGAATTTCGTACCTTTGTAGAGTCAAAAGATATAGGCCGAAAATGGCCGGTATTAGGAGAAATAATTGCTAGTATTAATATTAATTTCTGTGTGCATTAATAGTAGCAAAAATGGTACTTGTGAGCAAAAAATGAAATCTATCTGCTGGGGCTGAGAGTTTTCTTTACACTTTAATTAAACTATTGGTGGGAGAGGCGAGTAATGTTTCCTACTGCCTTGGCATACCTTTAAATCGCCCTCTGTAGGTCCTCCTTACCCCTAAGGGTAGGGCAAGTGAAATGCATTTATGAGCGTGAGACGTTCTTTACGCCTTTTACGGTCTTTATTTTTTTGAGTAGTTGTTGTAGGCGACTGGTGTCGTCTAGCATGACGGTGAGGGTTCCAGAGAAGAGGCCATCGTGGCTGTCGATACTGATGCTGCGCAGCAAGATGCCTTCTTTGCTGATGATGCTGGTGATGTTGTTGACGATACCCAAGTCGTCATTGCCGACGATACGCAGGGTGATGGGGTATTGGCTGCCTCGCTTACCTGCCCATCGTGCCTTGACAATGCGGTAGCCGAATCGTGCTCGTAGTTGAGGTGCATTGGGGCAATCTTCGCGATGAATCTTGATGCCTCCTCCGCTGGTGACAAAGCCAAAGACATCGTCGCCATACACTGGCTGGCAGCATCGAGCCATCTGAAAGTCTAGCCCTTTGAGTTCTTGGTCGATAACTATGACATCCTCCCCACCAGCAAGTTTCTTGTTGTCTGTCTCTTGCATCACAAACTCCTGAGCGCTGGTGGCTGGTGTGGTGCGTTCCTCCTCGCCCTTATTGTGACGCAGTTGGGCAGCGTATGTTTCCAGCACTTGATCCATTGTGATGGTGCCTGATCCAAGAGCGGCATAGAATTCGGTCACTATGCGGTAGCCTAGCTTGGTAATAGTATGCATGAGAGTGGGCTCGTTGTACTCCAATTTGCGGTTCTTAAGTTTGCGCTCCAGTTCCTCCTTAGCCATCAGGGCTTGCTTACTCTCCATTTCCTTAAGGCTTTGACGAATCTTGTTTTTCGCCTTGCTGGTTTGTACAATATTGAGCCAGTCTTGTTTGGGTGTCTGGTTTGCGTTGGTAAGTATTTCAACTTGATCTCCACTTTGCAACTTCTGGCGTATGGTTACGTTCTTGTTGCCGATTTTGGCTCCTACGCATGAGTTTCCCACCTTGGTGTGGATGGTATAGGCAAAGTCCAAAACGGTGGCTCCTGCGGGCAGTTTGAAAAGGTCGCCGCGTGGAGTAAAAACAAAAACCTCATCCTCTACCAAGTCCATGCGGAATTGATCCATGAGCTGCATGTCGTCATTAGTCTCCAAGGCACCGCGTACATTTGCCAGCCATTCCTCGATGCCGTTTTGGCCACTCTTGATGCCCTTGTATCGCCAATGGGCAGCCAGACCGTGTTCGGCAATATCGTCCATGCGTTCGGTACGTATCTGTACCTCCACCCACTTTTGGTCAGGGCCCAAAACGGTAATATGGAGACTCTCGTAACCATTGCTTTTGGGTACAGATAGCCAGTCGCGCATACGCTTGGGATTGCTTTGGTACATATCGGTAATGATGCTGAATACTTGCCAGCAGTCTTGCTTCTCGCGTTCAGGTTGGGAGTCTAGGATGATGCGGATTGCAAAGAGGTCATAGACACCCTCGATATCCACTTGCTGCTTCTTCATTTTCTGCCAAATGGAGTGAATGCTCTTAGTGCGCCCCTTCATGTGAAACTTCAGGCCAGCTGCACAGAGCTTTTCGTCGATAGGCCTAATAAATCGCTCGATGTAAGCATCACGGCTTCGCTTGGTTTCGTTAAGTTTCTCCTTGATATGGTAATAAGCGTCATGTTCTAGGTACTTCAGACTGAGGTCCTCCAGTTCGCTCTTTAGCTTGTATAGACCCAGTTTGTGGGCCAGAGGAGCATAGAGGTAGGCTGCCTCCATGGAAACCTTACGCTGCGCCTCGACGTAAGGTGTGTCCTTAATCTTTCGCATGATAAGTACACGGTTGGCTATCATGATGAGGATAACACGCAAATCTTCGGCAAAGGTGACAAGCAAACTGCGGAAGTTCTCGCTCTCTACTGTTGCGCTCTTGGCATAGAGGTCGCGGATACGTAACATGCCATGTAGGATGTTGGCAACGTCCTCGCCAAAGTCTTTCTTTATCTCTTCTACAGATGCTGCTCCGCTTAATACCACACCGCTGAGCATAACGCCCAATATGGAAGGCCGGTTCATTCCAATTTCCTCGGCTACGATGAGGGCCGTCTCACAATCGTTGATAATGGGGTTTAGGTCGAAGGAATCGCGTTGTAGCAACCCCTTCTCGATAGCCTCTCGTATATAGAAACGAACTTTTTGGTCGTCGTTGGGCAAGAGCACATCCTTTGATACTGTATAGAGTTGCTTATACAAGTCTGTAATCTGCGTTTTCTCCTCAGCAGTAAAGAAATTGTCCTTTGTCATATCTCCTTCACTTTTTTATTTTGTACAAAGGTATGAATTTTTCTGTGTTTCGTTACGATAATTGAGATTTTTTGTTTACTTTTGTGCACTAAAATAAAAACAAAGGTTATGTTGTTCACAAAAGAAGATAATGAACTTCTCCAGCAGAAGGGGATAAGCGAAAGTCAGATAGAAGCGCAGTTGAGGAATTTTGAGCAGGGATTCCCCTATTTAAAGCTTCGTGCAGCAGCTTCGGTGGGTAACGGTATAATTGCTCCTACGGAAGAAGAGGCTGACAAGTATGTAAAGATATGGAACGACTACAAGACGGAGGGGCATAGCATTACCAAGTTTGTTCCGGCAAGCGGTGCTGCCAGCCGTATGTTCAAGAATATGTTTGAGTTTCTGAATGCGGACTACGACGTTCCTACAACTGATTTTGAGAAGGCATTCTTTGTTGGCATTCATAAGTTTGCTTTCTTTGACGCTTTGAACGATGCTTGTTTCCTGAACGAGGGGGAAGGTGTTGATGCTCTGATTGAGGAAGGGCAGTACAAGGCTGTGGTTGACAATATGTTAAACGAAGGTGGACTTGATTATGGGCAGTTGCCCAAGGGCTTGCTACAGTTCCATAGCTATGAGGATTGTGCCCGTACTCCGGTAGAAGAGCATTTGGTAGAAGCTGCGTTGTATGCTAGTAGTCAAGGCGAGGCTGATGTACACTTTACTGTAAGTTCAGAACACAGGGAGCTCTTTCAGGAGTTGATAGATCGTGTATTGCCAGAGGCAAGCAGCAAGTATAAGATTAATTATCATGTCAGTATGAGCGAACAGAAGCCGAGTACAGATACTATTGCAGCCAATATGGATAATACTCCTTTCCGTTCTGACGATGGCAAGTTGCTTTTTCGCCCAGGGGGACATGGTGCTCTGATAGAGAATCTTAATGATTTGAAGAGCGATGTGATTTTTGTCAAGAATATCGATAATGTGGTACCCGATAGGCTGAAGGAAGATACCGTATTCTGGAAACAGGTATTAGCTGGTGTGTTAGTGAATGTTCAGAAGCAGACCTTCGCATACCTAAACCTTTTGGAAAACGGTAAGTATTCGCATGATGACTTAGAGGAAATCATTCGTTTTGTACGTCATACCTTGAACACGGATGTTCCTGGACTGAAAGATTTGGAGGACACCGAGTTGTACATCTTCCTGAAGAATAAGTTAAATCGTCCTATCCGCGTGTGTGGCGTGGTAAAGAATGTGGGTGAGCCGGGAGGTGGTCCTTTCTTGGCATACAACCCCGACGGAAGCGTTTCCTTGCAGATTCTGGAAAGCAGTCAGATAGACCAGAACAACCCAGAGTACGTGAAGATGTTTACACAAGGTACACATTTTAATCCGGTAGATCTGGTATGTGCCGTACGTAATTATAAGGGAGAGAAGTTTAATTTGCCAGATTATGTTGATCCTGCTACAGGTTTCATCTCTTACAAGAGTAAAGGAGGCAAGGAACTGAAGGCCTTGGAGTTGCCTGGATTGTGGAATGGTGCTATGAGTAATTGGAGTACCCTGATGGTAGAGGTTCCCCTAAGCACTTTTAATCCTGTGAAGACGGTTAATGATTTGCTTCGTCCTCAACATCAATCTGAATGTTAATTGGAAGAATAACTATATAAAAGAAGAACACATATAAATGAAGTCAGACATTGAAATAGCGAGGGAAACTCCGCTGGCTCCTATTGCGGATGTTGCTGCAAAAATGGGTGTGCCTGCCGAGTCAGTGAAACCTTACGGACGCTTTTGTGCCAAGTTGCCCATAGAACTAATAGACGAGGAGAAAGTAAAGAAGAGTAAACTTATCCTTGTAACAGCCATCACACCAACCAAGGCTGGCATCGGTAAGACAACGGTAAGCGTGGGGCTGGCCTTGGGAATGAACCGTATTGGAAAGAAAACTATCGTGGCTCTACGCGAGCCTTCTTTAGGTCCTTGTTTCGGAATGAAAGGTGGTGCTGCCGGCGGTGGTTATGCCCAAGTATTGCCAATGGATAAGATAAACCTGCATTTTACGGGTGATTTCCATGCCGTTACTACAGCGCACAATATGATAACCGCCCTGATGGACAACTACATCTATCAGCATAGGGACGAAGGGTTTGCCTTGCGTGAGGTGTTGTGGAAGCGAGTGCTGGATATCAACGATCGTAATCTCAGGAATGTTGTTACAGGCCTTGGCCCCAAAACAAACGGAGTTACAATGGAGAGCGGCTTTGATATAACTCCTGCCAGTGAGATAATGGCTATCCTGTGTCTGGCCAAAGACTTGGATGATTTACGTCGTAGAATAGAGAATATCCTTTTGGGAACAACTATTGATGGTAAACCTTTCCGTGTTAAGGATATGGGTGTAGCAGGCTCTATCTGTGTGCTCCTGAAAGAAGCCTTGCGTCCTAATCTTGTTCAGACTACGGAGCAAACCCCTGCAATTGTTCATGGCGGTCCCTTTGCTAACATCGCACATGGTTGTAACAGTATTCTGGCTACCAAGATGGCGTTAACCTACGCTGATTATGTGGTAACGGAAGCTGGCTTCGGCGCAGATTTGGGTGCTGAGAAATTTTATAATATAAAGTGTCGCAAGAGCGGTTTGGAACCAGCATTAACTATTTTGGTTGCTACTACTCAAGGCTTGAAGATGCATGGCGGTGTTCCTGTGGAGGAGATAAAGCAGCCTAATATGGATGGCTTGAAGGAAGGTATGAAGAATTTGGATCGTCATATCCAGAACCTTCAGGACTTTGGACAATCTGTGGTTGTATGCTTTAACCGTTATGCTACAGATACCGATGAGGAAATAGAAATTTGTCGTCAGCATTGTAAGGAAATGAACGTAGGCTTTGCTGTTAACAATGCATTTAATGAGGGTGGAAGCGGAGCTGTAGAGTTGGCTCAATTGGTAGTGGATACTATAGAGAATAAACCAAGTAAGCCACTGAAGTTGTCATACGATGATAATGCTAGCGTTGAGGAGAAGGCAAAAGCCGTGGCACGTAATGTATATGGTGCAGATGGTGTGGTCTTTGCTCCTGCAGCTAAGCGTATGATTGACAAGATAAACGAGATGGGCATAGCTCATTATCCTGTTTGCGTAGCCAAGACGCAGTATAGTTTCTCTGCCGACCAAAAGGCATATGGTGTTCCTACTGGCTTTAAGATTAATATTCGTGACATCGTTATTAATTGTGGAGCGGAGATGATTGTACTTATAGCTGGCGACATCCTGCGTATGCCTGGCTTACCCAAGAGTCCACAGGCAGAACGTATAGATATGGTAAATGGTGAAATAATAGGTCTTTCGTGAGTGAATTAGAGAATCTTCGTAATGAAGAAACAAATGACATCTCGTATGATCATGTACTGAAATATACGGGTGTTTTTGGAGGGGTACAGGGACTGAAGATGCTTGTGTCCTTGATACGAAATAAACTTACGTCCAAATTTCTTGGAAGATTTGGCGTGGGAATGATATCAGTGTATAGTTCAATCTCAGAGTTTCTGATAAGTGTCAGTAATATGGGTATTCCCTTCAATGCAACGCAAAGGTCGGGCGAGTTGTTCGAAGTTGGCACAAACGAGCAGATAGAGCATTTTGTTAAGGTTGTACGGACATGGGTGTTATGGACGGCAATTCTATCGGCTCTTCTCTGTGTTTTTTCTTCCCCTTTCCTAAGCTATTTCTTTTTTGAGAAGGAATGGAATCATTGCTGGGAGGTGCTGATGGTAATTCCTATATCCGTAAGTTATCTGTTAGCTGAAGGTGAATGTGCTATTCTTAAGGGGTTGAGGCAAGTACGCAAAGTAGCTATTATCGAGAGTTGTATTGCTTTGCTTACGTTGGTTCTTACTATCCCCTTTTATTACTATATGGGATGGAGAGGTGTTCTCATAGGACTTATTTGCAGCAGTCTGGCCTCATTTATAACACATGCATGTTTTTCTTTTAAGCTTATTTCCTATAAAGTCTCACCTATTAGCAGAAGGATTTTCTTTGAAGGTCTTCCCATGCTAAAAAAAGGTATTCCCTATGTCTTGGCGGGTATTTCGACTGCGGGGTTAGCAATGATTATACCTGCATTGATTCTGAAAGGAGAGGGTGGTTCTATGGATGACGTTGGTCTGTATCGCGCAGGATGGACATTGACCGCAGGTTATGCCAGTATGATGTTTGTGGCATTGGAAGCTGATTATTTCCCACGTCTTTCTTCTGTTAATCAAGATACGGAACGTATGAATCAGGCAATTAATCAGCAAGTAAATGTTTGTCTGTTGGTTCTTACGCCGTTGTTGATCCTGTTTATTCTATTCCTGCCTTGGCTCATACGCATTCTTTATACCGATGCCTTTATGCCTGTGTTAAACATGTCGATATGCGCATGCTTCTATACATTTTTTAGAGCCTTGTCACTTCCTCTTGGGTATAGTACTTTAGCAAAAGGAGATAGTCTGGTATTCTTGGCAATGGAGGTTGCATATAATCTCTTTTTTGGTGGCTTGATTTGGTGGCTTTATAATGCTTATGGCTTGGTGGGAATCGGTATTGCGCTTTCTGTTGGTGCCTTATATGATATCTTCGTTGCCATTTTGGTATGTGGATATCGTTATAAGGTCAAGATCTCCCGTAAAACATGGATGATTTTTATTTTTCAACTGATTTGTTTATCAGCAACTTTCTTTTTCTGTATAACTAACAGTCATGAACTTAAGTATATCGTTGGCGGAGTGGCATTTGTGGTATCTCTGTCGTTCAGTTTCTTTCATCTGAACAAACGTAGCGATTTCTTGCGTGATGTTATCCATCATTTTACCCATTCATCAGGAGATTGTTGTTAAATAAAAAAAGAACTTGGGAAATTTTCCTAAGTTCTTTTTCTTGTTGGAGGTGCCTGGCGGATTCGAACCGCCGTGCACGGTTTTGCAGACCGGTGACTAAGCCACTCATCCAAGGCACCACTTTTAGAAAAGCGTTGCAAAGGTACAATGTTTATTGCAATCTACCAAATGCAGTCGCATTTTTTTTACTTTTCAGTATGATTGTCGGGGTGACCCGACTCGAACGGGCGACCACCTGGTCCCAAACCAGGTGCGCTACCAACTGCGCTACACCCCGAATCTCTTCACGCTCTCGTGAAAAGCGATGCAAAGGTACTTCAATAATTTCAATTGTGCAAGAAACTCCTCTGTTTTTTTTTCTTTTTGTGCCCTATAATTATTTTATTTTAAATATAATTAGGTATATTCTATTTTATCTGTATTTTTGCATGTAAAACGATTGTAAACTTAACAAAGGATTAACAACAAATCAACTTACAAATTACAAAATGAAAAAGTACAATTTTAATGCTGGTCCATCAATACTTCCTCGCGAAGTGATGGAAGCTACTGCAGCCGCTTGTCTTGAGTTTGAAGGAAGTGGCTTATCTTTGATGGAAACAAGTCATCGTGCAAAGAATTTCCAACCAGTTGTCGATGAGGCTGTAGCTCTTTTCAAGGAACTTTTGGATATTCCTGAAGGGTATAGTGTAATTTTCCTTGGCGGTGGTGCCAGCCTTGAGTTCTGTATGATTCCCTACAACTTCCTTGAGAAGAAAGCTGCTTATCTGAATACTGGTGTTTGGGCAACTAAGGCTGAGAAAGAAGCTAAATTATTTGGAGAAGTCGTTGAGGTTGCTTCAAGCAAGGACAAGAATTTTACATATATTCCCCAGAATTTTGAGATTCCAACAGATGCTGATTATCTGCATATTACTAGCAATAATACTATATATGGAACAGAGTTACGTAAGGATTTGGATTCGCCAATTCCTGTTATTGCTGATATGAGTAGTGATATCTTCTCTCGTCCCGTTGACGTTAGCAAGTATGGTATGATTTATGGCGGTGCCCAGAAGAATCTTTCTATGGCAGGTGTAACCTTTGTTGTTATAAAGGAAGATCTGTTGGGCAAAGTAAGTCGTCCCATTCCTACTATGTTGGATTATCGTACCCATATAAAGAAAGGTAGTATGTTTAATACGCCTCCAACAGTTCCCATCTACTGTGCTCTTCAGAATCTGAAGTGGATTAAGAAGCAGGGTGGTGTAGAGGCTATGGCAAAGTTGGCTCAGCAGCGTGCTGAGATTGTTTATGGCGAGATTGACCGCAACAAGTTGTTTGTTGGTACAGCAGAAGAAGATAGTCGTTCATTGATGAACCTAACCTTTGTTCTGAAGCCCGAATATCAGGATTTGCAGGATGAGTTCATGGCCTTTGCAACAGAGAAAGGTATGGTTGGTGTTAAGGGGCACCGTGATGTAGGTGGTTTCCGTGCTAGTTGCTATAATGCCATGAGTATAGAGGGCTGCCAAGCTCTTGTCGCTTGCATGAAAGAATTTGAGGCAAAACATTAATTTGTTTACAGTTTACAGTTGAAATTAAAGAAATCTATGAAAGTTCTTATTGCAACAGAGAAACCATTCAGCAAGGTAGCTGTAGATGGTATTAAGGCTGTAACAGATGCAGCTGGATATGAATTGGCTTTACTTGAAAAATATACAGAAAAGAAGCAGTTATTAGATGCTGTGGCCGATGTGGACGCTTTGATTATTCGTTCCGACAAGGTTGATGCAGAGGTGTTGGATGCTGCCAAGAATCTAAAGATTGTGGTTCGTGCTGGTGCCGGTTATGACAATATTGATTTGGCTGCTGCTACAGCTCATAATGTTGTAGCTATGAATACGCCTGGTCAAAATGCAAATAGCGTCGCTGAATTGGTATTCGGTCTTTTAGTATATGGAGTTCGTAACTTCTTTAACGGAACCAGCGGTACTGAGTTGCTGGGTAAGAAGTTGGGTATTCTTGCATTTGGAAATGTAGGGCGTAATGTAGCTCGTATAGCTCAGGGTTTTGGCATGGAAGTCGTTGCATACGATGCATTTTGTCCTGCAGAAGTTATTGAGACTGCAGGTGTTAAGGCTGCCAAAAGTCAGGAAGAACTTTTTGAAACATGTGATATTATTTCTCTTCATATACCAGCAACTCCAGAGACAAAGCAGAGCATTAACTATGCTTTGGTGGGTAAGTTGAAGAAAGGTGGCATTCTTGTTAATACAGCTCGAAAGGAAGTTATTGATGAGCCAGATCTTATCAAACTTTTGGAAGAACGTACCGACCTAAAGTATCTTACAGACATTAAGCCGGATGCAGATGCTGAGTTTGCCGAGAAGTTTGCCGGAAGGTACTTTGCAACCCCGAAGAAGATGGGTGCTCAGACAGCCGAAGCAAACGTTAATGCAGGTATAGCAGCTGCCAATCAGATTGTTGGTTTCTTGCGTGATGGTATTTCAAAGTTTAAAGTCAATTAAATATGGCTATCATTAAACCATTTAAAGGATTGCGTCCACCGAAGAACCTTGTAGAACAGGTGGAGAGTCGCCCATACGATGTGCTCGACTCAGAGGAGGCACGTCGTGAAGCGGGTGGTAATGAAAAATCGCTTTATCACATCATTAAGCCGGAAATCGACTTCCCTGTAGGTACCAGCGAATATGATGAGCGTGTTTATGCTCGTGCTGCAGAGAACTTTGCCAAATTCCAAAAGGAAGGTTGGCTTGTTCAGGACGACCAAGAGATGTACTACATTTATGCGCAGACCATGAATGGTAAGACTCAGTACGGGTTAGTTGTTGCTGCAGCTGTAGAGGACTATATGAACGGTATTATCAAGAAGCATGAGTTGACCCGTCGTGACAAAGAGGAAGACCGTATGCGTCACGTTCGTATTAATGATGCCAATTTGGAGCCTGTTTTCTTTGCTTATCCTGACAATACAACGCTCGCCTCTCTAGTTGATCATATTACAGAAGGTAAGCCGGAGTATGATTTCATTGCTCCCATTGATGGGTTTCGCCATCAGTTCTGGTTGGTAAAAGATGCCGATGATATTGCAACGATAACAGACACTTTTGCCAAGATCCCGTATTTGTATATAGCAGACGGACATCATAGAAGTGCAGCTGCAGCTCTTGTTGGAGCAGAGAAGGCGAAGAAAAATCCTAACCATAAGGGTGATGAGGAATATAATTACTTTATGGCCGTATGTTTTCCTGCTAGCCAGCTTACTATTCTTGATTACAACCGTGTGGTAAAGGATTTAAATGGAATGTCGGAAGATCAATTCCTTGCAGCCCTTTCTAAGAACTTTATTGTTGGTTGCCAAGGGTCAGAGCCTTATCGCGCCAAGCAATTGCATGAATTTAGTCTCTATCTTGATGGAAAGTGGTATAGTCTGACTCTCAAGGAAGGGCTTTGTGATGAGTCTGATCCCATAGGAAGTTTGGATGTGAGTATCAGCAGTGATTTGATTCTTGACAAATTGTTGGGCATTAAGGATTTGAGAAGTGATAAGCGTATAGACTTTGTAGGTGGTCTGCGTGGCCTTGAAGAACTGAAGCGACGTGTTGACTCAGGTGAGATGAAGCTTGCTCTTGCACTTTTCCCAGTTTCCATGCAACAGATTATGAACATTGCGGATAGTGGCAACATCATGCCTCCCAAGGCTACATGGTTTGAACCTAAGTTGCGCAGTGGTTTGGTTGTTCACAAACTTTCATGATAGACGAATTTAAGACTATAAAAGATAAAAGTGAAGGGACTTATTCCGAATTGAGGAGTAAGTTCCTCGCTTTTGCTCATCATGTTACCTCTGTAGACGAGGCGATGGCCTTTGTAGAACAATACCAGAAAAAATATTATGATGCACGTCATGTCTGCTGGGCGTATATGATAGGTCCTGAACGAGACACATTCAGAAGTAACGATAATGGAGAACCCAGTGGCACGGCAGGCAAACCTATACTAGGCCAGATTAAAAGTAACGAGCTTACGGATGTCATTATTCTTGTGGTTCGATATTTTGGTGGCGTAAAATTAGGTACAAGTGGATTGATCGTGGCTTATAAGACGGCTGCTGCAGAAGCTATTGCTAATGCTGAGATAGAATTACGTACAGTAGATGAGGAATATACCTTTAGTTTTGAATATCCTCTCATGAATAGTGTACTTAAGGTTGCGCGTAACATGGATGCACGCATTGTAAATCAGTCATATGATATAGATTGCCAAATGACGCTTTCTATCCGAAAGGGTAGAATGCATGAGTTGCAGGAGAAAATAAAGAAGGCGTTGTTTCCTTTGTGATTATTTTAAAATAAACCTCTTAACGGCAACAGCAACTCCATCTTTCTCGTTACTTTGAGTGATATAGTCGGCAGCTTCCTTTACGACAGTTTGCGCATTAGACATAGCCACACCAAGTCCTGCAAATTTTATCATACTTAAGTCATTGAAGCCGTCTCCGCATACCATCAGTTCTTCACGTTTTAAGTCAAGATGATTCAAAAGATATTCCAAACATTTTGCTTTGTCAATTCCTAATGGTAAGATTTCTAAGAAAAAGGGTTCGCTACGGTAAATGCTCATTTTGCCCTCATAATATGCCACCAGTTCTTTCTCCAGTACACTAAGTTTATCTTCATTGCCAACAATAAGACATTTGGGTTCTGGAAAATTGATTTCGTCAAGGAAACTGTTTAATTTCTGGAGTTTCATCTTGTTTAGTTTTGCTTCATAGCGTACATATTGGTTTTCTATATCTTCGCATGCTATGCAGTTGTCCAGATAACTGAGAATTTTAAAATCCTCAGTATTGCCAACTTTATACAAATGCTTGTAAACGGAAGTGTCAAGTACTTTCTGGTATATGGATTCTCCTGTTGAACAGTCTATGATGAGTCCACCATTAAAGGCCAAAATATATCCACAATAGTCTTTCAGATGTAACTGTTCTGCCAAAGGCATAATGCCAGGCAAAGGGCGTCCGCTGGCAAGTACTAATCGTATGCCTTTTTGTTGTGCTTGAATTAATACGTCTAAAGTCTGTGGGGTTATCTCTTTCTTGCTATTGGTGAGCGTTCCGTCTAAATCAAGTGCAAGAATCTTATACATTAAATTCCAGGATATGTTTTGAGTTATTCTTCTTCTGTATTCGCTTTGCGCAAAATTAGTGTTGTGGCACCAATGGTTATGATGGATGCATCATCAAGGTAAATACGATCTTGGTCCTTTAGAATCTCATTCATATAGAATGTTCCTGTATTGCTGGGCGCGTCTCGTAAAATATATTGCAGTTTACCCTTCTTGCTTCGTTGAACGCGAATAATGCAATGTTTGGTGTCAATGCTTGGATCAACAGTTTCAATAGGCTTATTAATGGTAGAGCCTTTAACGTAGCGTCCAAATATGTTATCACCCATCTCCAGTGGAATTACCTGCTTATAATGAAAAAAATTTTCTACCACAACGATGCTACCAAGCTCCTTAGCATGTTCCTGTTCATCAAGATTCTCATTCTTGCGAGTCTCTTTGATTTTGCTTGTACCTATGCGTATTCCAAACTGGCGATTACACTCGGGACAAACGAACACCAATTGTTGTCCTTCTTCGTATTGTTTTTCATCAAAGGTGATGTAATTGTCGCACTTAGGGCAACGTACTCTTTTCATTTGAATAGTTTTGTTATTTATTCTCCATTATCCATGCGTTGGAGAACTCTTTGCTTTTGTTACGCAATGAGCGAACCTCTGTTAAAGCATCTTCTCTTGAGGTAAAGTTCGGAACTAGAACTCTTAGAACCGTTCCAGAATTATCTACAACGGCTTTAATACCCCGCTCGTTCAAGTTTTTGCAATATGTTTCCGCATTTCTGAGAGGTACACCGCAACAGATAACAACAGAGAATGTGGGATTCTCATCTATATTTTCTGCTTGTGGGTTGTCTGAGGCATTTTCTTTGTCGATAGACTCTATAACGTCCTCCTTTGAGGATTTTATCCCCATTTTATTATTCTCTTTCCGAATACAGTTATCTTGTTGTTCTGTAATAAAACTAGAGGGTAGGAATAGCTCAGAGTGAATATCTTGTTGTTGTGTAAAGACATCCTGAGAAACGGGTGTGCTAAAAGCAAAGAATAAAACGATGGCAGCTGCGATGGCAGCTGCGTAGTGAAGCAAACGCTTGTTAATATTGATGGTTACATGTTTTGCATCAGTATTGACAATTTTCTTCTGTGCTTGTTTGTGAGTGGGTAATACAATCTGTTTTGTGGGGTGAACGTGGATGGCATCCAATCCGTAAAGTGATGGTGAAGCCACACCAGCCTGACAAGGAATAAACTTTATTTTCCCTGTTGCCTCATCCTGGACAAAATCTCCGATGCTACCCAGTTCGAAACTTCCATATTCATTAAGTTCCTGTTGAATGTTCTCAGTAAACTCTAGTGTTGCTATGTAAGCTTCTTCTGTTGATATTTGATAGCTGGCAGAGATTGTTTCAATGAATCGGGTGTCTGTTTCATTCACCTCATTCGTAAAGCTTAATGCTCTATAGGGAGGCAGAAGGATTTCTTCCTCCTCAATCCACTTGCTGGGTACATAAGTTACCTTAAACGTACCCAGTCTTGGTACCACAACTAAGTTGTGGTATAGCAATTGAAATTCTATATGTCTCGATAGATTTATCACGCTGCAAAAGTACAGATTATTTTTATTTTGCCAAAAGAAAAGATAAAAAACTTATTAACAATGTTGTTAACAAGTTTTTTACTTGTTGGCTTCTTTCTCTGCCTTAATATGTTCGTTTACTTCAGCACTGCGTTTGTAACGCTTATTTAGACCTTTTACGATATCTTGTGTAATGTCATACTTGGGATTTGCGATTAGCAAATTATCTCCTGCTTTTACCATTACATAATCATACTTTTTGGTCTTGTTGTAGCGCTTAAGAAAAGACTGTATACTGTCTCTTGCTTCTGTATTGATGCGAGCTTGCTCTTCGTTAAACTCATTGTTCAGGCGGTCTGCCAATTGTGCCAATTCCTGCTGTTCGCGTTGAATGTTACTCTGCGCACGTTCCAGTTCGTCTCGGGTTGTGAAACCATTGCTTTCATACTTTTTCTGGACGGCAGCAGCATGACCCTCCAATGTGCGTTGTTTTTGGGCTAATGTGTTTTGTATGTTGTTTCCTTTGTGTGTCAATACCTCGCTATAATCTTTATAGAGCTGGTATTGGCTCATCAGTGTGTCTAACTCTACGTATGCAATCTTAATGCCAATAGATTGCACTTCTTCGTTCTCTGTTGTTTCGGCTTCTTCTGCAGCTTTGTTACAACTTGATATCGACATTCCCAAAGACATCGCGAAGATGCCAAGCAGATATTTCTTCATATACATTATAATTATAAATTTATATTCTTTCTTTTACCTTGTGAGGGTTTTCTTTTCTCATCATTTTATCCATGCTTTGAACACAATGTATGTCGCGTTTACGCATCTCCTTGTTGTCGCTAATATGTGAACTTGCGAACTTCCCGTTAGGGAGAATTATCAATTTAATACACAAAAGTGCTATTGATATCGCAACAATTCCCGCAGTTAATAATACTACTTTCAACATATTTTGCTATATTTGCAACTGCAAAGGTATAGAAAATGATAAAATAAACCAAATATTATGACTGAAATTGAGTTAAAACCTAAGTGCGTATTTGATTGTTTTGCGAAAGTAAATGCAGTTCCTCGTCCTTCAAAAAAAGAGGAACAGATGATCTCTTTTCTTGTTGATTTTGGAAAACGGCTTGGGTTAGAGACGGATTGTGATAAGGTAGGTAATGTTGTTATACGTAAACCTGCCACTCCTGGCATGGAGAATCGCAAGATACTGATTCTTCAGAGTCATATGGATATGGTATGTGAGAAAAATAAGGATTTAACGTTCGATTTTTCCAAGGATGCTATTCAGACATACGTAGACGGAGATTGGATGAAGGCAAAGGGTACCACTCTTGGTGCTGACGACGGAATAGGTGTTGCTATGCAGATGGCGCTTCTGGAGAGTGCCGACATCGAACATGGTCCATTGGAGTGTGTGTTCACTCGCGATGAGGAGACGGGCCTGACGGGTGCTTTTGGTATGGATGGTGATTTTATGAAGGGACGCATGATGGTGAACCTTGATAGCGAGGATGAAGGACAGATCTTTGTTTCCTGTGCAGGTGGTTGCCGTACTTTTGTTCAGTTGCCATATCACCTTGAAGCAGTTCCTCAGGGATTTTTTACTTTTTCTTTATGTGTTAAAGGTTTAATGGGGGGGCATAGTGGCGATGATATTATCAAGAGTCGTGCCAATGCCAATAAACTTTTGGCACGTTTCCTTTATCTCGTTCAAAAGAAATATGACCTTCGTCTAGTAGATATTCAGGCCGGTGGATTACATAATGCCATACCTCGTGAGGCTACATGTGTCTGTGCTATTCCGATGAAGGATAAAGAGCAGATTCGTGTAGATTGGAACCTTTATGCTGCAGACGTTGAAGAAGAGTTCAGCGTGACAGAAAAGACTATGCAATTCATACTTTCTTCCGAGGATACTGCTGTTGAGTCTGTGGATAAAAATACCAGTACCAAACTTATTACTGCATTGCAGGCTGTTGACAATGGTGTGTTTGCTATGTGTCAGGATATAGACCTTGTAGAAACCAGCAGTAATCTTGCAAGCATTCACATGCGTCCAGAAACTAAGGTTATTGAGATAAATAGTTCTCAGCGCAGTAGTATCTATAGCGCTCGTGTGAATATGGCCAATACTTTTGCAGCCGTATTCGAATTGGCCGGTGCTAAGGTAGATATAGGCGAGGGTTATCCTGGGTGGAAGATGAATCCTAATAGTGTTATCCTGCAGGTGGCTGTTGAACAGTATCGCAAGCTTATGAATAAAGAACCTCTGGTTTTGGGTATTCATGCTGGGTTGGAGTGTGGGCTTTTCAGTGAGAAGTATCCGGGAATGGATATGATTAGCGTAGGTCCTACCATGCGCGGTGTGCATAGTCCTGATGAGAAGCTTCTCATTCCCTCCGTTCAGATTGTTTGGGACTGGCTTCTTGCCATTCTGAAGAATATTCCTGAAGAGAAATAATGAAAAGTCAAATTATATACATCCTGTTTTTTGCGTTTGCTGGGTTGTTTTGTGCGTGTTCCAATTACGACTCGTTTTCAGACAATCCGTCATTTCGTTTGTCCTTTTCTGAAGATACGGTGCGATTTGATACGTTGATATCTACCATTGCCAGTCCGACAAAGACACTGTATGTTTTCAATAAGAACTCAGATGGTGTACGTGTTTCTAATGTTCGATTGCAGAAGGGAAACGAGAGTCTGTTCCGTGTAAATGTTGATGGGGAATATCTGGCTAGCGGTTCTGGTAATGATTATCTTATCAGAAAGAAAGATAGTATTTTGGTTCGTATTGAAGTCACTTTGCCCGAAAGTGGAACTACGGATACTGTTACTTATTCGGATGAGTTGCTCTTTAGTCTTGAAAATGGTATTCTGCAGCGTGTGCTGCTTACGGCAGGATCTGTTGATGCCTATATTATTCATGGCATGTATATTGAGACGGATTCTACCCTTGCTACAGATAAACCTTATCTTATTTATGATTCTCTTGTAGTGGCTAAGGGCGCAAGCCTTGAATTGCTTCCAGGTACCAAGCTTCTGATGCATGACAGTACTGCGGTTGATATCTATGGTCGTATCAATGCGCACGGGAATATAGATAAACCTGTTACTTTCCGGGGTGCTCGTACTGATCGTATGTTTGATTATCTTTTTTATGATAATACACCCAGTCGATGGAAGGGAATAACTATACATAAGGGTAGCTATAACAATTCTTTTGTAAATTGTGACTTTCACAGTGGTCGTTGGGGAATCCGTGTAGATAGTACCTCGCTGGATCAGTTGGCTTTTACCATGCGGAATTGCATTATACACAATGTGGGAGGCGATGGTTTGTGTCTGGTTAATTGTAATGCAGAAGTTCTAAATACGCAGATCAGTAACACCCTTGGCGATTGTGTACGTGTATTGGGTGGTGCTTATACGTTTTGTCATTGTACGATAGCTCAATATTATCCTTTAAGTTACGATAGAGGGGAGGCTCTTTATGTTGCTAATGTAGATAATAACGGATTACATTATGAACTCCGTTATATCCAAGTACTGAATAGTGTTATTACTGGCTATGCCGATGATGTTATTATGGGCAATTTGTCTCCAGAGTATGAGGATTCTGAATATTATTACTTTCAGAATAGTTTTTTGCGCACTGTGGGTGAGAATGATGATAATCATTTTATTGGTTGTAAGTTCGAGAACGAGGAGATGGAGATTCAGGGTGAGAAGAACTTTAAGGCCTTTGATACACATAATTTTATTTACGACTTTACACCCGACTCCCTGAGTGAGATTCGCAATATGGCTGACCCCTTGCTTATGAATGGTCTAACGACAGACCGTCTGGGACGGAGCAGAATAGGCGATGATGTTCCTGATGCTGGATGCTATGAATATATAAAGTCTACCAAAGAATGAAGATTGTTCTCACAGTAGTTGGTAAGACCACAGATAAGCATTTCATTGCCTCTATTCAGGAATATGTACAGCGCATTAGCCACTATGTGCCGTTCTCGTTTGAAGTTATTTCGGAGCTCAAAGGCTCCAAGAACCTCAGCGAGAAGGAGCAGAAGGATAGGGAAGGAGAACAAATCTTAAAATCTTTCCTGCCAGGTGATTATATAGTGTTACTGGACGAACATGGTCGCGAACGTCGAAGTATAGAGTTTGCACAGTGGATACAGAAGAGAATGTCGGCGGGACCGAAGCGTTTGGTTTTTGTCGTAGGCGGTCCTTATGGATTTTCGGAGGCAGTATATGCTGTAGCCCAAGAGAAAGTTTCTCTTTCGCAGATGACACTTAGCCATCAGATGATTCGCCTTCTATTTGTGGAGCAGATTTATCGTGCTTTGACTATCCTTAACGGAGAACCATATCATCATGAATAAAAGGCTTAGGTGATATACTTTAGATGATTTTGAATATGTAATTTTTGAATTTGACAATATGTTAAGTGTAGAAGAATTAAACGACAAGCTCATCGACCTCTCTTTCGCAGAGGATATAGGTGATGGCGACCATACAACCCTGTGTTGTATCCCTGATACAGAGATGGGCGAGAGTAAGCTCCTTATTAAGCAGGAGGGCATTTTTGCCGGCGCGGAGATTGCAAAACAAGTGTTTCATCGCTTTGATCCCACCATGCAAGTGGAGGTGTATATTCAGGATGGTGCCCATGTAAAGCCAGGCGACATTGTCATGAGTGTCAAAGGTAAAGTGCAGAGCCTCCTACAGACCGAACGTCTAATGCTAAATATCTTGCAGCGTATGAGTGGCATTGCCACCATGACGCACAGGTATCAGCAGGCCCTCATAGATGCAGGAACTAAGACGCGTGTGTTGGATACTCGTAAAACCACACCAGGCATGCGTATGCTGGAGAAGGAGGCTGTTAAAATTGGTGGTGGCATGAATCACCGCATAGGTTTGTTTGATATGATTCTGCTAAAGGATAATCATATTGATTTTTGTGGAGGCGTTCATAATGCCATATCGCGTGCTAAACAATATTGCAAGGAGAAGGGTAAGAATTTGAAGATAGAGTGTGAAGTTCGTAATTGGAAGGAGTTGGACGAAGCTTTGGCAGAGGGATGTGATCGTATTATGTTCGATAACTTTACGCCAGAGGATACCCGCAAGGCCGTTGAGATTGTTGCAGGACGTTGTGAAACAGAGTCTAGTGGTGGCATTACTTTCGATAATATGATTCCATATGCTAAGGCTGGTGTAGATTTTATCTCCTTTGGTGCCCTTACCCATAGTGTTAAGGGTTTAGATATGAGTTTTAAGGCTGCAGGAAGCGATAAACTTTTAATTAAGAGTTAAGGATAAAGAGTTATATATTTGATATGAGAAGATTGTTTATAGTACTTGGAACATTATTCATTAACATCCAATTTTCAATGTTTAATGAAGTTTATGCTTGCACCAATCTTATTGTTGGCAAGAAGGCTAGCAAGGATGGAAGTGTTATTGTTTCATACAGTTGTGATGACTATGGTGCTTATGGCTATATGAATTTCTTGCCTGGGGGAAAGCACAAAAAGGGCGAGATGCGTGCACTTTATCACTACGAGACGAATAACTATTTGGGTGAAATTCCTGAGGTCGAAGAGACTTATTCCGTAGTTGGGTTGATGAACGAGCATCAACTTACTATCCATGAGACAACTTATGGAGGTCGCGAAGAACTCTGTGATACCCTTACTGGTATGTTTGATTATGGTAGTTTGATGTATGTAACCTTACAGCGTGCAAAGACTGCACGTGAGGCTATTGCTGTTATGTCTAAATTGGTAGATGACTACGGCTATGGCAGCGAGGGTGAAAGTTTTTCTATTGCAGACCCTAATGAGGCATGGATTATGGAGATGATAGGCAAGGGGCCTGGTCGTAAAGGTGCTGTATGGGTTGCTATACGTATTCCCGATGATTGTATTAGCGGTCATGCTAACCAGAGTCGCATTCGCCAATTCCCCCTCAAGGATAAGCAGAATTGTCTCTATAGTAAAGATGTTATCTCCTTTGCCCGCGAGAAGGGGTACTTCACGGGAAAAGACGCAGATTTCTCATTTGCCGATGCCTATGCTCCTGCTGATTTCGGAGCTCTGCGTTTCTGCGAGGCGCGCATATGGAGCTACTTTAATCGTTGGGCATCAGTGGATATGAAGCCCTACCTCCCATATGCTATGGGAGATTCTAAGGCTGCAGCCATGCCTCTTTATGTTAAGCCTAAAACTCTTCTTTGTGTACAGGATGTAAAGGATATGATGCGTGATCATTACGAAGGAACTCCTCTGGCAATTCAGGATGACCTGGGAATGGGTCCTTGGGAAATGCCGTACCGTCCCACGCCCTTGCGCTTTAAAGTGGATGGAAAGGATTACTTCAACGAGCGTCCTATCAGTACCCAGCAGACGGCCAATGTATATGTTTCTCAGATGCGTTCATGGCTGCCTGACTATATCGGCGGTGTAGTGTGGTGGGGAAATGATGATGCCAATATGGTACCTTTTACACCTGTTTACTGTGGTGTTGAGAGTGTGCCCGAGTGTTATGCTATACGTACTGCTGACACCTTCCACTTTTCTACACGTTCTGCTTTCTGGGTTCAGAATTGGGTCAGCAATATGACTTATCTGCGTTACTCAGTTATCTTCCCTGAAGTACAGGCTGTACGTGACCGTCTGGAGGCCGATTACAACTCTTTGCAGGCTGAGACCGAGAAGAAAGCTGCTGCCATGTCAGAGCCTGAAGCTCGTAAGTTCCTTACAGCTTATTCACATCGTACGGCTCAGGCTATGATGGACGAGTGGAATCAGTTAGCACAGACCATCATTGTTAAGTACAACGATATGGCTGTCAAGCAGCAAGATGCCAATGGTCAGTACCTTAAGACTCCTGGTGGCAACCAACGTCCTGTTAAGCGTCCAGGATACCCCGATACTTATAAACGCAAGATAATTCAAGAAACCGGTGACAAGTACTTGGTGAAGTAGATGCTGATATGATGATAAGTAATTAAATAACTGCCTAGTTAAGGAATTTGTTGTCTTTAACTAGGCAGTATTTTTTTGTAGTATATGCATTTATATATCCTACAGAATGTCCATGATTTCTTTCAGACTACGGACTTGGTAGTCTGCTTTGTCTATGGGTTCTGTGCACGTTTCCTGTGATTGGTTAAAAAAGATGGTGTGCAAACCTGCTTCATGAGCACCAATGATATCTGTATTGTAGTTATCGCCCACCATAATGGTTTCTTTAGGCTCGGCTCCCGTTAATTGGAAAGCATATTGGAAAAACAATGGACTGGGTTTGTTGGCTCCAGCATCCTCTGAAAGGATAATGTGCTGGAAGTAGGAAATACATCTGCTGGCACGAAGCTTACTATATTGTACCTCATGAAATCCATTACTGCATATGCTTAAGACATATCCACGCTCTTTCAGATAATCTAGGAGTTGATGCGCTCCTTCTATCACTTTTGGTTTGATTGCGCATCGTGAAAGAAAATAGTCGCTTACTTGCATGCAGAACTCTACGGTTGGGGTAAGACCTTTGCCCTCGGATAGAGGACGGAGGAAGCGTTCAACTATCAGATAATCACGTGATATTTCTCCCTTTGCATATTGTTCCCAAAGCTGTCGATTCGTCTGCCAATATGGTATGGTAAAAGCTTCTTCTGATGCAAAATATTTCTCTAAATGGAAATGCTCATAAAGTTCGGTCAGTGCCAAACATGCATTGCCGTGCGTATCATAAAGTGTGTCGTCAAAATCCAGAAATACGTGCTTTATGTTTGTTCTCATAATTACAGTTTTCCTAAAATTCGATCCATAACCCAGTTAACTCCTGTCGCGCTAATACTATCGGCTGTGCAGATATCTCCTTTTTGCAGGTGCTCTACAATGTTTTTTATAAGTGGCAACTGAACATGCTCAGGATTGGGGACGTCTATCTCTTGCCTTCCTTCTTCTGTATGGAGTGCTATGGGTTCATACGTAAAGACAGAAAAACAGATTTGCCCCTTGTCTCCGATTAGTTCTATTCTATCGGTACGTGCACTCTCATGGGAGACAAAACACCATGAGCCACTTCCTGTCAGTCCGTCAGCAAACTGAAAGGCAGCACTTACGCTATCTTCCGTTTCATATAAACCTCCACGATTTGTGCTGAATCCACTGGCATGTACAATCGGACCAAAGAGTTCTTGCAGCAAATCTATTTGATGTGGAGCAAGGTCATAGAAATATCCTCCTCCTGCAATATCGCGCTGTACACGCCATGGTAGTGAGGTAGCGTTATAATCCAGATCACGTGGTGGGCATGCAAATCTAATCTGTACACTAATAACATTGCCAATAGCCCCATTTTTAATTAACTCTTTAACTTTAATGAAATAGGGTAAGTATCTGCGGTAATAAGCTACAAAACATGGAATGTGCGTTTTCTCACTCATTCTGTTGATGCGTTGACAATCATAATAGCTACTTGCTAAGGGTTTCTCCACATAGACGGGTTTCCCGCTTTTCATAGCCATAATGGCGTATGTGGCGTGTGAAGAGGGCGGGGTGGCAATGTATATAGCATTTACGTTGGGGTCATTGATAAGCTGTTGCGCATCTGTGTACCAGTGAGGTATATTGTGCCTTTGGGCATATGATTGTGCCTTTTCTTTGCTCCTGCTCATTACAGCATATACAGAAGAACCTGGAATTAAACTGAAAGCTGGTCCGCTTTTTTTCTCGGTAACCTCTCCGCAACCAATAAATCCCCATCTTATTTCTTTATATATTGCCATCTGCCTGTTAATTTTTTTTGTTACGGATGCAAAGATACGCAGAAAAAGTGTAATTTTGCAGTCTAAAAGATAATTTATTTATGGAAACAACAGGAGAGATTTTTTTTCAAGTTAAGAAAGAACGTTCATATATAAGTTGTACAATAAAAGGTTGTGCCTACGGATTTAAACACTTAGGCTTGTTGATGCCCTATATTTGGCCTAGTCTGGTGTTGTCGATAATCATGCCCATACCTTTTGTGTTTTTATTTGCAGCTCAAATTGATGCCATATTACGCAAATGGATAGAGTTAGGCTTTGTTCCGAATGCTAAGCTAAAGACAATGAAGTGTGATATTGAAAGATGTGTCGGCCGTAGTGCTATTAAAGTGCTGATATATGTGTTATGGGTGGGTATCATCCTGACGAGCTTCTATGCGGCTTTATTCCTGGGCTTGAAATGGTGGTGTCTTTTAATCTTCTGCCTTCTTTGGCTGTTGCTTTTGCCCCTGTCTGTCGTGATTATGCAGGTTAGCTATTCGGACATTACAATTAAGGAATGCTTTAAAAGTGGATTTAGAATTGCCTATGGGAACTTTGGTAAGTTGTTCCCCTTTGAATTCCTAAGCACTTTGCTTCAAGTCATTATTATAATAATGGGCGCTTTCCCCGTAATTGTACTGCAGGCAGCAAGGCTTCAGGCACTAAGGAGTATATTGATGGGTGATGCTACGTCTTTGCCCCTGTCCTTCTACCTGTATGCGATTTTGGCCAGTTTTATTTGTTGGACTGTAGCGTTCATTACACTACTTGTCTTCAGTTTCAGCCGCTGCCTGATGTGGGGCAGCTTAGTTAATGAAGTTCCAGCTGAGACCGAAGCAAATAGTTAAGGGATTCATACCATAATAGGGTGCATAGAAGGCATTGGCTCCGCCTGAAACGTGTTGTGCCATGAAGTAGAAGCGGAAATGCTTGAGGTGTGAATTCAGGTAGACATTGACAATAGGCTGTCCACCCATCTTCTGACGTTCGAAATTGGCATCCTGTACGGCAAACTGTTGAATACTTGGTGAATAGTCTAATCCGTAGTAATTTGTAAAGTATCGCATATCTGCACCTATCTGGATTCTCAGAAGCCTTGCAATCCGGAAGAGTAGATACATGTTAGAATACACATTTACTGCAGGAAGTGGCAACACGTCATCGTTAGAGGATTTCTGGAAGGCAATTTCATTATCCCAATGTAGTATCCCCCATTTCATTTCTTGGGCTACAGATGCTCCTAATACTTGTATGTTTCCGTCGGATTGTTTTACTGCTACAGCATGAGATAAGTTGGTAGGAAGGAGTGGGCTGCTTTCGTTGAGAATGGTGTTTTGCATGCCAAAGTATGTATAGTTGGTGATATTCTCAAATCCAAACTTGAGCCGCGTGCCAAATTTTTTCAGACGAAGCATCCCCTCGAAACGCATTCTTAGTTGACGTGCCAAATCATCATTGTCCCACCAAGTGTGCTGAGAGTGATAATGACGGTAGAAGAAGTCAGGTTTTTCGTTCTTAATCATTGCTTTGATATCAATAAGCAAACTATCCTTTTTGCCAAGACGAAATTCCCAATTAGTCTTTCCGTCAATGGTAAGATCACCAACTTTTTGTCCACTCAGGAAGAACTCTGAATTAACATTAAAGTGTAAAAGTTTCCCTTGTGTGCGTGCTAATTCTCCTCCAATGGAGAGGTCGTTTTCATTGTAACGCTGCACTTCCTTACCATGAGGATTGTCCATTAGTAGTTTGTATGACCTTATCTTATGGGTTGCAAAAAGGGTTATGCCCATAGCAGCCCACTTATTGAAACCCTCGCGTAAAGCTAAGCCAAAGGTGTTGCGTAAGCTCATGGCTCCCGTCATATCGTACACTTTGTTAAGCTCTCCGTAATAGTTGTTTGTATAATAGGAACCGCTAGTTGCATTTGCAATGTAAGTGTGGGCAAGGTCACGCATATCAAATGTATGTATAATGCTGCTAACGGGTATGAACTCTTTAGGGATAATTTGCTCATTTTGCCATTTTACGACAAGCGAATCAAGGGCATGTCTACGTGCTATTGTATCTGTCCTAAGCACTTGTTGTACGCTATCTGGGAGATCTGCAAGGAGTTCGCTTGCAGATGGTATCTTTGGCTTCAGAGAATCAGGTACTTCTAATTCCCGATAGAATCCAAAGTTATATTTGTGTGTGAGGTAGAAATTGCGCTCATGATTACGATTCCATGTGTCATTGAGAAGTACGGGAATATCTGTGGTAGAAAAGTTTTGTTCTATTTTCTCAGGTTCTCTGATGTACTTGTCGTCTTCAATTCCGCCATTTTCAAACATCTTCAAGTGATTTACATTGGCATAAGCATGTATGTTGTATCGCTCTCCCCTGTAGTAGCCATAGAAAGTTGTTCCAAAAGAGCTGGTTGAAGAATTCACGAAATAGCCACGTCCATATAAATAGTCAATTTTAAAGCCCAACCCAGCATCTTTATTTATGTTGGTGGCAAAGTATGCTCTGACGCGATCTTCTCCGTTTATCTTGTTTCCCACGGAATGATAGGCCAGATTTGTGATAGGACTCAATGTGTTAGTAAATCGAAAATCTCCTAGACTTCCTCTAAAATAGCTAAGAGGACGTAAAAAAAGGAACTCGTCTGAGTCATCAATTCTATTCATGTATATACGGTTGTATCTAGGGGTACCTGTATTGCCCAGATAGCTGTATTCACCAGTGTAACCGTCAGTATTATTGAAGTTTTGAAAGTTATGTACTACAGTATCATTGTTCTCAGCATCTATTACTGTGCCCAAGCGTGGTTCCAAGACCCATTGAAACATACCAATAGGAATTTTCTTTTGTTTGGCATGCTTGGTACTGTCTCGACCCCATGTTGTGCGATTCCCCGCAGGGTCTGAATAATCGCCCTGTTCAGAGTATTCGTCATATCCAGATTGGTTGTTGCGAACTGATGTTCGCCTGTTTTGATTGGAATAACGACTTGGATAATCTTGTGCCGAAACTTGAATGCCCAGAGAAAACAGCAAAATAGCTAAGAACAGATTATACTTCATTTCTCTATAATACAAAGCGAATAAAGAATTCCACAATTTTTAGCAACATTCCCACACCTATCACAATTAGAGCATCAGTGTGGTTGTTGTCATTTAAAAAATACATTGCCAGGCCTATTATAGCCAAAAGCAAAAATAACGAATTGAGAATTTGGCGAATCTTTGTATGGCTGACATCTTTCTGTCGTCTACGTCGAATACGCTCTACCTGTTCTTCAAGGGAAGGCTCTTCTGCTTTGCTCATATTTGTTCTAGAATTTAGTCTTCAATTACGTTCTTTCGTTTATCTTCGAAGGTATCCATGCAATCCTCAAAGATTTCCTCAATACGGTCTATGGTCTTGATACGGAACTTTCCACTCCGAGGATATAGCTTTGTACCTTTCTTATTAATAGCCTCTGCATCAGAAATCCATTCTTCTGCTTTATATGATTCGCCGTTTTGGCCGTCATTGTCCTCATTATAATAATAGCTAATTTGGGAAATGGCAAGTTTAACTTTGTTTCCCTCTACCTGAGCCTGTAACTGATAGATAAAACGAGTTCGATCGAGGTTCAGGAAAACATGGCTAAAGGTCATGTATTCCTCTACTCTGGCTACAATGACACCATCTTCTTTTCCATCGCTTGTAATGCGTGTACGTTTTTCATGAATAGCAGGACTAATAATAGCATTGTTGACGTAATTGTATAATCTAGTGTAAATCTGTTCTGCCTGCATGTTAGGGACGCTGAACGATTTTCTAAAAACTATTACTCCATTTTCTTCAGGAACACCACCTTTAAGATACTTGGCACTTACGGGGGTCTTTGCTATTGCCATGAAAGGCAACATAAGCACAAATACAAAAAATAATTTCTTCATTGTTATATGTTTTTTTTATTTAATGTTTATTCTAATGTGTATTTTTCAATATAAGAAAAAAAACTTTCTCTGTAACTGTTGCTGATAGGCAGATTAAAGCCGCCAATATTAACAGATCCTTTATTTATAGAATCGATCTTGCTGGTCTGAACAATGATGGATCTGTGAATACGCATAAACTGAGGTTGTGGAAGATGTTCTTCCAGCGTTTTCATTGTTAGAAGTGTCATAATAGGACGTTGGTCTTGCATATGAAGTTTCATATAATCCTTTACGCATTCTACGAATAAGAGTTTGTTAAGAACAACCTTGATTAAACGGTGTTCACTTTTGACATAAAAGAAAGGCTCTTCTTGACTATTCATATCTCAATGCTTCTATAGGATCCAAACGGGCAGCTTTGCGGGCAGGGATTATACCAAAAACGAGACCGATACAAGCGCATACGCCAAAACTGACGATAACGCTCCATATTGGCACTGTCGCTGGGAATCCAATGGATTTTGCTATCCACGTAAATAAATATCCAAGTCCAACGCCCAGAAGTCCTCCACTCATGCTAATCATTACACTCTCTATCAGGAACTGGCGGCTGATATCTTTTCCTCTGGCTCCAACACTCATTCGCAGACCTATTTCTCGTGTACGTTCTGTAACACTAACTAACATAATGTTCATAATACCGATACCTGCGACTAGAAGAGAGAAGGCTGCTGCTACAACAAGAACTGTCTGTAAGGTTTGCATCGTGCTGGACATTGTTTCCATCATTTCTTGTTGACTACGAATGTTAAAATCATCTTCGCTTCCTTCTTTTATTTTGTGGTTTATTCTCAATATTTTGGAAACCTGTTCAATGGCATCGTTGCTTAGATCTTCAGTCATTACGCTTAGATTGAAACTGTTGAAATGGGTTTGTGCAGCCAAACGTTTCATCACTGTGGTATAAGGCGCAATAATAACGTTATCTTGATCCATACCCCAGTTGTTGTAACCTTTTCCTTTCAGTACTCCTATGATGCGGAAAGGGATACTCTTGAATCTTATGACCTTACCTACACAGTTGGCATTTTTATCACCAAACAATTCCTGTACGACAGTCTTTCCTACTACGCAGACTTTTGCGTTTTTGCGAACGTCTTCTTCATTAAAACATTGTCCTGCTTCAATATCCCATAACTTGATGGTCATATAGTCTGGGCTTTCTCCGTAGATGGTTGAGTTTGTGTTTTTAGCTCCGTAAATTGCTTGTCCACTAGACGTAACTTCAGGGCTTATATGTGTGATTAGGCTTGCTCCATCACGTATGGCTTCGTAGTCGGCCTGTTTTAGTGTTTGCATAGCGGACGGGTCAAGTCTGACACCACCACGCATTTCACCTCCAGGTCTAACGGTAAGCAGATTGGTGCCCCATTTCTGCAAATCGGCACGAATACTGTCTTTAGAGCCTTGACCGATAGCCATCATTGTAATAACGGCAGCCACACCTATGATGATACCCAGGGTAGAGAGGAAAGTTCTCCATTTATTGCTCATGATAGCCGTGATGGCTACCTTAAGTAGGTTCTTTAGGTTCATGTTATTATAATTACTTTTTATTCATCTTCTGCTTTTGGTAAATTGGCCAATACCTCAGCTGCGCTCATTATATTATTGTTTACAATGTCTTCGCAGATGTGCCCATCTCTAAGTACAATGTTACGACTGCTATATTGTGCAATTTCTGGATTGTGCGTAACAAAGATGATGGTTCTTCCCTGTTTGTGTAATTCTTGAAACAGTACTAATATCTCGTAACTTGTTCTGGTGTCAAGATTACCCGTAGCTTCGTCCGCCAGAATCACTGCGGGATTGTTTACCAATGCACGTGCAATTGCCACACGCTGCATCTGTCCACCGGACATCTGATTGCTTTTATGTTCCAGTCGATTGCCAAGCCCAACAGCCTGCAATGCTTTGATTGCAGCTTCTTTACGCATTTTTGCGTTATATGAGCTATTGTACATAAGCGGGAGCTCAACATTCTCTACTGCTGTTGTTCTTGCCAATAGGTTGTAATTTTGGAAGATAAAACCAATTTTTCTGTTGCGGAGTATAGCTCGTTCGCTTCTTTTCATCTTGCGTACGGGCGTTCCATCAAGAATATATTCTCCGCTTGTTGGTGTATCAAGGCAGCCTAATTGATTTAGTAGGGTACTTTTACCTGAACCTGATGTTCCCATGATGGTTACGAACTCCCCTTCATGTATTTTGAAAGATACGCCTTTCAAGGCATGAACCGTCTCACTGCCAACGATGAAGTCACGTTTGACATTTTGGAGTTCAATAACTACTTTTTTGTCGTCCATCTTATACAATATCGATTTGACAAATTATTTTTTCTGTTGCTGGTTTCTGTTCCTGTTTCTAGGTCGTGGCATGAAGGGGTTGTTGTTCTGCTGCCCTTCGGTCTCTTCAATTCTAGGCATAGATGTCTCGACATCTGTAATTATCTTGGTACCAACTTTCAGCCCACTAACAATCTCTGTTATCATACCATTGGTGATGCCAGTTTCTACAGCTAACGCCTTAATGTTAGGTCCTTCCTTCGTCCATACCTTCTTGGGGGCGTCGCAGTCGGTTATTGTTTCGCCATCATTCAACATAGCTTCGCTTGGCTTAAAATGAAGCGCTTTGCTTGGGATGGCCAAGACATCTTTCATTTCCATCGTATAGATGGTAACATTGGCCGTCAAACCAGGTTTAAGTTTGAGGTCCTCGTTGGGTGCGCCTATTACGACCTCGTATGTAACAACGTTGCTTTCTGTTGTGGCCTGCTGGCGTACCTGTGTAACAGTTCCGCTGAAAGAGTCATTAGGAAATGCGTCAACACTGAATGATACACGTTGTCCTTCTTTTACTTCGCCTATGTCAGCTTCGTCCACCTTGGCAATTACTCGCATATCTGTAAGGTCTTTGGCAATCTTAAAGAGAGTAGGAGTATTGAAACTACTGGCAACGGTCTGTCCTTCTTCCACCTCTTTGCTCAGAACAACACCGTCAATAGGGCTGGTGATGGTGGCATATCCTAAATTGGTTTCTGCACGTTTTACGTTGTTTCGTTGTGTATTAACCTGTTGCTGGGCTTGTACATACGAGAGGCGAGCCTGCTCATAATCATTTGCACTGATAAGTCCTTTGTCATAAAGATTCTTAAAGCGCTCGTAGTTAGCCTTCTGGTATGCCAGTGTACTTTCAGCGCTGGTGAGGTTTGCTTTAGCGCTGTTCAAATCGCTAATCAGGTTGGTACGGTCTAACTCGGCAATAATTTGTCCTGCTTTAACGGTGCTATTATAATCAACGTACAGTTTGCTTACAATACCGCTAACCTGAGTTCCCACATCAACGCTGGTGACGGGCTCAATGGTACCTGTTGCAGTTACACTGGTTATAATGTCTTGTTTCACTGCTTCTTCCTCGTTATAGGTAAAGCTTGGCGCTTTCTTACAACTGCTCATGATTAGAACTAACGCTGTAAGGAGTAATACCGTCTGGATGATTTTTTTTCCTCTCATCGTTGTATATTCTGTGTTATTTTTACTTTTCATTATTATAAGTCTATTTTTTCGCCAGTATAGAATTTTAGAAGCTGTATGTTAAGTAGGGTGGTGTATTTGCTCTGTAGCATACTCTGTTCAGCATTTATAACGTTGTCACGTCCCTGTAATACATCCACAGTATTCTTCAGCCCATTCAAGAATTGCTCATTCAGTAGTTCATAGCTGGCTTCCTGACTCTTAACGCGTGCCTTTGCTGCCAGATAGCTTTGCTGGTTGTTATTGGCATTAATCCAGTATTGTTCAATGGTGTTTGATAGCATTGTTTTCTTGTCTTGTAGGTCGAGTTGTGAATCCAGTTCCTGTAACTTTGCATTTCTGATGTTGCTGGCAATCTGCCTATTGTCAAAGATAGGAACGCTTAAGGTAACACCGGCGCCCATGCTCATGTTACTTTTCATTTGGGTTCCCCATTTGTTGCTACTACCAGAGGAGTGGTTACTGCCTAAACTTGCACTGGCACGTAGGGTGGGATAGTGTGCACGTTTGGCAATGTCAAGTTTCATTTTTGCTGATTCGATGCCTAACTCTGCGCTCTTTATTTCGGGCCTATTTGCTAAAGCCTGGCTGTATGCTTCCTGTTTGCTGGGAATTATACTCAGCACTTTCTCGTCGGATGGGATGTCCCCCTTAATGTCAAAGTCGTTGTTGATGTCTAGCTCTAGGACAGATTTCAGTTGACGTTTGTAGTTTTCTAATTGGGCTTGGCTGTTTACAATATCATATTTTGCGCTACTCAGTTGTGCTTCAAGTTGTATAACATCAGCTTTTGCCATCTGCTCCTGCTTTTGTAACTCAACGCCTCTGTCATATTGGCTTTGTGCTGTTTTTAGAAGCTGCTCGTTAACCTTTAGTGCTTCTTTTGTGTACATTATTTGAACATACAATTGGGCTATTTGTTCTTGAATGCTTAGCTCGCTCTGTTCTGTCTGTAGTTTTGTTATTTCATTCTGGATTTCCTGCTCCTTAATATTCTTGTAGTTAATACCTCCGTTCCATAAGGTAACACTGGCGTTTAGCCCATAGCTTCCCTGATATGTAACGTTGGTGCTAGTGTTGGTAACTTGGTCACCTTGTACTACGGACATAACCTGAGTAAAGGGGCGGTATCCTACGTTCTGGTTAGTGCTGAAACTGAGGCTTGGGAATAGTTCCCCTTTGTTTTTCCATAAAGATACATTACCTTTTTCTTCACTTATTTTATTTTTCTGAATCTGTATGTTATTCATCAAGGCATAATCTATGCAATCCTGAAGCCCCCATGCTTTTTGCGCGTTTACATATGAACTCAAGCCGATTAGTAAACAAGTTATCTTTAATGTTTTACTCCTCATCTTTGTGTATAACTATATTGTTTAATTGTAAAATATCTGCAAAGATACAAAAATATGTGGTCAGTGCGGTAATTACCTGTTACCTTTTCACACTTCTTTAAATAAATTAGGTATATTTTTCTATCTTACGCTTGTTAAGTCTTGATTTTTACTCTACCTTTGCCTTTGAAAATAACATGTAACTTCAAAAAATAAAAATATGTTCTCAGGAATAATAGAAGCAATGGCCCGTGTTGTCGATATTCAGCATGACCAAGATAACGTGCACCTCACCCTTCGCTGTCCTTTTACTGCAGAGTTGAACATAGATCAGAGTGTAGCCCATAACGGTGTGTGTCTAACTGTAGTAAGTATTAAGGATGATACTTATACTGTTACTGCCATGCGCGAAACATTAGAACGTAGTAATCTAGGGCTGCTTAAAGTTGGCGATGAGGTTAATGTAGAACGCAGTATGCAGTTGAATGGAAGGTTGGATGGTCATATTGTACAAGGACATGTTGACCAGACTGCCATTTGTCTGGCCGTTGATGATCAGGAAGGTAGCCACCAATTCACATTCCGATATGAGAGTAACCGTGAGATGGCGTCACATGGCTATTTTACTGTTGATAAGGGTAGTGTAACGGTGAATGGTGTAAGTTTAACTGTTTGTAGACCTACAGAAGACACATTTCAGGTATGCATCATACCTTATACTTTCGAGAATACGAATTTCCACAACATTAAGGCTGGTTCTGTTGTAAATATCGAATTTGACATTATTGGTAAGTATCTGGCTCGTATGAATAGTTTGTTGTCTTAGTGTCATTCTTCCCCTATAAGTCGTAGAAACTCCGTTTCATCCATAATCTTGACACCAAGTTTCTGTGCTTTTTCTAATTTTGAGGGGCCCATATTGTCGCCGGCAAGGATAAAGGAAGTCTTTCCGCTGATACTTCCAACGTTCTTGCCGCCATGCTTTTCAATGAATTCTTTATATTCGTCTCTGCTATGATGTGTAAAGACTCCACTGATAACGATGCTCATATCTTTTAGGCGGTCGGATTTTGCTTCTTGTTGCTCTTGTGAAATCTTCATTTTTAGACCGTGTTTTTCCAGTTGATTCACAAAATTTCGATTTCTCTCATCTGCGAAATATCTGATAATACTTCCTGCGATAACGTCACCAATACCATTGACTTGTGTTAGTTCTTCTAAAGTGGCAGTTGATAGTCTTTTTATACTGCCGAAATAGCGCGCCAGACTTTTTGCTGCATTCTCTCCAACAAACCGGATCCCCATGGCAAAGAGCACACGCTCAAAAGGCACATTTTTACTCTCTTCTATGCCGGCTAGAATGTTATTTACACTTATCTTATTAGTCTCGTCTGCATTTAATAGTTGCTCAGCTTTTAGTGTGTAGAGGTCATTGGCATTATGTATTAATCCTTGTTTGTAATATTGTTCTATAATCTCGGTTCCTAAGGAATTGATGTTCATAGCCTTGCGTGATACGAAGTGCTCTATTTTTCCGACAATTTGAGGTGGGCATTCCATATCGTTTGGGCAATAATGAGCCGCTTCGCCCTCATAACGAATTAACTTATTTCCACATGCTGGACAATGTGTTATGAAGCTTATCTTTTGGCTATCGGAGTCAGTAGGGCAGGCTTTCCCTACTACTTTTGGAATAATTTCTCCTCCTTTCTCCACCAAAATGTGGTCGCCTATGTGAAGGTCTAACTGTTCTAGAATGTCAGCATTATGAAGTGTAGCTCTGCGTACCTGAGTTCCTGACAACTGTATTGGATCCATGTTGGCAACGGGAGTGACGGCTCCGGTGCGTCCTACCTGAAAGACTACCTGCCTCAGAGTGGTTTCTGCCTGTTCGGCTTGGAACTTGTATGCAATGGCCCAACGTGGGCTCTTGGCTGTCATGCCCATACTGCGTTGCTGGGCAAGGGAGTTAACTTTCAGCACGATGCCATCTGTAGCAACTGGTAGATTCTTGCGTTCTGTGTCCCAGTATTCTATGTATTTGTAGATATCCTCTAGGGTGTCGGCCAACTTCATGGCTTTGCTTACTTGAAATCCCCATTTTGCAGCCGCCGCCATGTTCTGGTAATGTCCGTCGCCAGGGATATTGTCACCTAATAAATAATATAGGTATGCATCCAATCCTCGCTCAGCTACAACGCTGGAGTTCTTACTCTTTAGTGTACCCGATGCTGCATTTCTTGGATTGGCAAATAAGGGCTCTTCGTTTTCTTCTCGCTGCTTGTTTAGTCGTTCAAAACTTGTCCATGGCATCAGTACCTCTCCTCGTATTTCAAACTCATTGGGATAGTTGCCTTCTTTGGGCAGTTGAAGAGGAATAGTCTTGATGGTCCTGATGTTCTGTGTTACATCATCGCCCTGTGTGCCGTCTCCTCTAGTTACAGCTTTAATTAATATTCCGTTTTTGTAATGCAGACTAATGCTTAATCCGTCAAATTTCAACTCACAACAAATCTGAAACGGAGCGCCCTGCAATCCGTCTTTTACCCGTTCGTAGAACTCGCTTACCTCTTGTTTGTTATAGGTGTTCGCAAGGCTTAGCATCGGGCGTTTGTGTTGAACCGTAACAAATTCGTTGTTAAGGTCACTTCCCACTCGCTGTGTTGGACTGTTGGGGTCATTCATCTCTGGATGAAGCTTTTCCAGATCCTGTAACTGGTGCATCAACATATCAAAGTCCCTGTCCGAGATGGTGGGCGTGTTCAGCACATAATAGTTATAATTGTGTTGGTGCAACTCTTCTCTTAATTTCAGTATCTGTTCTTGCTCAGTCATAGTGAAAATAACCTTATTCTTTCACAAAATTAAACATAAAATCAAAATTCGGCAAGAATTTGCGTGTTTCATTTTTGGTAAAGTGTTTAAAAAGTATTACTTTTGCAGCACATTAAGGTATTAAGGATAATAACCATATGGCAAACAATAAATTCCGCGGCTTAGGCATAGCACTTATCACGCCTTTCGCCAAAGACGGAAGTATAGATATAGCAGCACTCGACCGTCTTGTAGAATATCAAATTAAGAGTGGTGCTGATTTCCTGTGTATTATGGGTACGACGGCAGAAACGCCTACATTAAGTGCTGACGAAAAGTCCATGCTTAAGTATCATCTTGTAGAGCGTGTCGCAGGTCGTGTCCCTCTGCTCATGGGATGTGGAGGCAACAACACGGCAGCTGTGGTACACGAATTGGAAACGTCTAACTGGGATGGCATAGATGGTATTCTCAGCGTGTGTCCTTATTACAACAAGCCTTCACAAGAAGGTCTTTACCAGCACTATGCTGCCATTGCTAAAGCAAGTCCTGTCCCCGTAGTCTTATACAATGTTCCAGGTAGAACCGGTGTTAATATGATGGCAGAGACCACGTTGCGCTTAGCCCGTGATTTCGATAACATTGTAGCTATTAAGGAAGCTAGCGGGAATATATCTCAAATGGATGATATTATTAAGAACAAGCCTGCCAACTTTGATGTCATAAGCGGTGATGATGGAATAACCTTTCCCTTAATAACCCTTGGTGCTGTAGGTGTAATAAGTGTTATTGGTAATGCTTTGCCCGCAGAATTCAGTCGTATGGTTCGTTTGGCTTTAAAGGGCGAGTATAATACCTCCCTGTCTATCCATCATAAGTTTGCCGAATTGTTTAAGCTACTTTTTGTAGATGGAAATCCGGCAGGTGTTAAGGCTATGTTGCATGAGATGGGCATGATAGAGAATACACTCAGGCTCCCCCTTGTCCCTACACGTTTAACAACAATGGAACGCATTTCCACCATAGTCAGGGAATTGGGCTATTAGAAAGAACTCACCTTTGTGTAAATTTATAACATGAAAACAACATACTTAAACAATAGATGGATGCGGGCAGCAATACCCGCATTGCTGATTCATGCCTGTATAGGTAGTGTATATTGCTGGTCTCTCCTTAAGGGTGATATTGCTACAGAAGTAGGGTGCTCTGTTAAGGAGGTAGAATTCGCTTTCTCCTTAGCAATTTTCTTTTTGGGCATGTCTGCGGCTTTTGGTGGTCGTTTTGTGGAGAAGAATGTTACGGCAGCTTCCGTGGTATCCTGTCTGTGTTTCAGTACGGGCCTTATGCTCACCGTTTTCTCCATTTATACAAAGAGTGTGCTTGGTATTATGCTTAGTTACGGATGCCTTATGGGTGTTGGCTTGGGCATTGGTTATTTGTCACCCGTAAAGACGCTGATGCTATGGTTCAAGGAACATAAAGGTCTTGCCACAGGCATTGCCATTAGCGGTTTTGGATTGTCTAAGGTTCTTTTTTCACCTTATATAGAATGGTGTACTCCCCAATATGGTGTTTCTACCACGTTGGTGTCTATGTCTGTGATAAGCATTTTCTCTATGCTTACAGCTGCATACCTCATTCAGAAACCAAAGGATTGGGTAGAACCCGTAGTTAAGTGGAGACTGAAAGATTATTATCAGGTTATCAAGAATGGCACTTATCTGAAAATCTGGTTTGTGTTCTATATCAATATCACATGCGGATTGGCCCTTATTGCATTCGAGAAGAATATAGCTATAGCCGTTGGCATAGGCGCAGTAGGTCTGCTCTCGTCTCTGACAGCCTTCTTCAATACTGCAGGCAGATTCGGTTACTCTACCATGTCAGATTATACCGAGAACAAGCAGACCATCTATAAGATACTCCTCTCTTCCTCTGTGATAGTCATGCTTCTTGGTTTTGCCTTCGGAAGTAGTGCCATAGTAATTGTTCTTATGCTTTGTGTTATAAATGCGGGTTATGGGGGGGGATTCTCTACGCTACCCACATTATTGCAGAGCAAGTTCGGAATGGAAAAGATAAGTACCATTCATGGACTGGCCCTCAGCGCATGGGCATGGGCTGGACTCAGCGGCAACCAGTTGTCCAACCTTATAATCAACCAGTTGGGTTTGACATACGAGGTGCTTTACATTGTACTTGCCGTTTTGTATTTCATAGCCTTGCTTCTCACATTTTCTATCCCCAAGAACAAAGAGGCTATTGATTATGACGAGCAACAACAATCTCTTTCCAAACTTGATTCCTCGTTCGTATAAGGTTTACAAAAGCTTTTTGTTTGTAGTACTACCGTTATTTACTCGTTAACTAGAGAAAAATTACTCGTTAACTAGAGAAAAATTACTCGTTAACTAGGGAAATATATTTTCTTAACTAAGCCGTAAATAGCCCTTAACTGATGAGATATAAATATATGTGGCATGAATAAACGGAATTGTTTATATGCGGTTCTCTTCCTGCTTGCAGGTTTTTCTGGGTTCTCTTTACATACTGATGCAAAGAAACAGAACTCTATACAGCGCGAGGGTTGGGAGTTGGTGTGGCATGATGAATTTGATGGGGACAAACTATCTGAAGATTGGACGCGTATTCCTCGTTTTTCCAATCCGCCGGAATGGAACAAATATATGAGCACGGACGATAGGCTTTTTGAGGTGAAGGACGGTAAACTTATCCTATATGGCCTGAACAATGATTATCTTCCGCAGGATACAGCTCACTTTCTTACGAGTGGCGTCTATACCCGTGGAAAGGTATTCTTTCAGCGTGGAAGAATTGACATTCGCCTGAAGATGGATGATGCCTCCGGTGCATGGCCTGCTGCTTGGCTGTTGCCAGAGGCACAATGGCCTTATGGTGGAGAGATTGATATTATGGAGCGCCTAAACCATGATACAATAGTATATCAGACGGTTCATTCCTATACTACAGAGTATGATACAATAGCCCGTAAGAGTCAGTGTTGGAGCTCAATAGGTTCTATAAAGCGAGGAGATTGGAATGTATATAGCGTTGAGTTGTATGAGGATCATATATGTTTTTATATCAACGACCGTCCTACTTTTACATACCGAAAGCAACCAGAATTGGGACATAAGCAATACCCCTACGACCGTCCTATGTATCTGCTAATAGATATGCAGTTGGGTGGTCATTGGGTTGGACGCGTAAATCCCAAGGAGTTACCTTGCCGCTACCAGATTGACTATGTGCGGTTTTATAAAAAGAAGGAAAAGTAGGGGGGCGTTTACGCCTTGAAGTAATAGATAAAGGTGGCAAGTCCTTCAAGAGCTTTCTTGCCAGTCTCCTGAATCTCTATTGTGAATTTGATGGTCGTTTTAATGGCGCCACGCAGATTGGCCAGTTCCTCAAGCTTAGTAATCATGCGAATGTGCTGACCGCTTAATACGGGTTGAGCAAACTTCATCTTATCCATTCCGTAGTTCATCATGCGTTCCAGATTGTTGACCTCAATAATCTGATCCCAAAGGTGTGGGAGCATGCTGAGAGTCAGATAGCCATGTGCAATGGTCTGACCAAAGGGACTCTCGGCTTTTGCTTTTTCTATATCTACATGAATCCACTGATGGTCAAGAGTGGCATCGGCAAACATGTTTATGCGCTCCTGAGTGAGTTCTACATAATCACTGGTACCAAGTTCCTGACCTACATATTGTTGAAAATCCTCAAACGAATTGATAATGACTTTGCTCATAATCTGATATTTTTGCTGTTATATTGTGCAAAGGTACAAAATATTTTTCAATTTTCAGTTTTCTGTTCTCAATTATATTTCGTAACTTTGTCCTCAAATGGTAAGAAGGCAGTTTATTTTTTTTATACTTTATATTATATGTCTGCTGACTGGTTATGCACAGCAATCTGACGAACGTACCATTGCCGATTTTCGACAGATGGGTATACCTTTTTATGAGGGAAATGAGGTAAAACTGCTGACCACTGGCCCGCTCAAGTTCCAAGATATGTTTGCTGAGATAGAGCGTGCTCAGCGTTTTGTTCATCTGGATTATTTCAAGTTTCAGGAGGATAGTATATGCAGGGTTCTCTTTAACATTCTAAAGAGGAAAGCGCGCCAAGGGGTAAAAGTTAGAATCGTGTATGATGGTTTTGGAAACAAATGTAGCCATCAGCCGCTTTCTAAACGTTTCCTCTCAGAGGTTAGAGATGCCGGAATAGAGATAGAGGCGTTTGACAAATTCCGTTTCCCTTGGATAAATCACTTTTTTCACCGTGACCATCATAAGATAGCCATTATAGATGGAAGTATCTGTTATACGGGTGGCATGAATGTCGCCGATTATTATCTGCATGGCAAGCCTAAGGTTGGAAGATGGCGTGATATGCATATACGTTTGCATGGCCCTGTAGTTGATGGTTACGAGCAGATTTTTGAACGTATGTGGTATGTTGTTACTGGTGAATTCCTACAACCTGGCTCGTATGATGGTTCGGACATAAGCCAGGATAAAGTGTTGGTAGGATTGGCAGATAGGATTCCGCGTCTTTCGCCTGATATGATGCGCAAGACTTATTGTGCGGCTATCAATAACGCACAACATTTGATTCAGATAGTAAATCCATACCCTTGCCTGGGTAATCCCATTCGTAGGGCGTTGAATGATGCTTTGGCGCGTGGTGTGAAAGTTCAGCTTATGGTTTCGGAGAAAACGGACGGACAGGCTAACGCTGATGTTACGGGAGTTGAGATGAAGAAACTGATGAAACGAGGTGCCGAGGTGTACTATTATCAAGGTGGTTTCCACCATAGCAAAATAATGATGATAGATGGCCTGTTCTGTACTGTAGGAACAACAAATTTGGATGCCCGTTCGCTGAAATATGACTATGAGGTGAATTCTTTTGTTTTCAGCCCCAAAACTACGGAAGAGTTACAAGAAATCTTTCGAAAAGATGTAGGGCAATGCTATTTGCTGACGCCTGATACATGGAGAGAACTTTTCCCCGCAGGCCGACGGATAAGAGCCAGCATATATATGTCTATCAAGGGATTGCTTTAATCCTGAGAGGTCGTGATTTGGAGCATTATCATGTCGTACATCAGGTGATAATCGGATGCGCTTATGCCCATTTCCTCTAGTTCTTTCTCGTCGTCTAAAAAAAGAGTCTCTATATTTATTGCATCTTCATCTTTGTATAGACGCGGGAATTCATTGAAGAATTTTTTGTAGTACTCCAGTGCCTTGTTCCAATCTCCCTGGACAAAGTAGATATGACCTGCGTTCTTGTATTGTACCTCTTTGTATATTACGTTGGGAACCTCAAGTATTGCTAAGCAATAGCGTAGTGCTACATCGAACTTTTTTAGGTGAAATGCGCATTTCTCTATACCTTGCATATATCTAGGATTGTCTGACTTAAGATAATCAAGCTTGAAGAAGTAGGAGAGAGCCTCTTCATAGCGTTTTAGTTTCATAAGGGTAGATGCTGCATTATCTGTATATTGCATCTCGTCGGGATACATCTCCAATAGTTTCATTGTGTATTGGAGTTCTTTTTCATGCTTACCCAGATGTTTGTAACATTGCTGCATTTTTTGCAGTGCTTCTTTGTCATTGGGCTCCAAAAAGAGAATTTGCGTTAATGGATCTATGGTCTGAGCATATTGTTCGAGCTTAATCAGACAATCCGTCTTCTTCTCCAACATATAATAGTCATAACCCTCCTTTTGTCCTATGGAGTCAATCCATTGGACAGTATCGTTATAGAATTCAGAGGATATCATGGCCTGAATGAGACGATGATATTCTTTCTCCGAGAACTGAATCTGGTAGACTGGATTCTCCCAAAAGCAGTATTTCCATGAGAAGGGATTGTCGATTTGGTTCTTAATTGGTGAGTAGGTAAATATGCGGTACAGGTTCTGCATAGTAATCTTATAGTGATTGACCTGAATATATATTTCTCCGTCAGTTGCCTGTTCTATCTCTTGAAATCCTTTTGTCATGATGTCAAGGAAACTGTTTTTGAGGCTTGATTTGGCTACATAACTGTACATGGCATATCGGTCTATGTCACACTCGTTAGGAACATCGAGCATCTTATAAGAATCTGCTTTGAAGTTGCCGTCCTTATCTATAAGAAGGTCCTGTATAGCAGGAGAAGTAATCTCAAATGGTACCCACCAATGAGATATGTTATCTCGCAAAAAGTCCGATCTGCTCCATAAGGACATACGATTGCCGAGGTTTACGTCTAAACCGCCAGCAATCATTTTTTGAAGATGCTTCATCTTCTTTTCCATTAGTTGGTTCATCTCTTCCTGCGACATGGAAAGAGAGAACGATGTAATCATGCTCTCCTCTTCTTTTAAGGCTAAGAGAGTCTGATGCATAATCATCTTTTCAGTTAGAACTTCAAAGAAATGCGATTTAATGGGCTTTTCCTGATAACGTTTACATAAATCGGGGTAATGGGTAATCTCTAACTTATATTTTTCTGCCAGAAATATGAGTGCCGTTATGGAGAGGGCATTTAGTTTTTCGTTCTCGTTCTCGGTAAAGAAAAACAGCAAAGAGAGTTTCTCTACGTCGAAATACTCCCAGAGGGATAGAAAAACAGCTCCAACAAGATGGGTCTGTATATTATTTGTTTGACGGCTGAGGAACTCGTACCATTGAGCAGTTTGCTTCTGCGTCCATAGAGGAGATGTCCAGATGAGTAAGAAGAGATGGTCCTGAATGAGCATCTGTTCGTCTGGTTCAAGGTTGCTACCCCATTTCTTCAACAACTCTTGTTCGGGTTCTGTGCCATACAGGTTTTGCAGTTCATGATAAGATTTTGAGTATTTCTGATTGTCTTCTTGCAAGCGTATATTGCGATGTGCTGCCATCAGAACAGCCAGTGCCTTCTGACTTATCTTCTCCTGTGTCTGACCTCGTTTTTCATCTTTTCCGCCGTTAGCAAGAAATGATAACATACTATGGTAATTTTTCATAATTTCCTCAACCTGAGAGATTATCTGATTGTTGGGACAATATCGTGCAATCGTCTTCAGTTGAATTAAACCTGAACCTATGGCAAGAACAGACAGTTCTTTTCTACAAGACTCAGTTATGTTGTTGAGTGTTGCGTTATCCATTTACGTTATTTTGCGATTGTGGTTTTGATGAATGTGTCAGAGGTGAAGTTCTTGGGGAGCGCTCCACGACCGGTGAGCCAGTTGGCGGCTTCATCAACATCTTTTTTCTTAGGAAGGGTTGGTTGTTTGATGGGGATTATGTTGAGAGAATCTACAATGGATTCTGGTATCTCATATTCTTTTACCAATATGGAACGAAGCGAGTCAGCATAAAGCCCTTTGTTGATGTTTTCGACTGCAGCTTTGTAAACAGATATGAATTTGCGGGCTTGCCCTTTCTTCCTTTTGTCTTTCGTCAAGCTATCGGCAATTACCCAAACTGCCAGTTGGATGGATTCATCCTTTGTTTTCATAAGTTTCTTGTTGCCCTCCAATATGGCCCAAGATGCGTAGGGCTCCTCCAGCATGGCACCTTCAAGCAGACCTGTACACAGCATCTTACCACGTAGCCTAACGTCATTGATTTGTGGCCTGTAAATGCTGTCAGGACTAATTTTGGCACTGTCAAGCATCTTGTCGCACCAATAGTCGGTGGCGCAAAGACGGCAAATGGCAATCATTTTTTCGCTCATCTGCTTGGCCTTGCTGATTCGCTTTCCTTTGGGAGCGACCAAGGTTATAGGTTCGTCAACAGCTAAGAAGGATGATAAATGTGTGGAGTCTGAAAGTCTTATAGCTCGGATTATATCGGTATATGCTATGTCTGCATGTCCTTTGGTTATTGCGGTGTCAATATCCATCTGCGCAGAATAGCGGAGTAACCTTATATCCAAATCCATGGAGTCTGTAAGTCCTGTCTTTTGGGCATAATATATGGGCAGACAACCTAATGTAGGCATTATCGCTACGTGAAGTGCAAGGCTATCTGCCAGTTTGTCATCTTGAACAGAAAGCATGGCCTCCTGTTTATGAGCACAGGAGGCCAGCATTATAATAGACGTTAAGAATGAAATGAAATGCTTCATTCTTTAATAACTTACATGAAATGTTGTATTAACCTTTAATAGCAGCTACGCCGGGAAGAACCTTACCCTCGATAGCTTCAAGCAGTGCGCCACCGCCTGTAGAGATGTAAGAAACCTTGTCGGTCAAACCAAACTTGGTGCAGCAAGCAACAGAGTCACCACCACCAATGAGAGAGAATGCACCCTCAGCAGTAGCCTCGGCAACAGCATCACCTACAGCACGTGAACCAGCGCAGAAGTCATCGCACTCGAAGCATCCAGCAGGACCGTTCCAAAGAATAGTCTTGGCGCCCTTGATAGCAGCAGCAAACTTAGCGCGGCTGATAGGACCTGCATCCAGACCCTCGAACTCTGCGGGAATCTCAGTTGACTTGAATGTTTCAATCTTAGCACCTGGTTTAACTGAGAATGTAGAGAAATCATAGTCTGTGCAGCATACGCTATCTTCACCAAGGATAAGCTCAACACCATTCTCCTTAGCCATCTTCTCAACGTTCAGGGCTACGTCTAATTTGTCGAGCTCAACAATAGACTGACCAATCTCGCCACCGTGAGCCTTAGAGAATGTATATGTCATACCACCGCAGAGAATCAATTTGTCAACCTTGCCTAACAGGTTCTCGATAATACCAATCTTAGATGATACTTTAGAACCACCCATGATAGCAACGAAGGGACGCTTGATGTTAGAAAGAACGTTGTCAACGGCCTGTACTTCCTTCTCCATGAGGTAACCTAACATCTTGTTGTCTGCGTCAAAGTAATCTGCAATAACAGCTGTAGATGCATGCTTGCGGTGTGCTGTACCGAAAGCATCCATTACGTAGCAGTCTGCATAGCTGGCAAGAGTCTTGGCGAAGTCTTTCTGACGGCCCTTCATCTCTTCCTTGGCAGCCTTGTAAGCAGGATCTTCCTTGTCGATACCTACGGGCTTACCTTCTTCCTCGGGATAGTAACGCAGGTTCTCCAGCAAAAGCACCTCACCCATTTTCAGGTTGGCTGCAGCATCTGCGGCTTTGGCGCAATCTGGAGCAAATTTAACTTCGGGAACACCAAGAGCCTTGGCAACAGCATCCTTAATCTGGCCCAGAGAAAGCTCAGGCTTAACCTTGCCCTTGGGCTTACCCATGTGGCTCATGATGATAAGTGCACCACCACCTTCGAGAATATGCTTAAGTGTAGGAACTGCACCGCGGATACGGGTATCATCTGTAATAACTCCCTCTTTCAAGGGTACATTGAAATCAACACGAACGATTGCCTTCTTACCGGCAAAATTGTACTCGTTAATAGTCATCTTTTCTTAATATTTTAAATAAAAACAAACAGTCTCTTTAATTGCCCGCAAAGTTATGGCTATTTCTTGAATTCTCCAAATTTTCTTGCACAAATATGAAGAATGCCACATTCTTCGCATTTGGGTGAACGGGCAGTACAAATGTACCTTCCGTGAAGGATGAGCCAGTGGTGTGCAAGTGGTATTATTTCGTTTGGGAAATATTTAGTAAGCACACGTTCTACACTTAAGGGTGTCTTACATGAGTCGGGCACCAATCCTATACGATGGCTGACTCTGAAAACGTGTGTATCAACCGCCATGGCGGCTTTCTGGAAAACCACACTTTGAATTACGTTGGCAGTTTTTCGACCAACACCTGGGAGCTTTGTTAAATCCTTTAATTCTGATGGCACAACTCCCTGATATTCTCTTTGTAACATTTTTGCCATTTCTGACAAGTGTCTTGCCTTGCTGTTAGGATATGAAACGCTGCGGATATACTCATAAAGGATTTCTGGTGTTGCTTCTGCCATGGCCTCGGCAGTTGGGTAGTCCTCAAATAGTCGTGGGGTGACTTGGTTAATGCGCTTATCTGTGCATTGAGCACTCAGAATTACTGCTACAAGTAGTTCGAAAGGTGTGGAGTAGTGTAATTCGGTCTTTGCCTCAGGCATCGCCTTTAGAAAATAATCTTGTACCTGTCGGTAAAGCTCTTTTTTTGTCATGACCTTATGTTGTTTGTTTGCAGATGCAAAGATATCAATTATCTTTTAGTTAGGCAACGATGTGGTTGACCTGAGATATTTTTTTACTTTCTTTATACATTATTATAAACGATATGTTTGGCTTTTTGCATAATGTTTGGTACTTTTGTGCTCATTAAAACGTGATTTTGTGAAAGCATTATTCTTTATTCTTTTTTTTCTTCAATTTTGCCTTTGCGTTGGTGCCCAAGATTTTGATGACTGGTTTCAGAATAGGACGTTAAGGCTGGATTACTCTTTCTCGGGTGATAACCAAAGCCAGTATATCTTTCTTGATGAAATGAAGTGGTTTGACGGTTGGTATGGACGGCGTGTAAATATGGATAGTCTCCTCTTGTCTGGAAATGGGCAAATCTGTGTCAAGGATAGTAAAAGTGGGCAACTCCTGTATAGATATTCGTTCAGTACTCTCTTTCAGGAATGGCAGGGTACAGAGGAGGCAACAAGAACACCAAAGTCCTTTGACAATATTTTCCTTGTTCCCTTTCCTAAATATCCTGTTGACATAACGATTCTCCTGACTGATATCCATAATAAGGTTAGTGGGAGAATGACACATCATGTTGATCCCAATGACATCTTAATTAGGCCTATGTCTGTTGACAATAATATCAAGTGGAAATACCTATTGCAGTCTGGTGATAGCAAAGAAAAAATAGATATAGCTTTCGTGGCAGAAGGGTATCAGGCGGATGAGCTTGATGTCTATGAAAAGGATTGTAAGGCTTCTATTGATGCACTGGTCTCTCACGAGCCCTTTAAATCTATGATAGACAGGTTTAATTTTATTGCAGTAATGGCTCCTTCTCAACATTCAGGTGTAAGTGTCCCCCATGATAATGTTTGGAAGAATACAGCTCTTAGTAGTAACTATGATACCTTTTATAGTGATAGGTATCTGACAACCTTGCAATTAAAGAAGTTGCACAATGTGTTGTCGGGATTGCCATACGAGCACATAATTATTCTTGCCAATACCGACAATTATGGCGGTGGCGGAATATATAACAGCTACCTGATGTCTGCAGCGCATAACAAAAATAGTATTCCTGTCTTGGTCCATGAGTTTGGTCATAGCTTTGCTGGGCTGGCTGATGAATATTTCTATGACGACGCATACGAAGTGATGTATCCTTTGGATACGGAACCTTGGGAACCAAATATTACCACGCTGGTAGATTTCAAAAGTAAGTGGGCTGACATGTTAGAACTCCATACAAGGATTCCTACAGTGCCAACGGGCAATGATATGTATACTCAAGTAGGGGTGTATGAGGGAGCCGGCTATCAATCAAAGGGTGTGTACAGACCTGTTCAGGAATGTAGGATGAAAATAAATGAAGCGCCAGACTTCTGTCCTGTTTGCCAAAGGGCAATCAAGAGAATGATAGATTATTCTACAACACAGGAATAAGAAGAATGGGGCAGACTTAGTAACGACGGCGTTTCTTTCCGAATAATGATCGGAAAGCAGAAAAAATACTGATGCCAAGTCTGATTCCTTCGTAAATGGCAAATCCATTGCTTACAAGCTGGCTAATACGTGTAGTCTTCTTGCGTGAGTCAGATGATGGGGAGATAATGCTCTGGATTTTGCCCCGTAAGCGGTCTTTGGATGCATTTAACTCCTTCTTTATCTGTTGCTTGTTTTCTTGAAGAGCTTTAAGTGCATCAATCTGGGAAGAAATGTTAGGCATGTCAGTCATCAGGGTTCCTCCTCTTCGTTATTATCAACAAATAACTTTGCTGCCATACGTGCAAGGGGTTGTATTACCCATGCATTGCGTTTGCAATAGAACAGCAGTAATAGTAAGGCGACAATAAAAGCCATTGTTAGGAATCCTAGAGGTATGCTGTTTAGTAAATCTCCTATCCAGTATGCAAATGCAAAGGTGCAGAGGAAAAGAATGATTCCTCCAAACACAATACATATAGCAGCAATAGCTACGGCAGATAGAATCACTGTGGTCTTTTCTGCCGCATCTATTGCCAGATATTTCTTCTGTAGATTCAGGTAATTCTTTACTTCTAGAATAATATCTCTGATATCCTCTGTATATTTACCTGTTCCTAACATGTACCTGTCTAACAACTGTTATTCTGCGTCTTCCTTTACAGTTTGCAGTTCTTCTGCTATTTCTTCAACGAGGTCTGACATTTCTTTCTTGTTCAGACGAATGCCACGCTTGCGCAAAGCCTCGGCAATTTTCTCACGTGTGTCAGAACCCTTTTCGGGAGCAAAAAGTAAACCGCATGCAGCACCAACGGCAGCACCACCAATGAATGCCAATAGATAATTAATTGCTTTCATAATGACAATTTCTGTTTGTTTGTAATATAAATCCAATGCAAATATATGTTATTTTTTCTTTTGTTGTGCTTGTAAAGGCCATTTTGTTTGTTATTTAACACTTTTTTTAGAAATATGTATTGCGTACGTGTAGAATATTTGCTAATTTTGCGCCAAAATAACATGATAATAAAAGTAACATCAAATTATTTGTAATTAAAGGTATGAAAAAAACATTATTGATGGGCGCTGCTATTTGCGCAGTGTTTGCAATGACTTCATGTAAGAGTAAGGAAAGTGCTTATAAAAAAGCATATGAGAAGGCTAAGGCTCAGCAGGAAAATGTTGTTAATACAACACCTGTTACAACCCAGCAGACAGCACCTGTGGCTGTTACACCTACAGTTCCTGTGACAACAACTCCTGCTGCAGATTACAGCAATGTGACTGTTCGTACAGAGAATGTTTCACTTGTTAACGGTGCTCCTTTGAAGGCATATAGCGTTGTTGTTGGAAGCTTTAGCGTACAGAGCAATGCAAGTGCTTTGAGTAATGTGCTGGCAGGCAAAGGCTATACTCCTCGTGTAGTAAAGGCTGTTGTTAACGGTGCTGATTGGTATCGTGTAATTGCTACCAGCTATGATACAAAGGCTGAGGCAGCTCAGAGTCGTGCAGCTCTTGAAGGCCAATATGCTGGTGCTTGGTTGTTGTACCAGAAGTAATATAGAACCCTCTTTTTTTTAACGAGTGGGAAGGGTTCTTTCCATAGATTACGGGGTCCGTCGAACAGGGTTAGCTGTGACGGACCCTTTGAAAATCATTGCTGGTGGGCTTACAACGGTGGAAACGCCTCAATTGTTAAGTTTCTTGCAAGGTTACTTGAAGAAGGAACCTGTGGAGCGGTTTGTGGTTGGACTTCCCAAGCAGACAAATGGGAGGGACAGCGACAACCTTCCCAGAGTCAAAGCTTTTGTAGGTAAGCTTGCTAAGACATTTCCAGACGTCCCCATTGACATGTGGGATGAGCGTTATACAAGTGTAATGGCTCATCAAACGATGCTGCAGAGCGGTATTGGGAAAAAAGCCCGTCAGAATAAGGCTTTGGTTGACGAGATAAGTGCAACCATTATTCTGCAAGGATGGATGGAAGGGCGTGGAAATATGTAAATTTGAAATCATTTAGAAAATCAAATAGTATTCATAAGATGATATTGCCAATATATACTTTTGGTCAACCCGTTTTACGTAAAGTGGCTGAGGACATTGATAAAGACTATCCTAATCTGACACAACTTATTCAGGATATGTATGATACGTTGGATAAAAGTGAGGGTATTGGACTGGCTGCACCTCAGGTGGGGTTAAATATCAGATTGGTGGTGATAAATCTGGACTTAATAAGCGAGGATTATCCCGAATATAAAGGATATATACATTCTTTTATCAATCCATATATCGAGGAGTACGATGAAACGGAAACTGATGTTATGGAGGAGGGGTGTCTGAGCCTGCCTGGAGTGCATGAAAGTGTGAAACGTCCCAAACGTATTCGTGTAACATATCTTGATGAGAATTTTCAGGAGCATGATGAGTGGGTATCAGGCTATTTGGCCCGTGTAATGCAGCATGAGTTTGATCATCTCGACGGAGTGGTGTTTACCGACCATTTGACGGGTTTGCGTAAACAACTTACAAAAGCTAAGCTGCAGCAGATAATTAAAGGTAAGTTCAATTGTTCTTACAAGGTTAAGGTTAAAAGATAAAAACCATAATAGGTTGAGTCGTTTTCGTTTTGTTCTTTTTCTTCTCTGTTCTTGTTTCTTTGTATTCGAGAATGGAAGTAAATGTTACGCTCAAATCAATACGGACAGAGTTCTTTTGATGGGGCGTAATGCTCTGTATTATGAGGATTATATCTTAGCTATCCAACGTTTTAATATGGTTGTGAATGCCAAACCTTGGTTAGGTGAACCTTACTTTTATAGAGGTTTGGCGAAGTTTTATTTGGAGGATTATCAGGGAGCTGAGATTGATTGCGGTAGTGCTTTGGAACACAATCCTTATATGTGTAATTACTTTATGCTACGTGCTTTATGTCGCATAAATCAAGGACGTTATGCATTAGCTGCTGATGATTATGTGCAGGCTATAAGGATTAACCCTTTGGAAAAATCCTGTTGGCATAATTTGGTTCTTTCTCGAATAGAATTGAAGCAATATGAACAGGCAGATTCTGCCCTTGATGTGATGATAAGCCAATGGCCAAAGGAACCCGAGCATATGACGTTGAAGGCTCAGGTTGCACTCTTGAGAACTGATACTATTGCGGCAGAGAAGTGGATTGATCGTGCTTTGGCGCAGAATGCCTACGAGGGTAGGGCATGGAGCATGAAGTCAATGTTCCAGGCCAACAGAAAAGAATATGCAGAGGCTGAAAAAAGTTTGGACAAGGCAATTCTGCAGTCTCCTAAGCAGGCAAACCTTTATATCAACAGAGCCCTTGCGCGATATAATCAGGATAATCTGAGAGGAGCCATGTCTGATTATGATGCTGCTATCGAGATTGCACCAAACAGCTATTCAGCCCGTTATAATCGTGGACTTTTACGAGCAAGTGTGGGTGAGGATAATCTTGCTATAGAAGACTTGAATGTCGTTCTCAAGATGGAACCCGATAATACGATTGTTCTATATAACCGTGCTTTGCTTTTGGATAATATTGGAGATTATAATGGCGCTATAAGGGATATCAGTGCTGTTATCAAAGATTATCCGGATTTTTGGGCGGGATACCATAAACGCGCTGAGATTCGTAGGAAAATCGGTGATGTGTATGGAGCTGAACGCGACGAATATAAGCTTCTGAAAGCCCGAATGGCTGTTGCTACCGGCACTTATAAAAGTTCAGGGAAAACGCGCAAAAAGAGTGAAAAGAATATCGATGACTACGATAAGCTGATAGAGGAGGATACACACGAGACAGAGAACCAGTATGCCAGCGAGTATCGCGGAAAGGTTCAGAATAAGCAGACAGAACTCAAGCCTGAGCCGCTTTATATATTTACATATTACAAGAAATCTTCAGACGTCAAGTTGTATGTTGCTTATAGCAAGGAGTTGGATAAGATGAATTCCCGTTCGATACTGCCGTCCACTTTATATCTTACAGATGATGAGGGTAATATGACGGAGACTCAGCTTAATACCCATCTGGCATCTATTTTATCAATTACTGAAGCAATTAATGAAAAAGGTATCATTAAGGAGTTGTTGTTTAAACGTGCATTGGATTACTATCATGTAAGGGATTTCGAAAACGGAATCGCTGATATGGATACTTATGTGCTTAAATACGGGGATGATGTTCTGTCATTGATGCTTAGGGCACAGTGTCGATATGCACAACTCGAGGTGTCAAGTTCTACTTCGCAAGCAACAGACCTAAGGCTCGGCTATTTGATGGTGCTGCAGGATTATAACAGAGCGCTTGATATGAATCCACAGTCGCCTTACTTATATTACAACATTGGGTGTTTGATGATAAAACTTGCAGATTATCCTGGTGCAATCAATGCTTTTGGAAAGGCTATAGATTTGGATGGCCATTTTCCTGATGCTTATTATGGAAAGGGAGTTGCATATATATTAAACGGCCAACTATCAGAGGGGCTCAGTAATCTCAGTCAGGCAGGTGAACTGGGACTTTATTCGGCATATAATCTAATAAAGAGGTACTCTGGCGAGAAAAAATAGCAGAATAAGGTAAATCTTTTAGATGATTTTTTTCTGTTTTAACATTTTATGATTATCTTTGCAGCTCATTTTTAGGAATATATAATAAAACAACATATGATTAAGATTACTTTTCCAGACGGTTCGGTGCGCGAGTATGAAGCTGGCGTATCTGGTTATCAGATAGCCGAAAGCATTTCTTCACGTTTGGCACAGGACGTTGTTGCTTGTGGTGTAAATGGTGAGACGGTAGAGCTTAACCGTCCGATTAATGAAGATGCTAAAGTCGTTCTTTATAAGTTTGAAGACGAAGAGGGAAAGCACGCATTCTGGCATACCAGCGCACATTTGCTGGCAGAAGCTTTACAAGAACTATATCCCAATATTCAGTTTGGTTTTGGTCCTGCTGTAGAAAACGGTTTCTTCTATGATGTCTTGCTTCCTAACGGAGAAATGATAAAGGAGGGCGATTTTAAGCAGATTGAGGACAAGATGATAGAGTTGGCTCGTAAGGATGAGCCCGTGGTACGTAAAGAGATTAGCAAAGCAGACAGTTTGAAGCTGTTTGGTGCTGCTGGTCAGACATATAAATGCGAGCACATCGAGCAAGACCTCGAGGATGGAAGTATTACTACCTATACACAGGGTAATTTTACCGATTTGTGTAAAGGTCCCCATATTGTATCTACAGGTATCATCAAGGCTGTCAAGTTGATGAGTGTTGCCGGTGCTTTTTGGCGTGGCGATGCTACAAAGGCTCAGATGCAGCGTCTTTATGGTATTTCGTTCCCCAAGAAGAAGTTGCTGGATGAGTATCTAGTTATGCTTGAGGAGGCTAAGAAGCGAGACCATCGTAAGATTGGTAAGGAGATGGAACTCTTTATGTTCTCTGAGCGTGTAGGCAAGGGACTTCCTATTTGGCTGCCAAAGGGTACTGATATGCGTCTGCGTTTGCAGGATATGCTGCGTCGTATCCAGAAGAAATATGGTTATCAGGAGGTTATCACTCCCAATATCGGTGGTAAGAATCTTTATCAGACATCAGGTCACTGGGATCATTATGGAAAGGATAGTTTCCAGCCTATACAGACTCCCGAGGAGGGTGAAGAGTATTTGCTGAAGCCGATGAACTGTCCTCATCACTGTGAGATTTATGCCAACAAGCCACGCAGTTACAGGGACCTTCCTTTCCGCTGTGCAGAGTTTGGTACAGTATATCGTTATGAACAGAGTGGTGAGTTGCACGGACTGACTCGTGTTCGCTGCTTTACTCAGGATGATGCTCATATTTTCTGTCGTCCCGACCAAGTTAAAGATGAGTTCATCAAGGTAATGGAGATTATCCAGCATGTATTCAAGATCTTCAATTTCTCAGAAGAGAGTGTTGAGGTTCAGATTTCTCTCCGTGACCCTAACGATACAGAGAAGTATATCGGTAGTGACGAGGATTGGGCTAACGCAGAACAGGCTATCATAGATGCATGTGCCGAGAAGGGTATGAAGGCTAAGACCGAACTTGGTGAGGCAGCCTTCTATGGTCCTAAGCTTGACTTTATGGTAAAAGATGCAATCGGTCGTCGTTGGCAGCTGGGTACTATTCAGGTGGACTACCAGTTACCTCAGCGTTTCCAACTCGAGTATATAGGTGAGGACAATGCCAAGCACCGTCCCGTTATGATTCATCGTGCCCCCTTCGGCAGTATGGAGCGTTTCTGTGCTGTACTCATCGAGCATACTGCAGGTCATTTCCCCTTGTGGTTGACTCCCGATCAGGTTGCTATCCTGCCTGTAAGTGAGAAGTATGTAGAGTATGCCCAGAAGGTTAAGGAGTATTTTGATACTCAGGAGGTACGTTCATATATTGATGACCGTAACGAGAAGATTGGACGTAAGATTCGTGACAATGAAATGAAGCACACTCCTTACATGATAATTGTAGGCGAAAAAGAGCAAGCAGAAGGTACTGTTAGCTATCGTCAACAGGGCGGAGGAGAGCAAGGAACGGTAAAATTTGAAGAATTTGCGAAGAAAATTAACGAAGAAGTACGTCAAATGACAGAAAATTCTTAATTTTGCACCCGATTTTAAAATAATTGATGAAAAAAGAGAACCCTAAACAGCAGTATCGCGTCAACGAACAGATTCATGCGCGAGAAGTTCGCATCGTCGGAGATGGTATTGAATCAACCGTTCTTCCTACTTTCAAGGCTATCCAGTTAGCAGAGCAGAAAGGCGTAGATCTGGTAGAGATCTCCCCTAATGCAGAACCACCTGTATGTCGTTTGATTGATTTCAGTAAGTTCCTCTATCAGCAGAAGAAACATCAGAAGGAAATCAAGGCAAAGCAAGTTAAGGTTGATGTAAAGGAGATCAGATTTGGACCACAGACCGATGACCATGATTACAATTTTAAACTCAAGCACGCACAGGGCTTCCTGTCCGATGGCGATAAGGTAAAGGCTTATGTCTTCTTCAAGGGACGTAGCATTCTGTTCAAGGAACAGGGTGAAGTTTTGTTGCTTCGCTTTGCAGCTGATTTGGAGGAATACGGAAAGGTGGAGCAGATGCCACAGCTTGAGGGAAAGCGTATGATTATGTTCATTGCTCCTAAGAAACAGCCAGCTCAGGTAAAAAAGGTACTCGAGAGTACAGCTCAAGAGGTTGTAAACGAAAAGCCAAAGGAGAAGAAAGCTCCTCAGCAGAAAGCTCGTAAGGAATATACAGGTCCCAAGGTTGAGGGTGAAGATTTTGATGATTAAAAAACGATAGTGCGTAACGCCCTGGTATATGCGTTGCCACATCTATTATTAATATTAATTAAACAAATTAAAACAATTATGCCAAAAGTAAAGACTAATTCCGGTGCTAAGAAGAGATTCGCACTCACCGGTACAGGCAAGGTAAAGCGTCATCACGCATACCACAGCCACATCTTGACAAAGAAAACAAAGAAGCAGAAGAGAAACCTGGATCACAGCGCTATCGTAGTGACTGAGAATATGAAGCAGGTACGTGACCTCCTGTGTATGCGTTAATCCCAAATGTCAAGACGCAGTTTTTAACTTTAGTTATTAACCGAACGATTAGCACAAAGTTCGTACACAGATAGACGGCGCTAACGTTCAAAAAGAAAAAAAATTATGCCAAGATCAGTAAATCATGTAGCTTCAAGAGCTAAGAGAAAGAAAATCCTGGGTCTCACCAAAGGTTACTTTGGTGCCCGTAAGAATGTTTGGACTGTTGCAAAGAACACTTGGGAGAAGGGTCTTACCTATGCTTTCCGCGATCGTCGCACCAAGAAGCGTAACTTCCGTGCTTTGTGGATTCAGCGTATCAACGCTGCCGCTCGTATGGAGGGGTTGAGCTATTCTCAGTTGATGGGTCTTCTGCACAAGGCAGGTATTGAGATCAACCGTAAGGTTCTTGCTGACCTCGCTGTTAACCATCCCGAGGCTTTCAAGGCTATCGTCGCTAAGGTTAAGTAATTTCAGTCCTCTCTGAGATTTACAGAAAAAACGAAGCGTGCTTCTCTTAAAAAGGGAGGCACGCTTCATTTTATATAAAACCGCACTGGTGATGTGATGAAACTCCGAAAGAACAAGTTTTGAGTGCTCGCAGCCTTTGTAATCCACCGACTCTAAGGTTACCCTTCACAGGGCGTGGCCCGCCATTAGCATGCGAAGCGTTCTCGGTTTCATAAATATTATTGATGAGTATCCCGATCAAACCAGTGCGGTATTTAGTCTCATCTTCTATGGCAAAGGTAGTTCCATTTTATCATTCAGGCAAGTGTTCTAGTCACTTTTTTCATAAAACATGGTGTTTTTTTCGATTTTTTCCCATATTTTTGTAAAAAAGAAGTGAAATAAGGGTATGAAATTTCATTTTTCGGTTGAGTATCATACAATTTGGGGACAGCAGATAGGCGTTGACATTACACGTCGCGTCATAAGTGGAAAGTGTGTTACAGATCACGTCATGTTGGATACGCAGGATGGCATCATCTGGAAGGGTGAAGTTTTCTATAACAACAATGATACGCTTTCCTTTACATACCAATATATAATGTATGAGAATGGTGTTGTTACGCGTCGCGAGTGGAACATCGTTCCGCGTACGTTCAATGCATCGTCTAATCATGTGTTCATTTTCTCTGATTCTTGGCGCGATGTTCCTCTTTGCAATCACATGTACAGTTTGGCATATACGCACAGTATAGCCAATATTCTGCCCAAGGAGCCTTTCTTTGCCTATTTCGAGAAGACTTTTGTCTTTCGTGTGCAGGCTCCCCAGCTTCGTGCAGGCCAGCTTCTAGCCCTTGTAGGTAATATTCCACAGTTGGGCAGATGGGAACCGCGTTGTGCCTTGCGTATGGTTCGAGCTGGTATAAATGAGTGGACCATTTCTATCAGTGCAGAGGGAGTAACCCTTCCTTTTGAATATAAATATGTTATTCTTGATGAGTCTTCAGGCAATTTGGTTTCATGGGAGGAAGGAGACAACCGTTGTACCCCTGACTATGCCATAGAGCCCAACAGGATTATTGTCTTGAATGACAATATTCTGCATGTAAACGAAGGGCGCTGGCGTGTAGCTGGTGTGGTAATTCCCTTGTTCTCTTTGCGCAGCCAAGGAAGTCAGGGCGTAGGAGACTTCGGCGATTTACGTATTCTGGCAGATTGGGCAGAGCAGACAGGTATGCATGTTATCCAGTTGTTGCCTATCTATGACACCATACAGACGCATACGGATGCAGACAGTTATCCGTATAACAGCATCAGTATATACGCACTTCATCCCATGTACATCGATGTCCGACAACTTCCGGCTATTCAGGATGAAGCCTTTATGCAGGAATATGAAAGAGAGCGCCTTACGGTCAATGATGCAGCTCAGTTGCAGTATTCCCGTGTCAATGCGCTAAAGGAGCGTTATCTCAGAAGGTTGTATGTGCAGCAGTCGCCAACCTTGACTTCGGATTCTGCCTTCCATGCTTTCCGTCAGAAGAATGCCGACTGGCTGATTCCCTATAGCGTCTTCTGCCTTCTGAGAGATCAGTATGGAACGAGTGATTTCAATTCTTGGTCACAGTTTAGCAAGTATGATGAAAGCAAGGTGCTGGCTTTTGCCAAGAAACATCAGTCCGAGGTGGACTATTATATCTATGTCCAGTATTTGCTTGACAAACAGCTTACGGCTGCCACGGCATATGCCCATCAGCATCGGGTGGTATTCAAGGGTGATATCCCTATTGGAATCAGCCGCTATAGCGTAGAAGCCTGGCACGAACCTTATTACTTCCATATGGATAGTCAGGCAGGCGCTCCGCCAGATGATTTCAGCCTGACAGGTCAGAACTGGGGATTTCCCACGTACAATTGGAAACGTATGGCTCAGGACGGTTATAGCTGGTGGGTACGTCGTTTCCAGAAGATGGCAGATTACTTTGATGCATACCGTATAGATCATGTTTTGGGATTCTTCCGTATATGGCAGATACCTCTTCATAGCCTACAGGGACTTTTGGGCTACTTTGCTCCGTCACTCCCGCTTAGTCGTGAAGAGATAGAGCGTTATGGTCTCAGTTACCGATATGATTTCTTTACACGTCCTTATATCACGGATGCTGTTCTGACGGAGATTTTCGGTGAGGATGCCCAAGGCGTAGCAGACCGCTTCTTGGTTAACTGTGGTGATGGAACCTACGAACTCAAGGATGAATTCTCTACCCAACGTAAGGTTCAGGAGTACTTCTCTAAGTCCACGGTGAGTGATTCCTCTTCTCTTTGCGAAGGCATGTATAAACTCATCAATAATGTACTCTTCATTGCCGATGCAGAGAACCCTGAACTGCTTCATCCCCGTATTGCCGTGCAGACCGAGTCAGTATTCCATTCTTTGTTCCCTAATGAGCAGCAGGCGTTCAGTAAACTATATGAAGATTATTTCTATCACAGGCATAATGACTTCTGGCGTGTTGAAGCCATGAAGAAACTTCCCACCCTTGTTCAGAGTACGCGTATGCTTGTTTGTGCCGAGGATTTGGGTATGGTACCTGCTTGTGTCTCACCCGTTCTGGACGACCTTAAGATTCTTTCTCTTGAGATTCAGACGATGCCCAAGGTTTACGGACAGACCTTTGCCCGTCTCGAGGATAATCCTTACCGTAGCGTGTCCACAATCTTTACGCATGATATGCCCACGTTACGTCTGTGGTGGCAAGAGGATTATCAGCGAGCTCAGTTGTATTACAATCAGGAACTGCAGCATAAGGGTGTCGCGCCCAAGGAGATTTCCGGAGAACTCTGTCAGGAAGTGGTTCAGCACCATCTTACCTCTCCCTCTATGTTGTGCATGATAAGCTTACAGGATTGGCTTTCTATCGATGAGGATATACGTCTCTCTGATTGTAAGTCCGAGCGCATCAACGTACCCTCCAATCCCAAGAACTATTGGGGATACAGGATGCATCTGACCATCGAGGAGCTCTTTGCCAACTCATCCCTCTCGTTACGTATCAGGGATATGATAGCAGAAAGCGGACGCTCTTAGTGGATGTTCCTCTCGTTCAGTGCCCGTATGTAGTTGCGGGCATTTTTTTTGTGCTCGTTAAAGGTTGCGGCATATGCGTGTGTACCAGAGAAATCCGCCTTGGCACACATGTACAGGTAGTTATGCACTTGGTGGTATAGGACAGCATCTATTCCTTTTATGCTGGCTATACGTATGGGGCCTGGAGGCAGTCCTATATTCAGATAAGTATTATAAGGGCTTTCCTTGTGCAGATGTTCGCCTGTGATGCGTCTGAGTGAGAAATCGCCTACGGCAAATTTTACTGTTGGGTCGGCTTGCAGAGGCATTCCTTGGTGTAGTCGGTTTAGGTACAGACCTGCTATGATGGGCTTCTCTGCATCGTTTGCCGTTTCCTCATCCACGATGCTTGCCAATGTAAATATCTCCTCGTGTGTCAGGCTCAGCGCCTTAGCCTTCTGCTCACGTTCGGTGTTCCAGAAGGCCTTGTTCTCCTTCTGCATTCGCGTGATGAATCCCTCTAGGGTGATGTCCCAGTACACCTCGTATGTGTTTGGGATAAACAGGGCGGGTAGGGTAGCCGTGCTGTATCCAGCCTGCTTACAGAACTCTTCGTCGGTAAAGGCATTTATCAGTTCCAGGCTGTCCAGCATCAGTTTCTGTGAGAGTGCGCCAGCCAGTTTCTCCATAGTCCTGCAGGTAGGGATAGTCAGTTGTATAGGGTCCTGCTGTCCGTTTCTGAGTTTACGGTAGAGAGGCAGAACGCCAGTATGAGGGGTTATCACATAGCGTCCCGTTCTTACATTCTTGTATGGGATTACAGTGTTCAGTATTTCTCCGCGCCAACCCAGATGGGCCTTGTCCCAAACGCTGTCAGGTGTATCGTCCTTGTCGATGTATAGGATTGTTTCCTCTTGGCTATTTATGGGGTTGCTGAAAAACAGGCTTGCTATGATTGATATACCGGCACACAGTGCTATAGAGATTCCTATGATAATGTACTTTTTCTTATTGTTCATGTTTATGTTCCTGAAATACGAGTGCAAAATTACAGATAAGCGAGGGAAGGACAAAAAAAAGCATGGTATAATTTCCCTAATTTGAAAAAAAGAGTTACCTTTGCATCCGGTTCGCCGATATGGCTCAGTTGGTAGAGCAACGCATTCGTAATGCGTGGGTCAGGGGTTCGAGTCCCCTTATCGGCTCAGACGGTACATTTAGAGAGTTCTTTTACAGGACTCTCTTTTTTTTGCTGTAATGCAAGAAGAAGGCCCGCTAACTCGCGAAAGCTAATGGACCCCTGTGTAATATATTCAGTCAATGAAAATCTCGGTATCTTATTTCAATGGCTTGATGGCAAACGTGAAGTCGTAATCCTTGAACTTAACCCTGTATTCGTCGCGAGGCCAAGCTCCCCAAGAGTTTACGCAACCCAGTCCCAACTGATGTTGCTGTATATGAACGGATGTCATACCAGACGAAATCAGGTCGCCGCTGTGACGTCCCCATGCCTTGTTTTTGTCTGGGCCGTCGTCCAGTTGGGCTGTGGTATAGGGCAGGGCAGAGGCCTCCATTGGCGCGTTAGAGTAGAACTGCAGACCCTTGCCGCTCTTGTCGATAACCGAGAACCAGCGTATATCTACGTGGTTGCCGCTCTCTTGCGGACGTACATACTCGAAGTACTCATTCTTTACCTCGTTCTTATATACGCCCAGGAACTCAGAGTCCTTACGGTCTGAGTAGGTCTCAATGGGACCGCGTCCGTAGTATTCCACCTGATCAAACTGCTTAGGCATCTGCATAGCCATGCCGAAGCGGAACAGCTCACTTGTCTTGGCTTCCTTGTCCACCGTCATCTGCTCGCGAACCAGTACCTCGCCCTCTTCCGTAAGGGTGTAGGTCATTGTCAGCTCAGCCTTCTGGTCGGGAAGGTCGAACTTAACGACAACGCTGTTATCGCTTGCGCTGAATGACTTCTGGTTCATCGTCGGGTTCTTCCATGTTCCGAATCGGTCTTGGAAATGAGCACCATAGTCGTTATCCGTAGGAGCACGCCAGAACTCAGGAACGATGCTTTCGCGGAACTGCAGCATCTCTTTGCCGTTCACGGTCAGATAGTCTATCATGCCGCTCCATTTTCCTATGTAGAGCTCGGTGCCGTCTGCAGACAGCTTCACATAGGTGTTGGTCTCCTCCTTGGAGATTCCTGAAGGATTGGGCTCTGCCGTCAGAGTGGGGAATTTGTATTCATTGATGCAGAACTGCTGCTTAGCCATCACCTGACCTTTGTCCACGAGGGGTGCACCGTCCTTAGACTTAAAGAAGAAGCTTACGAATATCTCATTGTCACCATGGTGACCCAATACTCTGCCGATGACCTTTTTCATCTCCTCGCAGGTGATCACCTTGCGCTCCTGAGGCTGTATGCCGCAGATGTCTATGGTGCTGCCATGACCAAATGTCATACCGGCAGGACGTCCGGGGTTGTCGTGATGATGACCTCCTGCGCCACCCACAAACCATTCCAGCTGTAGGTCGTCCAGTGTCTTGAAGAAGTTCTCGTTGTATATCTCGAACTTGCCAGCCTTCAGATCCACATCCTTCACCCATACGTTCTGGTAGTAGTAGCCCACCTCGTAGGCATGAGGGTTCAGACGGCGGTCTGGGGCAATGATACCATTGCAGTTGAAGTTGTAGTCGCTGGCAGGATACTTGCCGTAGTCGCCGCCATAGGTGAAGATGGTGCGACCCGTTACGGGGCTCTTGTCGCGCATGCCCTGATCCACGAAGTCCCAGATGTAGCCGCCCTGATATTTAGGATACTTGCGGATGATGTCCCAGTATTCCTTGAAGCCACCCATGGAGTTACCCATGGCATGGGCATATTCACACTGAATCAGCGGACGTGGATTGTTGCCCTTGGCGTAAGCCTCGCAACCCTCATACCCATAGTACATAGGACAGAAGATGTCCGTCTTTCCGTTCTGTCCTGCCTGCTCGAACTGGCAGGGACGAGTCTTGTCTGTAGCCTTCACCCAGTCATAGGCTTTCTCGAAGTTGGGACCATAGCCAGCCTCGTTGCCCAAAGACCATACGATGATAGAGGGATGGTTCTTGAAGGACAGTACGTTGCCCTGCTGACGCTCCAGATGAGCCAGCTCGAAGTCAGGGTTCTTGGCCAGCGTCTTTTCTCCGTAGCCCATACCGTGGCTCTCCAAGTTCGACTCAGCCGTCAGGTAGATGCCGTACTCGTCGCACAGGTCATACCAGCGTGGATCGTCGGGATAGTGGCAGGTACGTACAGCGTTGATGTTCAGCTGCTTCATAATCTTGATGTCCTGAATCATGCGCTCCACAGGGACGATGTAACCGCGGTCGGGGTCCAGTTCGTGGCGGTCTGCTCCCTTGATGAGGATGGGCTGACCGTTCAGCAGCAACTGGCCGTCCTTGATTTCTACATTGCGGAAACCTACGCGCTGTACTACCACCTCTTTCGGCTCCACGGAAGCTAATTGCTTCTTGTACTCATCCACGACAGCCTTGTTGTCGCCTGATGATAGTGAAGAGAGTAGGGCCTTGTTCTTTTTTGCCTTCTCAGTATAGTATTTTATCACCAAGGTGTAAAGATACGGCTCCTCAGCAGACCATGGCTTTACGGATGGGATGCTACCCCAGCAGTGTCCGCAACTGGTAGGCAAAGAAAACACAGTTTTCCCCTCTTTATCTATCAGCTCGTAATATATGCTACCGTCAACAGTTCCTTTCGTGTAGAAATCAAAACTAGCACCCTTATAGCTGTCGTCAAGGCTGGCCGTAATGACGATATCCTCTATGTGTTCCTTCGGGCGTGCATACAGGTACACTTCGCGTGCGATACCTGTGAAGCGCCAGAAGTCCTGGTCCTCCAGATAAGAGCCGTCGCACCAGCGCATCACCTGCATGGCTATGAGGTTCTCGCCCTTCTTCAGATACTTGGTAATGTTAAACTCTGCTGCCACCTTAGAATCTTCAGAGTAGCCCACGAACTTGCCGTTGACCCACACCGAGAGGTTGCTTGTGGCAGAGCCTACGTGGAAATAGACCTCCTGACCGTTCCAGTTGTCGGGCAACGTGAAGGTCTTGCGGTAAGAGCCAGTGTAGTTGTTGGTCTCACCGATATAGGGAGGATTGCTGTCGAAGGTAGTGCACCACGAGTAGCCTACGTTCTTGTAAGTCTTGTCGCCGTAGCCCTCTATCTCGAAGAGACCGGGTACGGGGAAGTCCACCCATTTGGAGTCGTCAAACTTAGGGGCGTAGAAGTCCTTGGGAGCCAGGTTGTGGTCCTTCACAAAATTGAAACGCCACATACCCTCCATAGACAGATAACGGTCTGATTTCGTCTTATCGCCCGTCTTGGCCACGTCAGCGTTTTCATAAGCAAAGAAGGCTGCTCGGCGTGCCTCACGGTTTATCTGATTTACCTTAGGATCTCTCCATGCAGGTTCTACGGCAGCAAATGCCTGCGCCGTAACAAATAATGTCAGTGCAAGAAAAAAATGTTTATACATAAATATGGTTAATTGCTTGATGTTATTGTTCTTTTTTTTATATCACCACTGCAGTGCCGCTGGTAGCAACCATAACCATGGAGTTGTTGGCACCGATAGTCTCGTAGTCGATGTCGATGCCCACCACAGCGTTAGCACCTAAAGCCTGAGCACGCTCCATCATCTCCTTTAGAGATGCTTCCTTGGCTTCGCGCAGTACCTTCTCGTAGCTGCCAGCCCTTCCGCCTACTATGTCGCGTATGCCGGCAAAGAAGTCCTTTACTATATTGGCACCGATGATAGTTTCACCTGTCACCACACCCTTGTATTCCTGAATGGGGCGACCCTCGATTTGTGGAGTTGTAGATAAAATCATAATTATCTCTTTTTTTCGTTTTATATATATAATGTATGCAGTTATCTTTGAACTAGCCGACAAAAATAATAAATCTTGGCAAATTATCTAGGTTTATTTGATACTTTTTTATTGTATGTGCGTGAAAAAACAGCGCATTTTTGCAAAACGGTGCAAAATAGTCTCGTTATTATGGTCTTTGTGGCGTTTTTGGGGCTCTCTTTTGGAGTGTGTTTTGATTTATGTCAATAAAGAGGATACTTTTTGTGTTTTTCTTTGGGGAAATTTGGTGCATATAGGAAAACCGACGTACCTTTGCACCAGAAAAAGAAAACATAGTGTTGTTAGTTTTAGTTTAAGGTTAAAGAAAAGTTTTTAGGTTAATTAGTTAAGGTAAAGATTGTTACTTTAAGAAGACGCAAGGTCTGCCGTGAGGTAGGCCTTAGTTTTTTTTATATAGGTTTTCGTATTTCGTTAGCGTTTAGTCGTTAGCGCATCCTCAAAAGTCCCCCTCTCTTTCCGGAGAGAGGTTAGGCCGTTTAACTTCTTAGCTCCTTCTCCCACGGAAGAGGGCGGGGTAAGGCTATTCGTCGCTGTGCATTACTTTAATTGCCATAGTTAAGGTTTTTAGTTTGCCCCCTCCAACTCCCCCTCTGGGGGAGAGCCTTAAGAGGCCATAGTTAAAGTTTAGTTTTAATATTTCACATTGAACATTGAACATTGTTTTGTGGTCTTTGTCCGATATTTTCTCAGTGTCTCCGGATTGGCTTCCGCTTTGACTCTTAAGGGGGGCATATTGCTACTATTAATGCGCGCAAAAATTAATATTAATACTAGCAATTGTTTCTCTTAATACCCGCCGTTTTCAGTCCTTATCTTTGACAATGCAAAGGTACGACATTTTCTTTGCGGTGTCAAATTATTTTGCAAAATAAGCACGCAAAAAAGCACGTCCCCTTTCATAGGGTGGGAGAGCTGATTGCGCACAGCGCACAGCGCACAGTTTATTTAGCGAGCAAATCACCTTGTAGAGTAAAAGTATATAGAAATAATACTTATTATATATATAATAAAATTTTTTGCGGACATTTTTAGGCGTCCCTGAGGAAACTGTGCGCTTTTTGACGCATAGTTTTCCTGATTATTCCATACTGAACTAGTTGACTTCCAGTACTATAGCGGTTGACGCGTTTCCTGAGGAAGTTGACTTTTTTCGTCGTTTTCGTTGTTTTTCGTTGTCTATTTGCATTTTTTTTCGTACCTTTGCAACTGGAAATAATAATTAAGGTAGAAAGGTTCAAATATTAGAAGAAAATGTTAAGAATAGCAGTTCAGTCAAAAGGCAGACTTTTTGAAGATACAATGGCCCTGTTGGCAGAAGCAGGCATTAAGGTTACCAGCAGTAAGCGTACCTTGCTGGTGCAGAGTAGCAATTTCCCTGTTGAGATTTTGTATCTGCGCGATGACGATATTCCTCAGAGCGTGGCAACTGGTGTTGCTGATTTGGGTATCGTAGGTCAGAACGAGTTTGAGGAGCGTCAGGAGGATGCCGAAGTAATTCGTCCCTTGGGCTTTAGTAAATGCCGTCTTTCATTGGCAATTCCCAAGGCTGTTAACTATCCTGGTCTGAAATGGTTCGAGGGTAAGAAGATTGCAACTTCCTATCCCAGCATCCTGCGTAGGTTTATGCAGAAGAACAACATTGCTGCCGATATCCATGTGATTACCGGTTCTGTGGAAATCAGCCCGGGCATTGGTCTTGCAGATGCTATCTTCGACATCGTAAGCAGCGGCAGTACCTTGGTCAGCAATAATCTGTCAGAGGTGGAAGTGGTAATGAAGAGCGAGGCTTTGCTTATCGGTAACAAGCAGATGAGCGAGGAGAAGAAGGCTATTCTGGATGAACTGCTCTTCCGTATAGAGGCTGTAAAGAATGCTGAGGACAAGAAATATGTGCTGATGAACGTTCCCACCGATAAGGTGAAGGAGGTGGTGAACATCCTACCCGGTGCCAAGAGTCCTACCGTGATGCCTCTGGCTACAGAGGGATGGAGCAGTGTTCATACCGTCATAGACGAGAAGCGTTTCTGGGAGATTATCCGTCAACTGAAGGACTTGGGTGCTCAGGGTATTCTGGTTGTGCCCATCGAGAAGATGATTCTCTAATGTGAAAAGTGGAAAATGAAAATATATAAATATCCTACTCAAGAGGAATTGCCAGCATTGCTGAAAAGACCTGTGCGTGATGCCGGTCAGTTGAATGCTACAGTGGCAGCCGTTCTTGCCGACATTAAGACGCAGGGAGATGCGGCCGTGAGGATGTATGAGGAGAAGTTTGACCATGTAGCGCTGCAGGACTTGGCTGTTACCGAGGCTGAGATGCAGGAAGCTGAAACGTTGGTAAACGTGGAGCTGAAGGCAGCCTTGCAGCAGGCACATGACAATATAGAGAAGTTTCATGCCTCCCAGAAGTTCCAAGCTGAGCACGTTCAGGTAACAGACGGTGTGGAATGCTGGCAGCAGTCGGTACCCATTCAGAAGGTAGGCCTCTATATTCCTGGTGGCACAGCACCCTTGTTCAGCACTGTTCTTATGCTGGCCACTCCTGCAAAGATAGCAGGCTGCGAGGAGATAGTGCTCTGTACACCTCCTGCAAAGGACGGAAAGGTAAATCCTGCCATTCTGGTTGCTGCCCGTATTGCCGGCGTAAGCAAGATATTCAAGATAGGTGGCGTACAGGCTATCGGTGCCATGGCTTACGGTACGGAGTCTGTTCCCAAGGTCTATAAGATATTCGGTCCGGGTAACCAGTTTGTGATGTGTGCCAAGCAGCAGGTAAGCCTGCATGATGTGGCCATAGACATGCCTGCAGGTCCCAGCGAGGTGGAGGTGCTGGCAGATGAGACCTCTAACCCCGTATTCGTGGCTGCCGACCTGCTGAGTCAGGCTGAGCATGGAGTGGACAGTCAAGTACTGTTGGTAACCAAGAGCGAGGAAATCATCGAGAAGGTGCAGCAGGAGGTGGAGCGCCAGTTGGCTCTTCTGCCCCGTAACGAGATAGCTGCTCAGGCGCTGGAGTACAGCAAAATCCTGCTTGTCCGTAATGACGAGGAGATGATGACTGTCACCAACCAGTATGCTCCAGAGCACTTGATTATAGAAACCCAGAACTACATGGAGCTGGCACAGAAAGTGGTGAATGCCGGAAGCGTATTCCTGGGAAGTCTCACTCCCGAGAGTGCCGGCGACTATGCCAGCGGTACCAACCATACACTGCCCACAAACGGCTATGCCGTAGCCTACAATGGCGTAAATCTGGATAGCTACAACAGGAAGATCACTTTCCAGCATATCACGGCAGAGGGTATTCGGCGAATTGGCAGAACCGTGGAGCTGATGGCTGAGGCCGAGGGATTGGATGCGCATAAGAATGCGATGTCTTACAGAATGAATATTGAACGTTGAAGATGAAAGAACTAAAGGAACTGGTCAGACCGAATATTTGGGCATTGGAACCCTACAGTTGTGCACGTGATGAATTTAAGGGTATGGAGGCTCATGTGTTTCTGGATGCTAATGAGAGTCCGTACAACGACCCGATAAACCGTTACCCTGACCCTTTGCAGGAAAAGGTTAAGGAACGTCTTTCGCCCATTAAGCAAGTAAGACCCTCACAGATATTCCTTGGGAATGGAAGTGACGAGGCTATAGACCTTGTGTACAGGGTTTTCTGCGAACCGGGAAAGGATAATGTGGTGGCTATCGCTCCTACATACGGTATGTATAAGGTCTGTGCCGACATCAACAACGTGGAGTACCGTCCTGTCCTCCTAGATGAACAATATCAGATGCAGGCACAGAAGTTGCTGGACGTTACGGATGCCAATACCAAGGTCATCTGGCTGTGCTCTCCCAACAATCCTACGGGAAATGAGTTGGACAAGAAGGAAATGCAGCGCCTGCTGCTGGAGTTCCCCGGTATCGTGGTGATAGACGAGGCATACTCTGACTTCTCTGGTCAGCAGCCCTTCCGTCATTTTCTGGACCGCTTTCCAAACCTGATTGTGCTGAATACCTTCAGCAAGGCGTGGGGATGTGCCAGCATCAGACTGGGAATGGCCTTTGCCAGCGAGGAGATTATCGGCCTCTTCAACAAAGTGAAATATCCTTACAACGTAAATAAACTGACGCAGGATAAAGCCTTGCAGATGATGGACGACTGGATGAAGGTAGATCAGTGGGTGAAGCAGATCAAGCGCGAGCGTGATCATATGATGCCAGCCCTGAGCGAACTGACCATCTGTAAGAAGATTCACCCCAGCGAGGCTAACTTTGTTCTTGTTGAAGTGTCAGATGTAAACGCTATATATAACTATCTGATTCACAAAGGCATCGTTGTTCGTAATAGAAACAAAGTACAGCTCTGTGGCAACTGCTTGCGCATCACCATCGGTACGCAGCAGGAGAACAATGAATTGCTGAGTGCACTACGTCAGTTTAATTAGTAAGAAGACATGAAGAGAGCATTGTTTATAGACCGTGACGGTACCATTCTGGTAGAGCCCACCGACGAGCAGATAGATAGCTATGAGAAGTTTCAATTCGTGCCAGGTGTGATAGGCGCGTTGAAATTCCTTCGTGAGCATACTGATTATGAATTCGTGATGGTGAGCAACCAAGACGGACTGGGCACGGACAGTTATCCCGAGGAGGATTTCTGGCCCACACAGAACCTGATGCTGGATATCCTGAAAGGTGAGGGCGTGGAGTTCGATGCCATACACATCGACAGGAGTTTCCCAGAAGATAATCTGCCTACCCGTAAGCCTGGTACAGGTATGCTCAAAGAGTATATGGCGGGTGAGTACGACCTTTCTGCCTCATGGGTAATCGGCGACCGTCAGACGGATGCCAAGTTGGCCGAGAATCTGGGTTGTAAGAGCCTTATTCTGGGCGATGATATGAACTGGCAGAAGATAACAGAGCTACTCTTTGCCGGTGAGCGTACAGCAGAGATTGTACGTACCACCAAGGAAACAGATATTACCGTCCGTCTGAACCTTGACGGCAACGGAAAAAGCGATATACAAACAGGCTTGGGGTTCTTCGATCATATGTTGGAACAGATAGCCAAACATGGTATGATAGATCTGTACATCCGCTGTAACGGAGATTTGCAAGTGGATGAGCATCATACGATAGAAGATACTGCATTGGCCCTGGGTGAATGTATTCTGAAGGCTTTGGGTGACAAGCGCGGCATCGAACGCTACGGATACTGCCTGCCCATGGATGACTGTCTGTGTCAGGTTGCACTGGACTTTGGCGGTCGTCCTTGGTTGGTATGGGATGCTGAGTTCAAGAGAGAGAAAATAGGTGAGATGCCTACAGAGATGTTCCTGCATTTCTTCAAGAGTCTCTCGGACAGTGCCCGTATGAACCTGAACATTAAGGCTGAGGGTGAGAATGAGCACCACAAGATAGAAGGTATCTTTAAGGCCTTGGCTCGCAGCCTGCGTATGGCTGTAAGAAGAGATATCGGTCATTTCTATCTGCCTTCAAGCAAAGGAGTTCTGTGATTGAACATTTAAAATGAACCAAAGTCAGTATCCCTCTATACTATTACAGAAGGCTGTCACGGAGATTAGCCGTCTTCCTGGCATTGGCTCCAGAACAGCACTGCGTCTGGCGCTTCACTTGCTGAAGCTGGACCCTGTGGAGGTAGATGCTCTGGCTGACAGCATCAAGGAGATGCGGCATCATATCGGCTATTGCAAGGTATGCCACAACATCAGTGATACGGACGTCTGTGAAATCTGTGGCAACGAAGCACGCGACAAGGCTACAGTGTGTGTGGTGGAGAATGTACGTGATGTTATGGCCATAGAGGGAACCCTTCAATATAAGGGCGTCTATCATGTGCTGGGAGGCGTCATCAGTCCTATGGATGGTATCGGGCCGGCCGACTTACAGATAGACTCGTTGGTGGAGCGCGTAAAACAGGGTGGAGTGAATGAAGTGATACTGGCATTGAGTCCAACCATGGAAGGTGACACTACCAATTTCTATATCTACAGGAAACTGCAGGATACTGGCGTTAAGGTAACGGTCATTGCCCGTGGTGTGGCACAGAATGATGAACTGCAATATACTGACGAGGTAACGCTGGGTAGAGCTTTGGCTGGCAGAATACCTTTTAACAGTTAAGAACAATATGAACAAGAGGAAAATTTGGTTTTTTGTATTCATTGTGATTGAACTGCTCATAGCACTGCTGCTGGAGATGATAACGGACAGCAGGGGGCCGCTATTGGATGGTATAGCTGATGCACAGTTCCAATATGTATTTGGACTGATATGTGCACTGTCGGCTATTGTGTCGGCATTTATCGCCATAAAGAAGAAGCAGATGAACCCAATCCTCCGTATGGGTGTGTTAATGAGCGGAGCAACAATGGTCTTGCTGGATTATTACTTCTTTTTCGATGCTAATCTGCTATATTTCCTGCCTGTGCTGGGTATAGCGTATATGTTTATTTGGCCTGCGTTAGAAGATCAAGAGGTTGGAAAAGTAACGGGTGAATGAAATTAAGCGTAGTCATAGTAAACTATAACGTCAAGTATCATCTGGAACAGTGTCTCAGAAGCGTACAGCGCGCTTCCGAAGGTCTGGAAGCTGATATCTGGGTGGTAGATAATGCATCCACGGATGGGAGCCTTGAGTATCTCGTCCCCCTCTTTCCTGATGTACATTTTATAGGCAACAAAGAGAATGTGGGATTCTCCAGAGCCAACAATCAGGCAATCCGTGAAAGCAAATCCGAATATGTATTGTTACTGAATCCTGACACCATTGTGGCTGAAGATACCCTGAAAGGGTGCATCGAATTCCTTGATGCTCATCCCAAAGTGGGAGCTACAGGTGTGAGAATGCTGAATGCTGACGGGACTTTTGCGCCTGAAAGCAGACGCGGTCTTCCCACTCCGTTTACCAGTTTCTGTAAGATGACGGGTTTGGCAAGTCTCTTTCCCAAAAGTAAGACTTTCGGCAAGTATTACATGAAGTATCTGGATGCTGATGAGGCCAATCCCATAGATATTATCTCTGGAGCTTTCAATATGCTCAGACGTAAGGCCTTGGATGAAGTGGGACTGCTGGACGAGGATTTCTTCATGTATGGAGAGGATATAGACCTGAGCTACCGTATGCTTTTAGGTGGATGGCAGAACTATTATCTTCCTTATAATATATTGCATTACAAGGGCGAGAGTACGCAGAAGAGTAGTTTCCGCTATGTGCACGTCTTCTATAATGCCATGCTTATCTTCTTTAACAAGCACTTTGGCAGGCGATATCTACTGATAGGGTATATTATCAGACTGGCTGTCATCTGCAGAGCCATGATGGATATGTTTATAAGGGTTGTTGACAGAATCCTCCCCAAAAGAGAGCTGGAGGAACTCTCATATATGCGTTTTGACTTGAGGAAGACTACCGTTACGGAGATGCTCCAAGCCTTAAGGAATCAGCAGCCAGACAACCGTTGCCTGATAGAAACAACTTCGTATGACGGTACCATGCTAATCAGACATAATGAGGTGGTTTCATTAAAGGACTGAATTATGCTAAAAGGTAAGAGAATTTTCCTGCGTGCAGCTGAGCCAGAAGATTTGGATCTGATGTACCTGATAGAGAACGACACACTTTTGTGGGCTGTAGGCAGAACAAATGTCCCTTATTCCAGATATGCTTTGCGCCAGTTTATCGAGCAGAACAGCAATGATATAAATACTGACGGGCAAGTACGACTGGTTATTGCCCTGAACGAAAACCTCAATGCAATTGGGTTCGTTGACCTGCAGAATTATGACCCGCGCCACCGTAGAGCCGAGGTGGGCATAGTCCTCCTTCCTGAATGGCAGCATCAAGGTTTGGCAAGCGAGGTGTTAGCTGTGCTGGAGCGTTATGCATCTAAGCATCTCTTTATACACCAACTTTATGCATTGGTCTCTGTCAACCATGTAGCAGCTCAGGCTTTATTCTCAAATGCAGGGTACAAAAATACTGCCACCCTTCAGCATTGGCTTAACAATGGAGAAGAGTGGCAGGATGTAATGATGTATCAGAAAATTCTTTAGTTAGCGCTTGTAAATTCGTCAAGGAATCTAATATCGTTCTCACTGAACATACGCAAGTCCTTAACCTGATATTTCAGGTTGGCAATACGTTCTATACCCATACCGAAGGCATAGCCTGTATATACGCTGCTGTCGATACCGTTTGCTTCCAAAACAGCGGGGTCAACCATTCCGCAGCCAAGAATCTCAAGCCAGCCGGAACCCTTACACATAGAGCAACCTTTTCCACCGCAGATGGTACAGCTAACGTCCATCTCTGCAGAAGGCTCTGTAAAGGGGAAGTAGCTGGGACGCAGACGAATCTTGGTGTCGGGACCGAAGAGTTCTTGAGCAAAGAGCAAGAGAACCTGCTTGAGGTCTGTAAAACTGACATTCTTGTCGATATACAAACCTTCTATCTGATGGAAGAAGCAGTGCGCACGGGCGCTCACAGCCTCGTTACGATACACACGTCCAGGGCACAAGATGCGGATGGGTGGCTGTGTCTTCTCCATAACACGAGACTGTACGCTGCTGGTGTGGCTGCGCAGAATGATGTCGGGATGTGACTCAACGAAGAATGTATCCTGCATATCTCGAGCTGGATGATCATCGGCAAAGTTCAGACTGCTATATACATGCCAGTCATCCTCAACCTCAGGTCCTTCTGCCAAGGTAAAGCCAAGACGGCTGAAAATATCAACAATCTCATTCTTTACAATGGTCAACGGATGACGTGTACCCAGTGAAATGGGGTAGGGAGTTCTGGTAAGGTCTATAGATGAGCCTGCATTCTGCTGAACTTCGGCAGCTTCCTTTAGTTCATTAATCTTATCTTGAACTGCAGTCTTCAGAACATTAAGTTTCTGGCCAATCTCACGCTTCTGTTCAGCGGGAACATTGCGAAAATCGTTCATCAGTGCTGTCAATACTCCTTTTTTACCAAGATATTTGATACGTAAAGCTTCTGCCTCATCAGCATTTTTAGCTGCTAAGGTAGCTACCTCTGACATCAATTTTTCTATCTTTTCTGTCATAATTACTTTCCTTTTCTGAAAATTCCATGCAAAGGTACATATTTATTATTGAAAATTGAAGGTAATGTAAAAAAATAAGTGTACTTTTGTGCAATTTTTAGACAAGTGTGTTTAAGATGGGTAAATTAGTTAAGGCAATAATGCCCTTGTATGTGGTAGTAACATTCTTTTCATGCCAAAATGGAAGGGGCTCTGATTCAGCCAAGGATGCCGATTCGACAGCCTTAGAGTCATCTGTTGTCGCAGATACATTAAGTGAGGTGGAGGAAGAAATTGAAGAGGCAGACGAGTCTGACAGGTTAGATACATCTTTTGATGACTTTATGTTTGCCTTTACGCATAGTGACCGTTTGATGAACAAACGAATAGAATGGCCACTTCCTTATATTGATGCCGAAGGACACCATCGAAATGTTACCTCCCTTAACAACAGTGCGGAATTCCGTTTTCTAAAGGGGGATTTTTTCACTGTGTTTTATGGAAACAAGCATCAGGTGGAGAGGCAGAAGCTGGAGCCCGAAGATTCCCTAGTGGTAGTGGAACGTATAGATTTGCTTGAAGAGAAGCTTAGAGACTTTGAATTCCAACTGATATCTGGTAAGTGGAAACTGACGTCTATGCGCGATGTCGTGTTTCACGAAAGCGATATATATGATTTCCTCACCTTTTATGCACGTTTCAGTTCAGACACATTGTATCAGCAGGCTCATGTAGAACAACCACTGAAGATTATGGTGCTCGACCCAGAAGAGGACGATGCATATATAGAGGGTACCATCAATTCCGAGCAGTGGAGATCGTTCTGTCCAGATGTCCCGGGAGGTGTAATCTCTAATATCAGATACGGAACGCAGAACTATAATTCAAAGCAGATGATTATGCAGAAGTCGGGCTCTGCCAATGGCTTCCAAGAGCTGTTCTTCTTTACAAAAGAAGATAATGAGTGGCATCTGACAAGATACGAGAATTAGTTAGAGGCAGACGTTAAAAGAGAAAAGATATAGGTCGTTTTTTTCGTTTATAGAATGGAGATACAGAGAAACTGTTCATTAAAGGAATATAATACGTTTGGTATTGATGTTGCTGCTCATCTTTTAGTGAAGTATGGCAGCGTAGATGAACTGTTGTCTTTCATGACACAATACCATAGTGAGATGAACCATCTGCCTCTGTTGCATATAGGCGGCGGGAGCAACCTCCTTTTCCTATCGGACTATCCTGGTGTTATACTTTTCTCAGAGATTAATGATATCAACGTCCTGTCTGAAGATGGAGATTCCGTCTTGGTTAGTGTAGGAGCTGGTGTTACGCATGACGACTTTGTCCAATATGCCATTCAGCATGGATGGTACGGACTGGAGAACCTCTCTCTTATTCCTGGTCAGGTGGGTTCATCGGCTGTTCAGAATATCGGCGCCTATGGCGTAGAGGCGGGAGATATGATAAAATCTGTTCAGACAATCTCACTTGAGGATGGAACCGGCAGAGTTTGGAACCACAATGAGCTTTATTATTCTTATAGGCATAGCATCTTCAAGGATGAGACTTACAGAGGCAAGTATGCTATCAGCTATGTGGTATTTCAACTGAAGAAACACTTTACGCCTTGTCTTAACTATGGCGGATTAAAGTCTTCTTTGCAGCAGAAGCAGATTTCAGAAGAAACGCTTACTGCTTCACAATTACGCGATGTTATCATAGAAACCCGCGAGAATAAACTGCCAGACCCCAAGGTAACAGGAAACGCGGGCAGTTTCTTTATGAACCCTATTGTAAGCGTGGATGTCCTGCATCAGATACAGGAACATTATCCGAATGCACCTTTTTATGAGGTAGATGCCGAGCATGTAAAGGTGCCTGCAGGATGGCTCATTGAGCAAAGTGGCTGGAAAGGAAAGGCATTAGGTCCTGCTGCTGTTCACGACAAACAGGCATTGGTGCTCGTTAACAAGGGCGGCGCTACGGGGAAGGATATTCTTGCGTTGTGTCAGGCCGTACAACAATCGGTATCTGAGAAATTTGGCATCCGTTTATCTCCGGAGGTTAACTTTATTGGCGAGGTATGAGAATCACATTCTTAGGAACGGGCACCAGTTGTGGCATACCCCAGATGGGATGTCATTGCACCGTTTGTACCAGCTCAGATCCTAAGGATAAAAGACTACGTTGTTCAGCTCTGGTACAAGACGGCAAGACCAACCTGCTGGTAGATTGTGGTCCTGATTTCCGCGAGCAAATGTTACGCATGGATTTCTGTGATTCCCTGGATGCTGTACTGATTTCACATGAGCATTATGATCACGTAGGCGGAATAGATGATCTTCGCCCCTTCAGCTATATACACGATTTACCCATCTATGCTGACGCATATTCCTGTAAGCATTTACGTGAACGATTGCCTTATTGTTTTGTGGAGAATAAATATCCTGGTGTTCCTCAACTTAAACTCTGTGAGATAAAGGAAGGAGATAAGATGGAATTTGGCAATATCCCTGTTACTGCTCTGCAAGTCATTCATGGGAAATTGCCGATTCTTGGTTTTAGAATAGGAGATTTGGGCTATATAACAGATATGACTGATATTACTCCACGTAGCAGGGAGTTGCTAAAGGGTATAAAACTATTGGTGGTAAATGGATTGCGTCATGAACCTCATGCCACCCACCAGACAGTAGAAGAGGCCATTGAGTTCTCCAGGAGTATTTCTTCGAATCTTCCAACGTACATTATTCACATGAGTCATCACCTTGGACTGCATGCTACGGAAGACGCTTTATTGCCAAAGGGAATCCACCTTGCTTACGACGGGTTGGTGTTAGATTTCTAATCACCATTTCTTGATGAGTATGCTGGGATTGACTCTCAAGTAAAGTCCGAAGTCGAAATTCAACTCGCTATGCTTAGGCAGCCATGTCTGGTATGCTTCAGCCTGTGCTCCTACAACGTAATGTTTGGCTATGACATAGTGATAGTTGACTCTTGCCGAAAGGGTGTTGTTGCCCTCATAATTAGTTTGGTCTAATTGGCTTACGGTGTTATACAGCGGATTTCCGTATAAGCTGATAAAATGCTTGGGAGCATACAGGTAGTTGGCGTTTATTCCCAGATGATTCCACAGATTAAAGTCCACCCCAGTATGAACGGCAAGCCCTGACTTGAATGGCCAGAGGTTGCCACTTTGCTGATAGGCTGCCAATATATTGATTTCTGCTCCTAGTGTTTTAAGAGTTTTCCTGTTAGCGTTCCATTTCATACCTACGCCCATGCTGGCATTGCTGATGGTTCGTACTTCTTTGGGAGTAACAATCTGTTCTCCTCCTCTGTGCTGTAATACCACCTGAATGGGAGAAAACCAGTGAATATTGCTTTCGGGTTTGTTGTATAGAACTTTCCAGTTCATGCCTACGGTGAAGGCTTCCTGATGCGTGTCCATCTCAAAGATGTAACTCTGCCAGTTCAGCCAGATATCAGCATGAAGATGCGGTCTGTCCCAGAGCAACTGAAATCCCATCTCAGGATCTTGTGAGATATTCAATTCTGGATTAAAAAGCGGTTCTATAAGTTGATGGTTTTGCCCACCATAGATATTTCCTAACACGATAGTCAGGTATTTGAATTGTGCCTTAGCCCTAACCCAAGGAAGCAGATGTGCGCCAGACTGGTATTGGTTACCTTTCCAAGTGGCTATATCGTGATAGGCATAGCATGGGTATTTGTTGGCTCCGTTAAAGATGAGTGCATGCAGGCCAACTTCCAAACCAATCTGTTTGATAGGGTTATATGTTAGTTTGGGTTGAATCCATAGGCCGGGAAGAGTGTAACCATTGGTAAGTACACCGCTATACTCGTTGTTGTGGAAGAAACTGAGATTGTCAATCTCGACACGTAACGACTTTACATCGGTAGAGTCAATACGGTATTCTGAGGTTGACAGATTATCCCACATGTCTTGTGCCATTATGTTATGGCACATAAACGATAACGTAAATATGATAAAGAGAAACCGTTTCACTTCTTAAGTCCTTTGTATGCCAGGTAGGCCACCACGAATATTCCTAAGGCTATCATCACAATCTTCACCTCGTTGCTGTATTCTGCAACTTTAGCATCTAACTGATCGTACGGAACGACACTGGCCATATAATAACCTATTGCTGCAAGGATGCTGTTCCATGCTGCTGCACCCAGGGATGTATATAGGATAAACTTGCTCAACTTCATTTTTGCCAGTCCTGCAGGGATACTGATAAGTTGTCTTACAGCAGGGACCAATCGTCCTACTAACGTTCCTATTGCTCCATGTTCATTGAAATACAGCTCGGCCTTTTCTACCTTAGCCTGATCTATGAGGCACATATTACCCAACCTGCTGTTAGCAAACTTGTAAACGAGGGGGCGTCCCAATGTATAGGCTAATCCATAATTGATGAGTGCACCTATAATAGCTCCAAGGGTAGCGCATACAACAACCAGAAAAACGTTCATTTCTCCGTTGGTGGCAGCCAGATAAGCTGCAGGTGGAACCACCACTTCACTTGGGAAGGGAATGAAACTGCTCTCTATGGCCATCAGAAGTGTGATAACCCAATAATTAAGGTGCTCAAGACACCACGCTATGAAAGGAATGTTCTCCATACTGATTGATTATACAAATTTTTTCCGAAAAGCTTTTTTATTGGTAAAGCGCCATTTTAACCATGCCAGTATGTCCCATATGGGAATAATGGAACAGAGGTAGGGGAGCGTAAAGTGGTAACTTTTAATATTAAGCTGTCGGGTTGTCTTGTTGAAAGTGATATCTCTGACTATATAGGTGCAGACATATAAAGCCATCAGGATTCCCATCACTATGCTATTCTGGTACCACATGCTGCAGGAAATGATGGTAGATAATGTATATAGCATAGGGATCAGTATCTTTAGCGCATACCATGTTCTATACATGCATTTATATCTGGTGTGTCTGCGTGTTTCCATAAAGAACACCTCTTCCTGCATCCATGTATGAGGGAGAGGATTGTCCTGCAGAAGATGAGCTTTCTTGCTTACGGAAACGGCACAGTGTTGACAGGAGATGTTCTTGTTGACTAGAAGAGTGGCGGCACCGACTAGAAGCTTTGAGTCTGAAGAAAAGCCATTGTGACTAAAGAAAAATTCCTTCCTGTAAGCCAATATCGTATCATCAGCTCGATATGGATGATGTTTCTCTGCAAACGGAATCCATAACATTTGTTGCCACAAACGGAAGAACTGACGTTTCTTCATCAGCCAGTTGTTGCAGCATGCATATTTTGTCATTCCGATTATTGCATTCTTGCCTCGTATATCCGTATTCATGAAATTAGCAAGCCATTCGTTGCTTTCGGGAAAGCAGTTGGCTTGCGTGAAGATTACCCAATCTGTACAAGCGGTCTTTAGTCCTAATGTCATAGCCAGACGTTGCATGCTGATGTCGCGAGCAGAGGCAGGTATGGACGTGTGGCTGAGAAGGGGGTATTCCGCTTCCAGTTTTTCTAATAGTTTTAATGTACCATCAGAACTATGTATATCTATCACGATTACTTGAAAATCAGTAGGATATACTTGTTGGAGGAATAAGGGAAGGTGTTTTTCTAACTTGTCTACTTCTTCCTGTGCTAAAACTACGATGGCAACTTCAGGCAATGAATTGCAGTTGACTGCAAACTTTTCTTGCTCCTGGCAAATTTTCCCTAATCGTGAGTATTGTTTTAACAGCATTATGGTTAGATACCACAGTGCTGCTGTAATGCATAAAGATATTGCCTCCGTACCTAACATTATTTATAATATATCCTCTGATGTATATCCTTTGGGAAGACTTCTGCAATTGTACTGGCTGGCCATAATCTCTCCGTATGCTCCAGCCGAACGCAGTGCCAGCAAATCTCCACGTTTGGTGGCATTCATGCTGTAATCTTTGACAAATACGTCGCTGCTCTCACAGATAGGTCCTACTACGTCGTAGGTCTCCTCTGCTGCATTGCTGGTAAGGTTGTCTATCTTGTGGAATGCGTCATATAAGGCAGGGCGGAGTAAATCTGTCATACCTGCATCTACAATAGCGAACTGTTTGGTTGCAGCCTTCTTGATGTACAGACATTTGGTAATAAGAGAGCCACATTGGGCAACAACAGCTCGTCCCAACTCAAAGTGCAGATGCTGACCTGGACGCAGTTTCAGATGCTTGGCATATGTGTCAAAGTATGCCTTAAAATCTGGAATTGCTTTGCCGTCAGGATTGTCATAGGAGATTCCCAAGCCGCCTCCTACATTGATATTCTTGATGTTGCTGATGCCGTTCTTTTCTAGGCGATCCTGAAGTTCGTTGATACGATTGGCGAGGGCTACGAAGTTGTCCATTTCCAGAATCTGACTTCCAATGTGGAAATGAAGACCTACGAACTCCACATTCTTCATCTCGTTGGCCAGTCTAATTACCTTCTCCATGTCCTCCATGGCTATGCCGAATTTGTTCTCTGCCAGGCCTGTGGTAATATTGGCATGAGTATGCGCACCTACGTTCGGGTTGATGCGGAAGCTCACCTGAGCAACCTTATGCATACCAGCAGCAATCTCATTAATAACCTCCAGTTCAGGGATACTCTCGACATTAAAGTATTGTATGCCAGCCTTCAGTCCCAGTTCTATCTCCCAATCGCTTTTTCCTACACCTGCGAACACAATTTCGGATGCAGGGAATCCAGCATTCAGACAAGCCTGAATCTCGCCACCGCTTACACAGTCAGCTCCGAACCCCGCTTTGGTAATATGGCTTAGCACTTTGGGGTTTGTACAAGCCTTTACGGCATAGTGTAGGTGATAGCCTTCATGCTTGTCGGTTTCATCTTTAATTGCTTGCAGAGTCCTGTCAAGCAGTTCCGTGTCGTAATAGTAGAATGGTGTCCTAATAGAGCGGAACTTCTCTAATAGGATTGTGTTATCCTTTAATAAATTTCCCATTGTGGTTTGAAATACAGTAGTTTGTTAATTATGAATTAAACAATGTGTCGCTTAATGCCTGCAGAGTACGCTTTTTATCCTCAGCCTTAACAAGGAAGGAAATGTTGTGGTTGGATCCACCATAGCTTATCATACGTACAGGTATATCTTTCAGAGCTTCGCATGCTTTAGACTCAAATCCTACGTTGTCAGAATCCAAGTCGCCAACTACACAGACAATAGTCATGTCATAATCCACGTTTACGGTACCATATTTTTTGAGCTCGTCTAAGATGTCTGCAAGATGACTGGAGTTGTCGATAGTCACAGATACGCCTACTTCGCTAGTACAAATCATATCCACGCTGGTCTTGTATGTCTCAAATATTTCAAACACCTTTCTCAGGAATCCGTAAGCTAACAACATACGGCTGCTGGTAATCTGAATACAAGTGTTGTTGTCGCGTGCAGCAACTGCCTTTATCTTTCCTTTTTGGAAATCGTTGTTGATGATTGTACCAGGAGCCTCTGGAGCCATTGTGTTCAGCAGGCGAACGGGAACGCCAGCAAATTTGGCAGGCTGAATACAGGTGGGGTGCAGAATCTTGGCACCGAAGTAGGCCAATTCGGCAGCTTCTTCAAAGTGCAATTGACGTACAGGTTCTGTATTTTCTACGATACGTGGGTCGTTGTTGTGCATACCGTCAATATCTGTCCAAATCTGAATCTCCTCAGCCTGTATAGCTGCACCTAACAGGCAGGCTGTATAGTCAGAACCGCCTCTGAGCAGGTTGTCAATCTCTCCGTATGCATTACGGCAAATGAAACCCTGAGTGATGTATATTTCATATCCTTCGTTCTCCTTGAGAACTGCATTGCTTTTTTCCTTTATATATAAGAAGTCCGGTTCTGCATTCTTATCTGTTCTTACCATGTCAAGCGCATTCAAAAGAATGGCCTTTATTCCACATTCTTTTAGGTAGTTTGTTACCATGTTGGTACTGATGACTTCACCTTGTGCCAGAACAACTTTCTCCTCGAATGAAGTAAAGTGTACTTTGGTGAAAGAACGCAGATAGTTGAACTCATCACGTATGAAGATTTCTGTCTCTTTCTTGTACTCGTCTGTCTTGTATAGCTCCTGTATGTGCTGCATGTATTTCTGCTCCAGTCTGTTGATGAGCGTGTTAGCACCTTCGGGATTCTTCTTATAAAGATAGTCTGATATTTCAACCAGTGTGTTTGTTGTGCCGGACATAGCAGATAACACAACCAACTTTGCTTCTCCGTCGGCTGTGATAAGTTGAGACACTTCTTGCATTCTTTGTGGGGTACCTACGGATGTACCACCAAATTTCAGTACTTTCATTTTGTTATATGGTTTTTTTATTTTATTAGTTCATTGTTCTGGCATTTGTAAACGGTTCCTGGAAAATAATCTATCCACTGCCAGTTGTGAGTGCTCATGATGATAGCCGTATGTTTCTGCCTGCGAATCTCATCTAGAAGAGCCAGAATCATTTCACCATTTTCTGCATCAAGGTTCCCTGTTGGTTCGTCTGCAAGTATTACCTTGGGATTGTTCAGTAGTGCGCGTGCTATACATACACGTTGTTGTTCGCCACCGCTCAGTTCGAAGATAAAGTTGTCTGCTTTCTCTTCCATCCTCACTTGCTTCAGCACATCTAAGATCCTTTCTTCGCGTTCAGCCTTTTTCTTCCAACCTGTTGCCTTTAGGACAAAGTTCAGATTTTCAAAGACAGTACGGTCTGTCAGAAGTTGGAAATCCTGAAAGACTATGCCCATCTCCCTACGCAACGCAGGCTGTTGCTTAGTTTTAAACTTGAGCATGTTGTAGCCCAAAACATTGGCCTCTTCCCCTTGGCAGGGAACTTCGGCATAGAAGGTTTTCAGAAGTGATGATTTTCCGCTTCCCACCTGTCCTACCAAATACACCATCTCGCCCTCTTCAACAGTTATGTTTACGTTTTTGAGGACTTGATGCTCGCCTTGGAATACGTTGATGTTTTTGTAGCTTAAAATCATATTTGTTTACCGTTTACTGTTTACCGTTGATTCGCTAATCGCTAACCGCTAAACCCTATTTTGAATTTTAAATCAATGCTTCTTCCAGCCTGGGTTGTGTCGTTCCATCAGTTCGGCTGCCATATCCTCTATGCGCAGGCCTTTGCTGGTCAGCAGTACTATTAGGTGGTATAGCATATCCGAACCTTCGTAGATCAGTCGGTCGTTGGTGCCGTTGGTAGCCTCGATAACCAGCTCCAGAGCCTCCTCGCCAACTTTCTGTGCCATACGATTCAGGCCGTCCTTAAACAGACTGGTTGTATAGCTTCCCTCAGGCATTTCCTTGTAACGCGTCTCTATGAAATCACTCAGTTCCGAGAGGAAGAGTAGGGGATTCTGCTCGTTCTTCTCGCCCCAGCAGGTATCTGTTCCTGTGTGGCAGGTAGGTCCGTCAGGATGAACGGTTATCAACAGGGTATCTTGGTCGCAGTCGTTCTTGATGTCTACCAAATGCAGATAGTTGCCGCTGGTCTCACCCTTTGTCCACAGACATTGTCTTGAGCGACTGTAGAAAGTCACCAGTCCTGTTTCCTTTGTTTTGTCGAATGCCTCTTGGTTCATGTATCCAAGCATCAGCACATTCTTTGTGGTTGCATCCTGAATGATGGCAGGTACCAATCCGCCACATTTCTGAAAGTCAATTTTCATAATCTTACGTTTATCTTTTCTGCTCTTAAATATTCTTTTAACTCTGGAATCCCTATCTCGCCAAAGTGGAACACGCTGGCTGCCAATGCAGCATCGGCATGTCCTACAGCAAAGGCGTCGCGGAAATGTTCCATACAGCCTGCACCGCCGCTGGCAATAATGGGGATTGTCAGTTCCTCCGACAGACGGGCCAGTGCCTCGTTGGCAAAACCGGCCTTCACGCCATCGTGGTTCATGCTGGTGAACAGGATTTCTCCTGCACCTCTTTCGTTAGCTTCGTGTGCCCACTCGAACAAGCCTCGGTCCGTAGGGATTCGTCCTCCGTTCAGATAGCAGGTCCAGCCCTTCTCATCCAAACGGGCATCTATTGCCACTACGCAAACCTGACTGCCGAAATTATAGGTTATCTCGTCGATGAGCCCAGGGTTGCGCAGGGCTGCACTATTGATGCTCACCTTGTCTGCTCCTGCCGACAACATCTTCTCAACGTCCTTTAGCTCGCTGATGCCGCCTCCCACTGTAAAAGGGATGCTGACCTCGGCTGCCACGCGCTGTACCATATCGGTAAATGTCTTTCTGCCTTCGTGACTGGCTGTTATGTCTAAGAACACCAACTCGTCTGCTCCTTGTTCGCTATAGGCGCGTCCCAGTTCCACAGGGTCGCCAGCCTGTCTTAGGTTTACAAAGTTTGTTCCTTTTACGGTCTGCCCGTCCTTGACGTCCAGGCAAGGTATGATTCGTTTTGCTAACATGTCTGAGGGTACTTTTTAATCAGTTCTTTTAAGTCGATACGTCCTTCGTATATCGCTTTGCCGAATACTACGGCAGGGATGCCTGCTTCCTCCAATGCCGCAATGTCTTGCATGCTGCTGACGCCGCCGCTGGCAATCAGGTGACAGGTGGGATGAGCCTTCATAACCTGCTTATACAGGTCCACTGCCGTCCCCTGCAACATACCGTCCCTGCTTATCTCTGTGCAGAGTACGTTGTGTGTGCCTGCCTTCACATATCGGATCAGGAAGTCCGTCAGATCCACGTCGCTATCCTCCAGCCATCCGTTTATGCTTACCTTTCCGTTGCGAACGTCGGCACCTAATATCAGATGGTCTGCTCCGTATTTCTGCAACCAGTCCAGATACAACTCAGGGTTAGTGACGGCTATGCTGCCAGCTGTTACCAGTGTGGCGCCGGCCTCGTATGCTTTCTTTAGGTCGTCTTCCGTCTTTACGCCACCTCCGAAGTCAACGGTCAGCTTCGTAGCCTGTTTGATGGCCCTCAGTGTAGCATCGTTCACCACATGCTTGCTCTTGGCTCCATCCAAGTCCACTACATGCAGACGCTTATAGCCCAGTTGCTCAAACTCTTTGGCCATGCTCACGGGATCGCCATACTCCTTCTTGGTAGAGTAGTCACCCTTGGTCAGGCGTACACATTTGCCGCCTATAATATCTATGGCAGGAATCAGTTCTATCATAGTTCCAGGAAATTCTTTATGATGCGTTCACCTACGCTTCCGCTCTTTTCCGGATGGAACTGCGTTGCATAGAAATTATCCTTGTGCAAGGCTGCACTGAAAGGCTTGATGTATTGAGTCGTTGCAATGGTGTTTTCGCATACGGGAACATAGAAGCTGTGTACGAAATACACAAACTCTCCTTCACAGAATCCCTTGAACAGTTCTGATTTTGGACCTTCCAACTGATTCCATCCCATGTGGGGCACCTTGTCTTCGTGCTTCTGAGGCACAAAGCGCAGCACGTCAGCATCAAAGATTCCCAAACAATCGGTATCGCCTTCTTCGCTGTGGCGGCACATCAACTGCTGACCTATACAGATTCCCAGTATGGGGTTCTTCAGGTCTTTTATTACTTTGTCCAGTCCGTGTTCCCTCAGGTAGTGCATGGCATTGCTGGCTTCTCCTTGTCCTGGGAAGAGCACTTTGTCTGCTTTCTGCAACAGTTCGGGGTCGTCTGTAAGGATGGGGTTTACACCAAGCCTCTGAAGGGCGTGGATCACTGAATATATGTTTCCTGCGTTGTATTTAACTACTGCAACATTCATCTTTTTCACTTTTCGGCCTGCAAAGGTACAAATAAGCGAGCGGAATACAAAATAAAAGTATATTTTTATTTTTATTCCCGAGCGAAAGTACCTTCGAGGTTGTTTCCAAAGTTGCGAAAAAGCGTGCGGAATATAAAGAAAAGTTGAAAATTGGTCGTTTGGGGAGTTTGTCGTTTGGGAATTAGATAACCGCAAACAGTAAACGGTAAACAGAATTCAACTTCTCTTCCTAAGAAACAAACTCTTATCTATGCACTTCGGGAACTCCTCCTTGTAATGTGTCACCATCACTAGCGTCTTGTGCTTACGACTGCAGAAGGTGTTGATGATTTCCTTCACCAAGTGTCGCTGCTGCAAGTCAAGACCATGTAGCGGCTCGTCCAGTATCAGCAGCTCTGGGTCTTTCACAAAGGCACGTGCCAATAGGCACAGACGCTGCTCGCCGCTGCTCAGCTTCAGGAAGGTTCGGTCTGCCAGCTCCTTGATGCCAAAGATGTTCATCCAGCTCAGGCAGATCTCTCGCTGCTCAGGCCGTGGGCGTGTATATAGGCCTACGGAGTCCGTCAGTCCGCTTGCCACGATGTCTATGGCTGGCAGGTCTTTCAGATAGGCTCTGTGCATCTCAGGACTTACGTAGCCTATGTGGCGCTTTATCTCCCAGATGCTCTCGCCTGTTCCTCTGCGATGGCCAAACAGCTCTATATTGCAGGCGTAGGCTTGTGGATTGTCTGCACAGACTAGACTTAGCAACGTGCTCTTTCCTGCTCCGTTCTCGCCGCTCAGTGCCCATTTCTCTCCCTCGTTGACAGTCCAGTTCAGATTTTTCAGGATGGTGCGCGAGCCATAGCGTATGGTTACATCGTTGAATTTCAGTATCTCCTGTCCTTCCTTGGGGTAGAACGACTCTTTGCTCAGGTCCTTCTGTGGAAGGTCCAGAATCCATTGGCGCTTCTCTTCTGAAAGCGGCTTCAGGGGTTTCTGCTGCAACTGCTGCTGATACTCCTCGCGTGTAATCTTAGGCAGTATGTGTAGGCCCTCGATAGGTATGACGTGCGTGATAAAGTTGGGTATGTCGTCCACCTTGCTCAGTACCAACACAATCAGCAGGTGCGTCTCCCTTGTCAGCTGTTCCAATAGGTCGCGTAGCAAATCGCGTGTTTGGGCGTCCAGTCCGATGAAGGGATTGTCCATGATAATCACACGTGGACCTGCGCCCAGTGTCTTGGCCAGTTGGAATTTGCGTAACTCACCACTGCTCAGCGAGATGATGTACTTGTCTGCCATCTCTTCGAGGTGGAATATATCTGTCAGGATATTTCTTAACTTTGTGCGTTGTTGCTGAGCCGTCTGGCGTGCCTCGTCCGATAGGCCGCTCCCTTTGCTCTCATCAGCCTGCCTGTAGGTCTCCTGCAAGAGTGTCCCGGCTGTGGGCGTGTTCTCGTCTATGTCGTGCTGGTTCCATCTCTGCTGATAGTAGTATGTTCCGTCCTTGTCGCCATACGAATCACGAAAGGTAATGTATTTCAGGTTCTCGCTAACCATCTTTAGCGGACTGGGACTAAAGTCGTACTTCACCTCGTTCATCAGCAAGGGAAAGTGGCTGCTCAGAATCTCCACCAGTCGACTCTTTCCTGCCGCGTTATCACCAGCGATAGCTATCTGTTCACCCTGCAGTATTTCTATGTTTACGGGCTCTGCCATCCTCCAGCCAGGATGACGTGTTATTCCGTTTTCAATCTTAATTATCATCTTGTTATATCGTTCCCGTTAACGTTCCCGCTCAATTTGTTCAACGCTAACCGCTAACATTTAACCGCTAATCTTATTTATGTTCTTCGCTACAAAGTCTTTCCACGAGCGGTACTTCGTATCAGTCTGTGGACGGTTCATCTGTAGGTAGTGGCAATAGGCGGCAGCCAAGGCGTCTGTAGCGTCAAGAAATTTTCCCATCTCCTCGGGCGCTATCTTCAGCATCCTGCGCAGCATATCGGCCACCTGCTCCTTGCTGGCATTACCGTTGCCTGTGATGGCCATCTTAATCTTTGTGGGCGCGTATTCTGTTATAGGTACCTGTTTGCTGATGGCCGCCGCCATAGCTGTTCCCTGTGCTCGTCCCAGCTTCAGCATACTCTGTACGTTCTTCCCAAAGAAGGGAGCCTCTATGGCCAGCTCGTCTGGCAGATAAGATGTGATGATGCCGCTAACCCGTTCAAAGATGTGTCCCAGCTTCAGGTAATGGTCATCGAACTTACGCAAGTCTATGACGCCCAAGGCCAGCATTTCGGCCTTGCGATCAATCACTTTCAGTACACCATATCCCATGATATTGGTACCAGGGTCTATGCCAAGAATTATCTTTTCCAACTTTTGAAAGCCAACTTTACAATGTGCAAAAGTACAAAAATATCTTAAATTATAAGGTATAGATGTTACTTTTCTTACCTTGGAGAGTCCTATTTTCAAAAAACAAGCTATATTTGCAGAAATTTAATTGATTTAAAACGATGAATAAACTCTTGATAATGTCCTTCTGCCTACTGACGATTTCAGTAGCTCAGGCTCAGACACAGAAGCAGAAAGTAAATACCAGCGAGGTTAAAGTGACTGGTGTAACCAAGGCAGAGAACTATGCAGAGATTAAGTTTGATACCTTACGTCATAATTTCGGCAAATTCAGCAAGAATGATCCTATAGTTAAGTGCAGTTTCAGGTTTACCAATACAGGGACCGCTCCCTTGGTTATTCATCAAGCAATTGCCAGCTGTGGCTGCACAGTTCCTACTTTTACCAAGGAACCCATTAAGCCTGGTGCTAAGGGTGTTATTGACGTTACCTATAATGGAACAGATAAGTTCCCAGGACATTTTCAAAAGACTATTACCATACGTTCCAACGCTGTTTCTGAGGTCACTCGCTTGATTATAGAGGGTGATATGGAGTGATGAGGATGGCTAATGCTATGTCCTGCAAGGTTGTAATATGACGTTTTCTCCGTTGTGGTATCGTTCCGTGAGATTGCTGTCTCATTCTTTATGTCGCTGCCGTCTATTTTGTTGTCACAGCGATTACTACCCACAACTCTTTTCCTGGTAACAGGTCGCGAAGGATTTATTGCTTTTATATTTCCAATGGCAAACTAGGCGCCTTGGTAAGGGGGGCAACTATTTCCTGTTATATCTCATCATGTTATGTGTGTTTGTCATTTGATTATCTTTTTGCTCACCACAGTTCCGTCTTCATACAGAATACGACGGATATATATGCGAGCTCCACTGGGACTTTTCAACTGCTGACCAGCAAGATTGTAGTACTCTACAGATTGTATCTGACGTTGCAGTGGCTGTTGAATTGGATTGATGCCAGTCTGATTGTCGAAGGGAATGACGATAGAATGAGTGTTGATGTGATTGGTTTTTCCAATAGTGATGTGGTCAAAATTCGCAAGATTATCCGTCCCGTCAGGAAAACGGCCAAAGCTTTGCCAGCGCCCTTGTGCCTGATACCTGAGACTGTCTGTCCATGAGCCATCTTCGGCTTGGATAATGACAGATGCATTATTAGCGTTTTCTAACTTAAATGTAGCATGTAACTGATTTATAGGCTCTTTATTATCGCACCATACAATTTTATAGTCGTGCGGTTGGATTGTATTTCCCGTTCCAAATGGAATCTGATACTTTTTGATTTTTGCAGGGTTGTCACTTAGATAAACGCCAGAAAGGTCTATGGCCTCATCTGTTGTGTTGTAGAGTTCTATCCAGTCGCTTTTCTTTAGATATTCGCTGATATAGATGTCGTTGGCCGAGCTAACTTCGTTTATCCTAATTGGTGAAATGTTGTTGCTGCGTTGTAGGGCCAAGGTGATGTGAGGATTTTGGCTAGCGTAGTTCATGGCATTTAGTAGAGTGTCTGTAGAAACAATGTTGCCGTTCACCTGCCAACCTAGGAATTTGTAACCCTCGGGAATCACGGCTTTGAGTTCTGCCTTCTCAAATAGCGTACCAGAGAAATATGAGGTGGGTATCTCCTGCCCGTTAAGCAGGATGCGAGCAAGTGATGTAGTAGCATCTATCTTTACCTTAAGTTGTTTGGTTAGGCCAAACTGACAGACAAGGCTGCTGATTCGTTTTTCGTGCTGATTTTCGCGGTCGGTAAGTGCATTACACAACTTGTCGGCTCTTGTATGTGGCTCGTTTTTTTCCCATGAAAGAGCAGGGGTGATATTTGATTCCCATTGACGTATGATGGGTACGCATCGCTCTGGCAGGAAGATACTACCGCCCATCATGCAGTAAGTATCTATAAATTGTTGCCTGAATGGTGGATATCTAAGCATATTTTTGAAAATCTCTACCTGTTTGCCGCTTCCTTTGCGGTATATTTGCTCTATCATGTTTGTGTCTCCAAAACATCCGTCCAGATCAAAAACTACGATGTGAATCTTGCCATCATCCTTGTTGCATCTGAAGCCCTTAATATTCTTCAGCCCCCCACGCAGCCAGTCTAGGTTGCCCATGTATATCTCTGCAGCCATGTAGTTGCAATACTCATCAATGTCAACAATGTTAGCGATTTTCTTCCACAAAGATTCTATTTCCGCCTCTGTTTCAGATTGTTGGCCTGTTTCGGATTCTGATTCTTTTGCTGCAAGTTGCTGCGTTAGTTTATACCAGTTATTATAGATAACATTAGTACCGGCTTTAACAGAAAATTCATTCTCCCATTGGTCCACTTCGTCGCTATTGATTCCATAGTTGCTATAAGCATATTGGCGGTTGCTGGCTTCCCTCAGGTTGAACATGCCTAGTGGAATTCCGTTCAGAAATATGTGTGCCGGTTGGGCCGCTTGACAGTCGAGGTTGATGCCACTACTGATGAGTAGTTGCTGAATAACGGCATCCCAGATTCTCCCATATTGGTCTTGTCCGCCGTTACGGACGAGTATAGTTTTATTCTTGATGTAAGGTTTATCCTTAAAAATAGGATAGGTGTAGAAATTAAATCCATCGGATAATTTGTCGGCTTTCAGTTTGAACGATGGTTTATACTGAAAGTTCTCATTCCCATCGTTGAAACGCGTCCAACCACCAAAAATGGAGAACAGGGCACCTTGATTCATACCTTCATACCATTGTCCTGTTCCTTGATGGGGTATAAGGTACTCAACGTTAACGGGACGTTCCCAGTCCATGTTCTGGTTCATAGGTGTTGCCTTGTTGTTGCCGGAAATGCCGTTTACACCATTTACATAAAGGCCTATGGAATCGCCAAATAAGTTATCTGGGTGTGTTGTCACACTCACGATGGGTAAGTAATAGTCATGCATCTGTTTTATGAATGAGCGCGTCAACACAGGACTATTAAGGTAACCCTTTCTTGTGAGCATAAATCGAAAAATGGAGGTTTCGTCTACAGAGAAAATTCCTGTTTGCGAAACCAGACTCTTGCCAGGACGTGGCGTGGAACCATCTGTGGTATAATAAAGCGTTGTTCCTGTAGGTATTGGTATTTTGAAAGTGAACGGTGTATTAAACACACCGCCCTTTGTTTCCAATGTTGGTGCTGTCAGACGTTGTTCTGCAAAGGTGCTCTGGTTGTTAGAACGTGATGGGCTTGGTTCGGATGTTATTCCCCATATGCTTCCGCCATCGGTTATACGGGCTATGGAGCAACGTGTAATGGCGGGTTGATATTCTATGGCATCCAGCAATCTGTCTTTTGAATCCAGCATTTCCACAATGCCTCCATCGGCATCCATCTTAAACGGAATCTGCTGTCCCGCCGTCTTTCCATAATGGCCGTCCTTGCTGTTATGATCGAACCATAGGACGCGGAAACCATGGGGATTTAGCGTGCCATGTGCTATGGTCAGTTTCTCTTCCTTGAGTGTGCCTTCTGAGTCGGTATGTCTTAATTTGCATCCTGACAGAGAGATCGTTTCTTCTGTAGGATTATACAACTCTATCCAACCACCATAGTTAAATGAAGGATCAATAAACATGTCCACGTTGGCTACTTGAATTTCGTTGATTAGTATGTGGTTGTCTGCAGAAGCCTGTAGCGTGACTATTGCACATACTAAAAAAACTATCTTATTTGCCATGGGAATGCAATAGAAAAGGATAGAACCTTATTATTAGGAATGCCTGCCACCCTAGGGATTGGGTAGCAGGCATTGTTGTCCTATTTTGTTGTGTTATTTTATAAAACCCTCAGCCGTGTAGTATTTGCTCTTGCTCATGGGCTCGATATTGCCGAATTGACTCCACTCGGCATCTGATTGGAACTGACTAACAAAGTTATCAGGTACATATAGTGTACACTGCTTGTTAGGTTGGCAGTTTTTTGGCATGGGGTAGAACTCTGTGGTTAAGAGATAAATTTTACGGAACTTCTCGGGATTGGAGAACATGCCAAACATACGATTCTTGAAGTCGTTGGGGATGCTGAACTCTTCCATAGAAGAACATCCTTCGAAGGCACCATCTTCGAGCTTGCTCATTGTGTCGCCTAGGATAATCTTCTTAAGGTTCTTGCAGCCATAAAAGGCACCTACGCGAATCCAATAAGAATGTTCGCCTAAAACGACACTCTTAAGTGATGTACAACCCTTGAATCCTTCAACTCCAATGGTGTAAACGTCCCCCTTGAGTTCCTCTAATGAAGAGCAACCATTAAAAGCTCCGTCGTTGATAACGGGCAAAGGACCTGCTAGGTGAATCTTTTTAAGATTGGCACATCCCTCAAAAGCGCCGTTGGCAATATGCTGTACTTGATCACCTATCCAGATTTCTTCCATTATTGTATTACCGCTGAACTCGTTAGTGTTGATACTACCCAGTTTCTTGCTAATAAGTACTTTGGCCTTGTTGGGTTGTGTATTGCTTTTTCTGTTTTCTCCAGTATAGATAAATACGTCACCTGTTGGCTGGTCAATCTCGGCTTCCTTCTCAGTCTTGACCTTTTCTGTTGAAGATGTCTCTTTCTTTTCGCCAGAACATGCGGTTAGTAAGCCAATAGCAGCCATACTAAGCAGATAATACTTTACTTTCATTTTAGTGTTGTTTTAAATATGTATATAATGTGTTAATTTTGTCGTGACGACTGCACAAAGTTAATGAAAAAAACAATTCATAGGTTTATATTTTACAAAATATCGTCGGAAAAAGGCGGATTTTTTGTATCTTTGCGGTCAAAAGTTAGTATTTTTAATGATTTCTATAGATAATTTATGTGTTGAATTCAGTGCTCATCCTCTTTTTCGCAACGTTAGTTATGTCATTAACGACAAGGACCGCATAGCTTTAGTTGGTAAGAATGGTGCGGGCAAGAGTACAATGCTTAAGATAATTGCAGGGTTGCAAGAACCCACGGGCGGTATAGTTTCTATTCCGCGTGATACTACCATAGCTTATCTACCTCAGGTGATGGTGCTGTCGGACAACTGTACGGTACGTGAGGAGACGGAGAAGGCCTTTTCGCAGATACATGAGATGCAGGCCGAGCTGGACCGTCTGAATAACCTGATGGCCGAGCGGACTGATTACGAGAGTGCGGAATACATGCATCTGGTGGAGTGCTTTACTCATCTGAACGAGCACTTCCAGATGATGGGCGGCATGAACTATCATGCCGAGATGGAGCGGACGCTGCAGGGCCTGGGCTTCAGGCGCGAGGATTTTGACCGTCCCACCAGCGAGTTCTCGGGCGGATGGCGTATGCGTATAGAGCTGGCCAAACTGTTGCTGCAGCACCCCGATGTGCTGTTGCTGGACGAGCCGACCAACCACTTGGATATAGAGAGTATTCAGTGGCTGGAGCAGTTCCTGAGTACGCGTGCAGGAGCTGTTGTGCTGGTGAGCCATGACCGCGCCTTTATCAATAACGTTACCAACCGTACGCTGGAAATCAGTTGCGGCAAGATATACGACTATAAGGTTAAGTACGACGAGTATGTGAACCTGAGGGCGGAACGAAGGGAGCAGCAGTTGCATGCCTTGGAGAATCAGCAGAAGGAGATTGCCGAGGCCCGTGCCTTCATTGAACGATTCCGCTATCAGGCTACCAAAGCCATTCAGGTGCAGCAGAAGATAAGGCAGCTGGAGAAAATCGTGCCCATAGAGGTGGACGAGGTGGATAACTCGGCGCTTCGACTTAAATTCAAATGCTCGTTGCGCAGCGGTGATTACCCCATTATCTGCGAGGATGTGGCCAAAAGCTATGAACATGTGGTTTTCAGCGGTGTTAACCTGACCATCAAGCGTGGCGAGAAGGTGGCTTTCGTGGGACGTAACGGCGAGGGTAAGACGACGCTGGTGAAGTGTATCATGGGGCAGATTCCCTATGACGGCAAGCTGACTGTGGGCCACAATGTGCAGATTGGCTATTTTGCGCAGAACCAAGCTCAGCTGCTGGATGGCGAGATAACGGTCTTTGACACCATAGACCGTGTGGCTAAGGGCGATATGCGCCTGAAGATCCGTGACATCCTGGGTGCCTTTATGTACGGCGGCGAGGCCAGCGAGAAGAAGGTGAAATTCCTGTCGGGTGGTGAACGTACCCGACTGGCGATGATAAAGCTGTTGCTGGAGCCTGTGAACTGTCTGATTCTGGACGAGCCGACCAACCACTTGGATATGCGCAGCAAGGATGTGCTGAAGGATGCCATACGTGATTTTGAAGGTACGGTGATACTGGTCAGTCACGACAGAGAGTTCCTGGACGGGCTGGTAGAAAAGGTGTATGAGTTTGGCGACGGCAAGGTAAGAGAACATCTGGGTGGAATCTATGATTTCTTGAAAACCAAACAGATAAGCGAGCTTAGCGAATTAAACACTTCAGCTATGTCTCAGCAGAGAAACCAGCCGGAAGGTGACAATGCCGAGGCTCCTCAGAAGGAGGCAGCCTTGACTTACGAACAGCAAAAGGCTGCATCCCGACTGAGGAAGAAACTGGAGAAGGCGGTGCAGGAAGCCGAGGAGCATGTGGCCCAGTTGGAGGCTGCGGTGAAGATTCTGGAAGCGCAGCTGTCGACCCCCGAAGGCAGTATGGATGTGGCTCTGTATGAGAAACATGGTAAACTGAAAGCTCAGCTGGCCGAGGCCGAAGAGGAGTGGGAGAAGGCTTATGAAAGTTTAGAGTTGAAAATTGAGAATTAGACTTTAGGCGCTAGGCTTTAGACTTTAGCTAACCGATAACCGCTCAATTTAATTGAGAGTTGAAAATTGAGAGTTGAAAATTGAGAGTTGAAAAATCGAAATGACGAAAAGGTATCCTTAACGAATTAAATAAGATAAAGAAAAATAAAATATACAATGATGAGAACGAATTACATTTTAACGGGAGTATTACTTGCTGCAATGGCTTCTGCCTGTACGGGCAACAAGGAGTTGAGTTCTGGTATTAATCTGGCTAATATGGACAGTACTTATCAGGCTGGTACAGATTTTTATATGTATGCTACCGCTGGTTGGCAAAAGGCTAATCCGCTGACAGCAGAATACAGCAGGTATGGCAGTTTTGATGTCTTGCGCGAGAATAACATCAAGCAGTTGCAGGACATCATTGACAGCGTTTCGAACCTGAAAGACCTGAAGGCCGGTAGTGTGGAGCAGAAGATTGCTGCCCTCTACAACTCGGCTATGGACAGTGTTAACCTGAACGAGCACTACTGGGGTGCCCTGGAGGAGTTCCTGCTTTGCGACGGCTATCAGTGCTCGCGCGAGATTACCGAGAACTGGCTCAAGGAGGTCTGGCCCCGCATGCAGCGTCAGGGCGTTAGCGGCTTGTTTAGCAGCTGGATCGGCGCCGACGAGAAGGATAGCAAGAATAACATCTATACGATTATGCAAGGCGGACTCTCGCTGGGTCAGAAGGATTATTATGTTGAGGATGATGCCAGGACACAGGAGATAAGAAAGGCCTTCCGGAAGTATATTGCCGACCTTTGCGTTCATTCCGGTTTCTCGGAGAAGGATGCCCAGCGTATCAGTGACGACGTGCTGCGCATAGAGACACGTATCGCCAAAGCCAGCAAGAGTATGACGGAACTGCGTGATCCCGAAGCTAACTACAATAAGTTTACATACGCTGAACTGAAAGAGCAGTTCGCAGGTATCGACTGGGATGCCTATTTTGGCGTATTCGGCATAAAGGCTGGCGAGGTGAAGAATGTTATTGTGGGTCAGCCACAGGCTATTCACGAGGTGGAGAGTATCCTGAAGGAGGAGACACCGGAAGCCCTGCAGAACCTGTATCTGTGGCATGCCCTGGATATGGTTGCCTCGTACATAGATGATGAGAGCCGTGCCCTGAACTTCGGTTTCTACGGAACGGTAATGAGTGGTAAGACCGAGGACCGCCCACGTTGGAAGCGTGCCGTAGAAAGCGTGGAAGGTGGTCTGGGCGAAGCTCTGGGTCAGCTGTATGTGGCCCGTTTCTTCCCACCAGCAGCCAAGGAGCGTATGGAGAAGCTGATACGTAACCTGCAGGTTGCCTTAGGCGAGCGCATTGATGTTCAGGAATGGATGAGCGACGAGACGAAGAAGGTGGCTCGCGAAAAACTGGATGCCTTCTATGTGAAGGTTGGTTATCCCGACAAGTGGAAGGACTATAGCAGCCTGGAGATTGGTGACAGCTACCTGAGAAACATGCTGGCCATCAACGAGTGGGAGATTCAGGATATGATTAAGACGAAACTGAACAAGCCCGTTGACAGGGACGAGTGGTTTATGACGCCACAGACGGTGAATGCCTACTACAATCCCACGACCAACGAGATCTGCTTCCCTGCAGGAATACTGCAGCCTCCTTTCTTTGATATGAACGCTGACGATGCCTTTAACTATGGTGCCATCGGTGTGGTTATCGGTCATGAGATGACACACGGATTTGACGATCAGGGCAGCAAGTATGACAAGGACGGTAACCTGAAAACATGGTGGAGCAAGGAAGATACCAAACGCTTTGAGGAGCGTATAGGTGTGATGCGCGAGTTCCATAACAAGATAGAGGTGCTGCCTGGCCTTTTTGCCAACGGTTCGTTGACACTGGGCGAGAATATGGCTGACCACGGCGGCCTGATGGTAAGCTTCCAAGCTTTCAAGAATGCTACGGCAAAGGCTCCCCTGAAGGATATCGACGGCTTCAGCCCTGAGCAGCGTTTCTTCTTGGCTTACGCCAATGTATGGGCCCAGAATATACGTGACGAAGAGGTGCAGAAGCGTGTGAGGAGCGATCCTCACCAGTTGGGTAAGTGGCGCGTAAACGGTCAGCTGCCTCACATTGATGCATGGTACGAGGCCTTCGATATCACAGAGAAGGACCCCATGTTCGTACCTAAATCAGAACGTGTAACCATCTGGTAAGTTGAAGATTTTATTCTTCGCTTATCATTCTTCACTCTTAATTCTTAATTTAAGAAAAAGATGCCATTAAGACTTCCAGATAAGTTGCCAGCCATTGACTTGCTGAAAAACGAAAACATCTTTGTGCTGGCAGATTCGAGAGCTAATTCGCAGGATATCCGTCCGCTGAGGATTGTTATCCTGAACCTGATGCCTCTGAAGATAACAACAGAGACTGACTTGATTCGTATCTTGTCGAACAGCCCCTTGCAGTTGGAGATCCAGTTTATGAAGGTGAAGGCGCACACCAGCAAGAATACGCCAATAGAACATATGAAGGCGTTCTATCGTGATTTTGAACTGATGCGCAATGAAAAGTTCGACGGAATGATTATTACCGGTGCTCCCGTTGAGCACCTAGATTATCACGAGGTTACGTATTGGGAGGAGATAAGCGAGATATTCTCGTGGGCCCGCACGCACGTCACCAGCACCATGTATATCTGTTGGGCAGCTCAGGCAGGGCTGTATTATCACTATGGCGTGCCCAAATACCCGCTACCCCAGAAGATGTTCGGTATCTTCCCTCAGTATCCTTCGGATAAGACGCTGCCCATCTTCCGTGGCTTCGATGATGTGTTCTATATGCCTCACAGCAGACATACGGAACTGAGGAAGGAGGATATCCTGAAGGTTCCCGAACTGACTCTTATTGCAGAGAGCCCCATGAGCGGCGTATCGATGGTGATGGCACGCGAGGGTAGGGAAATCTTCATTACGGGACACTCGGAATACTCGCCCAACACCCTTGACACAGAATACAAACGTGATTTGGGCAAAGGGCTGCCCATTCAGATGCCTTATAACTATTATAAGGACGATGACCCTGCATTAGGACCGCTTGTTACGTGGCGCGCCCATGGCAATCTGATGTTCCAAAACTGGTTGAACTATTATGTATATCAGGAGACACCATACGATATTAATGATATTCATTGAGAATTAGTTTACTGTTTACCGTTGTTTTCATTGAACATTGAACATTGAACATTGAGAATTGAACATTGAAAACTATTGAGTTACTTTCTCCTGCACGCAATCTGGAATGCGGCTTGGCAGCCGTTGACCATGGAGCAGACGCCGTTTATATAGGCGCCGCCAAATATGGTGCCCGTGCCTCGGCTGGCAACTCGGTGGAGGATATAGCAACATTGTGCAGGTATGCTCATCAGTTTAAGGTTAAGGTTTATGTGACGGTCAATACCATCCTGTATGACTCGGAACTGCAGGACACGCAAGACCTTATATGGGATTTGTATCGCGCTGGTGCCGATGCGCTGATTGTGCAGGATCTGGCCTTGCTGAAGCTCGACCTCCCGCCTATACCATTGCATGCCAGCACGCAGATGGATAATCGTACGCTGGAGAAAGCTGTAGCGCTGAGAGAGCTTGGCTACCGGCAGATTGTGTTGGCACGTGAGCTCTCGTTGGAGCAGATAAAGGAAATCCATCAGGCAGTTCCTGACATACCTCTTGAGGCTTTTGTGCATGGAGCCCTCTGCGTTTCGTATAGCGGAAGGTGCTATGCATCGGAGTATTGTTTCGGCAGGTCGGCCAACAGAGGTGAATGCGCCCAGTTCTGCCGTCTGCCTTTCTCGTTGGAAGATAATAACGGTGAGACGATAGTGGCAGATAAGTACCTTCTTTCCCTGCGCGATATGAACCGCAGCAAGCATCTGGAGGAAATGATGGATGCGGGCGTAAGGAGCTTTAAGATAGAGGGAAGATTAAAGAATGTATCGTACGTCAAGAACATAACGGCTTACTATCGCCAACATATAGACGCTATCCTGCGCCGGAGGAAGGAATACCAACGTTCCTCGATGGGCGTGGAAGAGTTTTTCTTCACCCCTGATCCTGCCCGCAGCTTTGCACGTGGGTTCACCAACTATTTCCTGCATGACAGGACAGACGACTTGGCTTCGCCTGATACACCCAAAAGCAGAGGGCAAGTGGTTGGACACGTAAAGGAGGTTAGACACGGATGCATCATCGTAGCTGGCACAACGTCCTTCAGTAACGGCGACGGTCTGTGCTTCCTGGATGCACAAGGTCAGTTGCAGGGGTTCAGGGTGAACAGGGTGGAGGGAAACTACCTGTATCCTGCCGAGATGCCCGATGTGAAGAAAGGAGATACCCTATGGCGTAATTACGACCAGCAGTGGGAGAAGATTATGGCTCGTAAGACTGCTGTCCGCAAGATTCCTCTTAGCATTACGCTAACAGAGACAGAAGATGGTTTTGAACTGAAAGCGCAGGCTCAGGATGGAAAAATCTGCTCCATGCGTTTTGAGGCAGAACACCAGATGGCCCGTACTGACCAGACGGCAGGCATCAAAGAGGTAATTGGAAAGTTGGGTGCCACAATCTATTGTGCAGATGAAGTAGAGATATGCTTTACGCAGCCTTGGTTTATTCCCCGCAGCCTGTTAGCTGACTGGCGTCGCAGCTTGGTAGAAAAGCTCTCGGACGATAATGGAATGGCCAGAGAAGAGGCTCGGAGGCCGCAGCAAAGGATATCCCCGGGCTCAACTGCCGATTTCGACTTTAATATCAGTAACCGCCTTTCCCTGGAGTTCGTGTCAGGTGGTTGTGAAGCAAAAAAAGTCAATGCCCTGGAGGTGTCAGGCAGGCTGGCTGAAGAACAGCCCCTGATGACGTGCCGTTTCTGTCTTCGCTATCAGATGGGATGGTGTCCTCGCCAGCATCGGGTAAAGAGTCCATACGAGGAGCCCTATTTTCTCTGTTCGAAGGACGGAAGACGTTTCCGGCTGGAATTTGATTGTAAGAAATGTGAAATGAAAGTGTTGCATGCGTAAGGTTTGTCTGTTTTTTATGGCTTTGGTGTTACTCTCGGCTTGTTATTATCCAGCTGATGAGGCTACCCTTTATGCTGTGAATGACAACTTCAACCTTGCAGCAGACTCGTTGAGACTGCAGACGGAGGAACCGCTCCATAATATGCCCATAGATACGCTTTCGGACAGCATTATGTTGCGTTACAACGATCCGCTGGTGGTCGCCCAGATAGTGGTTATCCCAGAGGATTCAATAGATAGCGTGTGGGTGAAAGTGGCACGTGACCAGTTCACACAGGGCTGGATTCACCAGAGCGATTTCTTGGCGAGTGTTGTGCCGGACGATCCGATTTCGGAGTTCATCTATCTGTTCAGCCAGCGCCATCTGTGGTACTTCCTTGGTGTCGTCTTTTCTGTCCTGATGCTTTTTGTGTGGCGACAAACCAGACGCTATCATTTCTATGTGATTTTCTTTAGGGATATCAGCTCGTTCTATCCAACCCTGCTGACGGTTACGCTGTCCAGTTCGGCTGTCTTGTATGCGAGTATACAGCGTCTGATACCCGAGACGTGGGTGATGTATTATTATCATCCTACGCTTAACCCCTTTGACTTGCCGGTTATCCTTGCCCTTTTTATTGCCAGCATCTGGTTGCTGGTGGTTCTGATTATTGCCACTATTGACGAGGTGTTCAGCCTATTGCCCATACCAGAGGCTATATTGTATCTGTTCTCTTTGCTGGGCGTATGCGTAATATGCTATATGGTGTTTTCGCAACCTGTTCTGGGGTGGGTGGGATATCTGCTATACCTTGTCTTCTGCGTGTCGTTCGTATGGAGGTATATGAGGTACTTCCGAGCGCATTGTATCTGTGGGCGATGCGGAGCCAAGATGCATGGGAAAGGATATTGTACACGATGTAAAACGTTAAATGTTTAATTAATAACCAAAATAAAATTATTAACTATGTCTGTTTTTTCAAAAAAACTAATTTTGTTTTTCCTCTTTTTTTGCGTGAGTGTGACCATATTTGCCCTTGAGGACGGACAGGTCGTCAGATTTGTTAGGGGCGGTCGTTCGCTGATGGTGGAAAACTCATCGCTTGAAGCAACCAAGAATGCTGTTCTTTGGACAGAAACCAACACCCATTCCCAGCGATGGAAACTTGTGGATACGGGCCGAGGTACTTTCTTTATACAAAATGTATATACGCAACTTTATTTGGGAGGCCTCTCATCAGCCGGTAACAAAGCTGTTGTGGGACAGATAACAAGAAATCTGACCAGGGGTGCTTGGGAATTGGTTCCTGTGGAGGGCGCGGAGAACAAGTATAATATCTTTATCAGCAAGACGCGTAGGTATGCTCTCTCATCAAGCACAGAGATTTCGGATGGGACAGGTGTTATGCTTCTTACCGCCTCGACGGCTGATCCTGCGGAGATAGAGTGGAAAATAGAGGTGGACGAGAGTGCTGATTCCTATGGTTTTTCGGAGCAAATGCGCGATGATATGATGCTTAAGTTTAAGAATCGTCATTACAAGCGACAGAGTTCGGGATACAGTATTGATAACGGTGGCTGGTGGGGAGATGCCGAGATGTTCGAGACAATCCTTGATGCCTATGAGACGACGGGCAACCTGGAGTATGCCACTATGTTCGATAAACTCTATACAAACTTCATATCACGAAATAAAAACACATGGTATAAGTCGGGTGTCAGTGGGTACAATGAGTATAACGACGATATTGCATGGATGTGTATCGCCTGTACTCGTGCCTATTTGTTGACGGGAACCACCAAATACCTCACAACAGCCAAGAATAATTTCAATGGTATGTTTGAGCGTGCCGACTGTTATGGAAACGACCTCTTACAATGGAAGCATAACTCGGGACTGGGAACCAATGCATGTATCAACGGACCTGCTTCGGTCTGTGCCTGTTATCTGGCTATTGCAACAGCCGATATGTCGTATTACGAGAAGGCCAAAAAGACATACCTTGCCAACCGCAAGCAATTATATGAGTTTTCTGGCGGAAAACCAACGGGTAAGGTGTGGGATTCGTACGACCAGGAAAAGAAATCATATAATTACTGGGCTTCGACCTACAACCAGGGAACTTGTCTGGGTGCAGCCCTTATGCTGTACGATTATTATAAGGATCCTATGTTTAAGGCCGATGCCGATGCCATCATTAAGTGGACAGTGAAGAATCTTGCCGACAGCTATGGCATTATTAAAGTCTGCCAGACGGTTAGGGGAGACCTATGCGGGTTCAAGGGTATTCTGATGCGCTATATCCGCAGGTATGCCGAAGACATGAATGCCCCAGAGTATTACGAATGGTTGGCCAAGAATGCTTATCATGCCTGGAACAACCGTAATTCGGGTGGCATTACCTCTTCTGCATGGCTTACCAAGTCGGAGGAGAACTACAAACATCAGGAAGGCGATGAGCTGAAAACCTTTGAGGCATTCGGTAACAGCACTTGTCTGTCTGCTGCCTTTAACGCCCATCCGGGAGTGGTGGAACATCATAATGCCTATGAATGCATTCAGGCGGAGGATTTCTTCTTTATAAAGAATGCAGATGTTTTGCACAGCGGTAATAGTGATGATGGAACTGGCGAGGTGTCTAATATGAAGAATACAAATAGCATAGGATACAAGAACGTTGATTTCGGTACGGACTCTGCCAAATATGTTACAGTACGTGCTAACTTTATGCTTTCCACCTCGAAACTGAAGATCTATGCCGATGCACCAGACGAAGAGAAGGGTACATTGCTGTGTACGCTATCGAGTGCCGACGGTGAGGCAGGAATCAATGCATGGGAGAGTTATACTAAGACACTGGATGCTCCGCTTTCAGGCATACATAATATATATATGGTGGCAACAGGAAGCACCAGTGTGAAGTTATTTTCCCTGAACTGGTTCCAGTTCCTGTCTGATTCTGTGATAGATAATATAGGGAAAATCCGTGATTCAGGATTTAGCAGTCAGGATAATGCCTGTTATGATCTGTCTGGTAGAAGGGTTGGACGTTCAGAAATTAAGAAGGGTTTGTACATTACTAATGGCAAATTGAGAGTCCTGCGCTAAACGATCGAGCACAAAATTCAGCATTTGTCTAAAAAAATGCTTTAGAATTTTGGCAGTCTCGTTTAAACTTCATACCTTTGCAGCGCTTTAAGACCAAAAGCCTCTCAAGTGAGAGTCCGGAGAGATGGTAGAGTGGTCGATTACACCGGTCTTGAAAACCGGCGTGCTGAGAGGCACCGGGGGTTCGAATCCCTCTCTCTCCGCTCAAAGTCAAACTGGTTGAGAAATCAACCAGTTTTTTTTATTGCAGGGAAGTCTTGGCATAATTTTCTACTGTCGTTTTCGATCCATAACAATGTTGTTGTTTCTTTACAGCAAGAAAAATGGAAAATGTTTTTGCTCGTTTTTCAATAATTCATATATTTGCATGCTACAAGCCTAAAAACATTACGAAACTAATTAATCTAATATATATGAAACGATGTTTCTTGATTGCAGTTCTTTCTGCGATATTTGTGGCCTGCACAGAGTATGTTGACACGTCAGCTAGGTACGTGTTTACTGATAAAAACATTATGCAATACTTGCAGAGTAAGGAGTACTATAGTGAATACGTTACTCTTCTCAAACAAGTACATGTGAGTGAGGTGTCCAACACAACAGTTGGGCAATTGTTATCTGCACGAGGACATTATACCGTATTTGCTCCAACCAATGATGCAATACAGATATACCTTGATACGCTTTGTGCGCAAGGTTTAATCACAGAACCCACTTGGAATGGTTTTGCTTGTCAGAATGATTTGGATAGTATCTCCCGGGTAATTGTATTTAATAGCATTTTGGATAGTGGGGATCAGCCTGCGTTTGATGTGCTAGATTTTCCTGATCATGAACATGAATTTGGTCTCTCTAATATGAATGACCGAAAACTTCGTGTTTTTTACAATGAAAATGATCCTGACAGCATCAGCATAAACGGATTAGTATCGGTTAATAAACGGAACCGTGGTATTACATTGACCAATGGCTATATTCATCAGGTAGAGGGCGTAATTGCTCCCAGCAATGACCGTTTGGGTGACTTTATTACCCAATGGGCATCTCAACCAAAGAGTGGTTATAGTGTGATGTCTAAGTTGGTGATAGCATGCGGTTTAGTAGATACGCTTAATGCCTTCCGTGATGAGACATGGGAGCGCCTTTATCTTACGGGCGGTGTGATAGACCTTCCTAAGCGTTCATCTGATGCAGAGGATGGTACTATCCCGCCACATCGTTATTACGGTTTTACAATGTTTGCTGAAACGGATCACTTCTGGGAGGAGACATTAGGCAAGTCTGTGGAAGAGATAACTGTTAAAGATGTGTGTGCGTATTTGCAGAAGAGTGGGTTGTTTGACCATATTGAGGGAACAACATTTGACGAAGACCACATGCAGCAGATGAACTATCTGAATCAATTTGTTACGTATCATCTGTTGCCCCAGCGTATAGGTCGTGAGAAATTGGTCATTCACTACAATGAGTTAGGATACAACTATACACAGGGCGGAAGCCCTACAGTTCCCATCTGTGATTTTTATCAGACTATGGGATTACCTCGTTTGCTAAAGACATATGAAAGTCATGAAAGTAAAGGTATCTATTTAAACCGATTCCCTGTATTGAGGAATGGGGTTGGAAGGTTTGGTAAGTCAAGGGAGAATGTGAACGATTACCATGAAAGTGGTGATTTCTTCCCTTTGAGTGGTAAAGCCAGTGCTCCCGATGAGAACCAAGGTATAAAGGTGCTTACTTATACCGAGGCAGGTACAGATAATAGCAGTGTGTCCAACGGTATTGTTTATCCTATCGAGCATCTGTTATGCTGGTCTCAGAATGTAGTGAATACGATGTCAAGTCAGCGTATCCGTATTGATGCCGGATGTATGATGCCAGAGTTAATGACCAACGATGTGCGTGCTCCTCGTGCATATTATACATTTGGAGCTCCTACCTCTCGAGGTATCCCAACCAATTATCCGTACATTGAAAATGTCGATATTAATGATGGTACGCTTTTCTATTATTTTTCTGGTTATATGCGTAGTTGGCATAATTTGCAGGGCGATGAATTTAATATCATTGGTCGCTATGACTTTACTATAAAGTTACCTCCAGTTCCACGTGCAGGACAATATGAGATTAGATTTGGTGTTGCCACGGGTTCACGTGTGCGTTCTATGGCACAGGTTTATTTTGGAACTGACCCAAATATGTTGCCTGCAGCAGGCATTCCTATGGATCTCCGTTTAGGCGGAAAAGAAAAACGCGATGGTGCCGTTACCACAGATTCTGGCGTGGGTTGGGAAGATGACACAGAAGACCAAGAGTATAACGATGAGGTTGCCAAACGTATGCGTACAAAAGGATTTATGAAGGCGCCTAACCTGTGGAGTAACCAGTTGGGTAGTAGCACTTCTATCCGTACCTTTCATTATATGACGCGACGTATTATGGTGAATGCGTATTTGTCCCCCTATCAGAATTATTATATTAGGTTTAAGTCTGTACTTGATTTAGAGGATAGACAGTTTTATATGGATTACTTTGAATATGTTCCCAAAGAAGTATATGATAATCCAAGCGAACCAGAGGATATTTGGTAAAGTATTACATGAAAGTTAGATGTCTTCTTGCTTTTCTGTTTGTTTTTGCAACAACGTTGTTGTCGCAAGATATAACGTACAATAAGACTGTCGATGAAATATGGGGCGGCCGTGTGTTTATGGAACTAGATGGCCAGTATGCTGGTGTTTCTCGTAACGACACATACATCAATTGGCCTACCAATGACAAGACAGTAATGGTGTATTGTTTGCGTGTGCCTCGTGGTCACGTAAGAGCAGATGCGATTTTTACTTCAAAAGCACGAAAGACGGTGACTTTTAACTTACGTGTTGTAAAGGCTAGTACAGGCGAGGTCATGACAGAACATACAAGTCAGTTGGAATGTAAGGCGTCTGCAGAGCAGACGTTGGAGATTATGCCGGACTTTACCTTTCAGACTGACACATGGTATCGCTTTGAGATAACAAGTCCCCAAGGGGGTAATACAATGTCTCAGTTTACCAAATTGCGTTTCCAACGTAAGTCGTCCTTGTCTGTTGGTGATTCTCCTATCTATATGGCTCCCAGCGTTCATTTGTTTACTTATTCCAGCACAGATGAGAATGCTCCTGCAGGTGAGTCTTATGATTGGATTTATCAAGAGGCTATGATTCCGCCTGCATTTGAGCGTCCCAGCACATATGCTATGGTAATTGGTACAGATGGGGGTTATTCGGGTTTCCAATCAATATATAGCGGAAACAACAATTGGACGCGTCCTATCCTTTTCTCTGTATGGGATAATGGTGATTTAGACAAGGATCCTGCCATGCCGGAATACCTTAAATCTGGTGTCGTAGATAAGGGAAAAGATGTTATTGGCGTTCGCTTTGGTTCAGAAGGAACGGGAAGCAGTGCCCGACTGATGGATGGTAGCTGGTGGACACCAGGTAAATGGGTGCAATTCCTGTGGAATGCTCGTCCCGAGCAGGTGCAAGTAACACTCAAGGATTATGAAGGAAATGACTCGGTGGTTAGCTATCAGAATACATTAGTGAGCTGTTGGTATAAGAATGAAGATGATTCTCAGTGGCACTATATGGCTACATTACGTGAGAGTGGGCGCAACCATTATTATAGCGGTTTCTATGCTTTTTTGGAAAATTTCTATGATGTAGGAGGAGAACTGGTTCATCGTGCATATTACCGTAATGCTGCTATGCGATCTATGGCTTCGGGTAAGTGGTACGCAAGAAACGTGGTAGATTTTGGACATACTCAAAATGATGGGACTAGATTCTCTCGTAAAGACTATGGGCATGGTGTTACCAAGTTATATGACAACTGCTTCTATCTGCAGTCAGGTGGCTTTGGTAATGTTCAAGACAGTGCAAAGACTCTGCCCTTGCCACAGAGTATGCCGTGGGTGGACACTATTGATATAAAGTCACTTACGGCACGTGTGGATGAGGCCGTTCGTAGGGATGAGAAAACACAGGCGGAAACGAAATTTGATTCATTTCGGAAGATTGACATGACATGCATGAAGTTGTTGGCGTTCTCGGACGAAGAAACCGAGGGGGAAGGTGACAATGGAAGAGCTGCACAAGCCTTGGATGGAAGAAAGTCTACTTACTGGCATTCGCAGTGGAAACCCTCTAAAATATCATTCCCGCATTATATTATATTAGATGCAGGAAAAGATACTACCATTTCTGGTATTGCTTTGTATCAGGAACGCGAATCGGCCTACAGGGCCAGAATATACCGTTTGTCTACTTCGGACAACGGAAAAAACTGGACAAGGCGTAAGTATGGTACTTTTGCTAACGTGAATAACCCCGAAGTTAATTTTGGTGAAGAAATTTCCAGTAGATATTTTAAATTTGAGATTGTCTCCAGTTATGGTGGTGAAGTAATGGCCATCAATGAGATAACGTTTCTTTGTCCATACAATTTGGATAATATGATAAAAAGTGCCCGTGAAATTATACAAAATGCGGACAGATTGGGAGGCTATAGGTCAGCTGATTTACAACGGATGATTAACGTTTATAATGATGGGGATTGTTCTGATGTAGAGGCATTGAAGGCTGCGTTTGAAGAGTTGGCAAATGTCCAGTCTCTAAAATTTGGCGTTGTCGGTAAGTTGCAGAATATCAATACGTCAAGATGCTATCAGTTACATAACACATCAAGAGGGGCTGTACTTTATGGTACTATGAATAATGATGTAACAGAGTTCGTGCAAGATGGGAAGGAGAATGCTATGGATCCATGTGCTAATTGGCTAATTTTGCGTTCAGAAATGTTTGACGAATATTATATTTACAACATTGGTACAGGTTTATATTTGTGTACCTTAGGCAGCTTTTTTTCCCTATCCCCCAGACCGCAGTCTGTTAAGATTTCTTCCGTAAATGGTTGTTATAAACTTGCAAATTTTGCTGACGAATACAACTTCTTAGACAATTACTCTATGGCTCCAGACATGTACATGGTTTATGATCAGCTTCTTAGTTGTGAGGTTTCTCTACATCCTGAGTTGCAGGTCACTATTAATACACCTCGTTGGTGTGATTCTGTTGAAGCAATATATGATTTACAGGGAAGGAAACTTAATGTTCCTAAAGGGTTGAATATTATACGCTGTTATGATGGAACGTCAAAAAAGTTCTTGACTAAGTAGTTATGAATTGTCCTACAATTTATGCAATTCTGTTGTTCCCAGTTTTTAATTCAGATACTGTTTTCCCCTGATTTTTATTATATTTTAACGCTACAATAACTATTTGTGAGCAATATAAAGTATTTTTAACAGAAAAAGAACGAGCTTTCTTTTGTTGTATTAAAAGATTTCTATACTTTTGTATTTGTCAACGGTTTTGACCGATTTGACAAATGATAAACATTGGCAAAAGGTGAACTCTGTTTCTGTATTAAAATATTATTTTAATTTGTTTATGGCATATAGCACATATTATTTGCAGTATGCTATAAATATGTTTGCCGATTATCCGCCTGAGGTCAAAGTCGCAGTATTGGTGACGGTGCTGTGTGCTGTATTAATGTTGATTATGGGTATCGCTCTTTTCAGTCTTTCGCTCAAGAGAAAACATTGGAACAGAATTCATCGTAGGTTTGAGAGAAAATATGGTGAAAAAATGGACTATATGTTTTCTGCTGATGCACAGAAGAAGATGTCCAAATATGAGATTGCGGATGTTTTCGACATCCCTCATGAGCGTATTGGTAAGGAGATTCTGAAGAACAGACGTGAAAAGGAAGTTTTTGTACAAATTTTCTATCAGAAGTTCATTACGGAGCGTGCCGATTATACAAACAGAGAGAATATTACAGAAGTGCTTTATCTGTTCGGTATTCCTGAATTCTTGGAAAAAGAAGTGAGTCTGAGGAGCACTAGTAAAAAGGCGGATGCTATGAGTAAAATCAGAACATTCAAACTGCCCATTAGTACTTGGGTCATCAATAAGTTGCTTAGCTCTAAATACTTGAGCGTTCAGCGTTTGGCTATGTACTCTAATATTATGCTTAGTTCTGATACTGATTTAGATTACTTTGAAACCGACTTCTTTGATAAGCATAGTTGTATTAAGGATGAAATGGAGTTGGCATATTCTTTGCAGCGTCGTAGAAGAGCTGGCTTGAAATTACCTAATTTGGCAAGATGGGCCAATTTGCAGAAGAATGAACATTCTCAATGTATGTTTGTTCGTTTGATGAGGAGATTTGACGAATTAGAGTATTGCGGTCAACTTACAAAACTTTATACAACTCAGACTAGAAAGAAAAAACTTATTGAAGAAATATCACGTACATGGGGCTATCTACACTATACAGAAGGAGAAGATTTGCTAATTGATGCTTTGTTAACGCAGCCCGATGATACTAAGGTCGCTATTATGCATGCCCTGACCCGTTTTGCTACAGGTAAGGGCATTGGTGCTTTATTGGAAGGATATAGAAACACCACTAATCCGCACGTTCGCTTTGAAGCTCTTAGGTGTATGTACAATTATGGGAAAAAAGGACGTGCTATGTTTTATGAATTGGAGAAGAATGCCAAAGAACAAGACAAAAAGTTTTTTGACTTTTTTAAGAATCCTATTACATTAGAGAGGATACGTCTTGATAAGGAACAGGCTTACCATCCCTCTGTGGAAACTATATATAACGGGTAATTTGAATAGAAGAGGTTTATGTGGATTTTGATATATTACATATTCTGTTATCTGATCTTTTTCTATACTATGATGCTGATGGTCAGCTACATGTATTTGGTAATTATGAGCCATAGAGCCCAAAAGCATCTTAGTGTAAATATTCCTGATGATGAGACCATTAAATACTTTTTGCAAGGATCTCCACTAACACCGGCAGTATCTATTATTGCGCCGGCCTTTAACGAGGAGGTAACCATTCTGGATAACGTGAATTCACTGATGAACATTGATTATCCCAACTTTGAGATTATCATTGTTAACGATGCAAGTACAGACCGCACTCTGGAACTTCTTATCAACGAATATAGCTTGGTTGAAGTTCCGTATGATATTGCTATGAAGGTGCAGTCAAAGCCTATTAAACGTGTGTTGAAATCAACAGAAGAGAAATATAGTAAATTAGTTGTCGTTGATAAGGAACATGGAGGAAAAAAGGCTGATGGTTCTAATGCCGGTATTAATGTTTGCAGCAATAAATATTTTGTTTGCACTGATGTGGACTGTATCATTGAGCCAATGGCCTTATATCGTATGATGTGGCTAGTCGTGAATAGTCACAGGCCTATGATTGGTGTAAGTGCTACCATGTTGATGAGTAACGGATGTATTGTAGAAGACGGTAGGGTGGTTGAGGCCGCTGTTCCAAATACATTGATTCCGATGTTCCAGCAGTTGGAATATTTGCGTTCTTTCCTTATCAGTAAGTTAGGATGGTCTTGTATTAATGCCTTACCTAATATTTCTGGAGGTTTTGGTTTGTTTGATACTGACGTTGCAGTGAAGTCTGGAGGTTACGATCCCACTAGTATGGCTGAAGACGTTGATATGTTGCTTCGTATGGTAACATACATGAAGAATACGGGCCAAGATTTCCGTTTGGCTCAGGTTCCTAAGGTATGTTGTTGGACAGAAGGCCCAGGATCGGTAAAAACATTATGTCGCCAACGTATTAGATGGGCACGCGGTCTTTTTGAGATTATCTCTAATCATAGGAAGCTTTTCTTTAATCCACGTTATGGTCCAATTGGATCTTTTGTCTTGCCGTACATTTTCATCTTTGAGTTTATTGCACCTGTTTTGGAGTTGACGGGTTTTCTGTTCATGATTTGGCTTATTCTTACAGGTGGTGTAAACTGGGATTCTGCAATTATTCTTTTCGGAATGATATACATCTTCTCCGTTTTTATGGCATCATTTGTAATTTTCTTTGATTACTCTGCAAAGGCTGTTGAATGGAAGAATACTAAGTTAAGTTATCTTAAACTGCTTATGGTAACATTGCTAGAACCTTTTTTCTATCATCCTATCATTACATATTGCTCGAATGTAGGTTACTGGCAGTTTATAAGCAATCAGACATCTGTTTGGAAACCCATTCAGCGTCAAGGTGTTAAAAAGAAAAAATCATGAGAATGAAGCATATACTTGTCCTGTTGTCATTTCTGTTGGCATCATATTCTATGGTGCAAGCCCAGAATATAATGCATACGCCGCGTTATTATGTTCATCGTGCAGAGGGGTATGTGAACTCTAATGCATGGAATACTGCGAAGCGTGAGATTGATGCAGGATTGAAGGAGTATCCAGACGACCCTGATTTACGATACCTAAATGGTCGATACTATTACGTGATTGGTGATATGAATGAGGCTAGATATAATCTGGTAAGGGCCACTCAGACAAACGACATGCATTTTAAAGCCAAACGTGTTCTAGTCGATGTGGAGGACAAACTGAAACATTATTCAAGTGCCATTTGTTATATAAATGAGTTGTTGGAGTTCCAGCCATATGATCGGGATTTGTGGCGTCGTAAGATTTCTTTTTATAGAAAATTGAAGAATGATGTTGAGGCAGATGCAGCCTTGAAACGTTTAGCTCATATCTATCCGAATGATTCTGTTGTGGTGGCAGATGTTAGAAGACACAATCACGAGAATTGGGACAGGGTCTTAAAAAGAAGTACTTTACGTGAAGCCGCTGATAATCTGGAACAATGGATTGATCAGGATCCCATGATGCGTGAGTATTATCTTGAGCTTGTTGGTACTTACATAAAGATGGGCGAATTTGAGAAAGCCATTGGTGCTGCAAATAGAGGCCTTGTACATTTCCCCAATGATCAGGAGCTTATTAACAAGGTGGTGGGGCTTATGTCAGACCTTGGTCTTTATACTCAGGCATTTGCTTTTGTCAAAAGTAAGAATTTGGGAAGCAGTGCATATAACGACTTGTTGGCTGAAGTAGCAGCCGATGCTCGTATGCATGATCCTTATGAAGCCAACGGACGTCTGTATTTGGCAACACACGATCGTGATGCGCTGACATATCTCATTAACACCTCTCTGACTAGAGGTTATTATGTTGATGCAAGGTTTTATATAGAGGAAGCAATGAAGTTAGATGGCCGTACAGCTGGACATCTGATGAAGTTATATGTGTTAGAAAAGAAATCTGGAAACGAAAAACGCTGTCTAAGGATTCTTACAGAATTGTATGAAACGAATCCAGAGGACGAGGAACTTTCGGAGGCTTATGCAGATATGATGTTGCAGCTCTCGGACTACGATTTTGCATCAGAGCAGTGGGAAGATGCTTATTTGCATTTAAACAAGCTCTTAGAACTTCTGCCTGACACTGCTGAAACGTGGCCGGCTGCGATTTCAAAACAAATAACGGTTTTGGGTCACCTTAATAAGCAGCAGGAGGCACATCAATTATTTGTTGAGTCATCAAAGAAGAACCCTTCGTACAGAAAACGTTTTGCTTCAGCATATGAGGATTTTGCTGGGAATCGATTGAAATTTCTTATTGACGAAGAACGTTACGAAGAGGCTTTCAGTGAGGCTTTGGCACTTCTTGAGGTTGTTCCTGGTAGTGAAGTGGCTATGCGTTGTCTTATTAATATGAGTCAGACGCTGAAACGAGATGAGGAATTTTACAAGTACGCTGCAAAGGGCTATGAATTGTATCCAAATGTTCCGTACTTTGTGGTTAAACAGGCGGTATCATTACAGCAACAAGGTAAAACAGATGAAGCTTTGCTATTGCTTAGTCCACGAAAGAAAACGGGTGAGTATATTAGTCCGCAACTTATTGCTGCTTATACTGGTATTAGCCACGAGTGGGCTACTCAGTTGTTGAAAAACAGAATAGCTAACGTCGCACTTCAGGTGATAGACTCGGCCTTGGTTTATGATGCGGAAAACAAGGACTTGTTGTATGACAAGGGGATTGCTTATGAGTACTTGAAACAATTTGACAAAGCATATGAATATCAGCAACGTTACTATAATCCCAGTAATGCTGAGCAGGAGGATTATATACGTCACATGCGCTATTTAGGTTTCAAAGGCTGTAAGAATAGAGTTGATGCCACTTATACCAGTGCATTCTATGATGCTCACGACGAGACGTTATCTACAATAGCTCATCTGTATTCTCTTGCCTCTGTCTCATATTCAAGGCTTTGTCAACGCAATACTTATACTGGACAGATAAATTATAAGGGCATTGATGGATATCGTTCCTCAGGGGAACAGGAAACAGGTGGAGTTGGATTGGAGTTTATGGGACAATGGGAACATGTCTTTAATGAAAAATGGAGTGGCATGATAAATGCAGCTATCTCTACCCGTTATTTCAACAGGTTTGGTGCAAACGTGTCTGCTACTTATTCTGCTCCAAAGGGATGGACGCCATCGTTACGTATAGGATATCGAAAGACATCGCCTACATATCTCTATCTAGGAGGTGATAATACAGGTTTGGTTTCAAGGGATGAATTTAATCTGTTTCTTATTACCCCTTCTGTTGAAAAAGCGTGGGAACGAATTAGAGTGACGGCAAATACAGATTTTACCATTATGTCAAGTAGCCTATATTACAATGTTGGTCTTAAGGGGAAACTCTTTATTAACAATGACAATGTTACTTCAGTATCCCTGGTTACTGGTTTTGGTTCTTTCCCAGAGTTGACATTCTTTGAGCAGACAGCTTTGCAGGATGTCTCTCATACTAATGCCATGGTTGGTTTTGATGTCCAATACTTATGTTCACGTCACCTCTGTTTGGGGCTCGCTGGTAGTTGGAATACCTGTTACAATCCTTATATGCGTAATAACGAGGTGATAGGTTCATATAGAAACATTTACTCAGTTACACTGCAATTTCATCTAGCCTTTTAATTTGTTATCATGAAAATCTGTTGTTTGAACTTTTTGAAGAATAATTGCAAGATTGACAGCGTGATGCTGTTATTTGCACTTCTGTTAGTGGGGTGTACCCGTGTAACACAGAATACTGATTTTTCTCCCTTTGAATACAAAGAAGTTTATCTTCCAAAATTATCTCCTGAAGGGAGTATTGCTTTGAATCTTAACAATATAGATAGTGATTGGGGAATATGGGGGCATAACCTATCTGTTGTCTTGCCCGAGAAGCCATCGTCAAATGTGTATGCCAAGAGTGGAAAGATTGTCAACCGCGACCAGTTTTGTTTCTCATCAGAAGCGCTCTTTGAATACATTTGTAAATACATTAAGACTAATTATGGTAAGGGGAAACCTATGCGTTTTGCGATTCTTCCCAATGATAATTCCGTTGTATGTTTATGTAATAAGTGTATAGAATGTGGTAACACTGCGAGCGATGCTTCGGGGGCAGTATATTATTTGCTAAACCGTTTGACAAAGCAGTTCCCGATGCACTATTTTTTTATCTCTTATTATAGAACTACATGTAGTTTGCCGAAAACCCCTTTGCCTGAAAATGCAGGAGTGCTTATTAGTGCCATCTTTTTCCCTCTTAGCTCATGTTATACGCCTAAAGAGGATGATTTCATGGCTCTCCTGAACCGTTGGTCTTCATATACAAAACGTATTTATGTTTGGGATTATATCAACAATTTTGATGATTATTTCACGCCATTTCCCGTTTTTAATATCTTCCAGCATCGTTTACGCCTATATGCAAACGCAGGTGTGAAGGGTGTTTTCCTGAATGGAAGTGGTCATGAATATAGTACTTTTTCTCAGTTAAAGACGTATGTTTTGGCCTCCTTACTTTCCAATCCAGATGTTGATTGGCGCCCATTACTGAGAGATTTCTGCAAACAGAATTATCCTGTAACTGGTGATGTTATTCTCGATTTTATAGTAAAGCAGGAAAATATGGTTGAGAAGAATCAAGAGCATTTGTCCTTGTACGAAGGTGTTCCTGTTGCAGCTCGAACCTATCTTCCCTCCGATGATTTTACTAGATTCCACAATAAGTTGCTCAAGTTGCTGCCAAAGACCAAAGGTGAAGAACGTGCAGCTATGGAGAAGATATGTAGGGCAACCATGCTTACACGTCTTGAACTAAATCGTATGGCTTCAGATACCATAGGTTGTAAGAAGATGCTTAGGGAGTTGGAAAAACTCTCATCCGATGAGATTGTTGCATATAGCGAGGCTGGTGGAACTATAGAAAGTTATGTGTCAGATTATCGATATATGCTGCGAAGAGCTGATGAAACATGGGGAAACAACCTTCTTAAAGGTATTCGCTTAGTCCCTTTAACGGCCTTGGACGAGGAGTATAATGATATTTCAATCCTTACTGACGGCCTATTGGGAATACCCTCTTGTTACCACAGTGGGAATATGTTGTCATCAGCCTCGCCAGCTCTTAAGATTGCTATTCCTCATGTTCCTGGAATGACATGCTTGCGTGTTAATATGGTCAGAAATCCTATATATCATATATCATTACCGTTACGTGTTGTTCTCACTATGGATGGGCATGAAATAGGCAATGTTGTTCCAACTCCAAACCCTTCGGCCCTTCATCGTTCTGTAGCAGAATTCGTGATCCCATGTAATTGTCATGGGAAGCTTGTTCTTGTTGTCTATCGGGATGAGAATGACCGAACCATGGCATTAGATGAGATAGAAGGATTATAGTCTTAAAAGTATAAATCTCGTTTAAAAACGATAATTGGTGAAAACGTTCAGTCATAAAATAACACAGATAAGTAAGGCGTTTCTTTTTTGCGTTGCTGCATGTGGCCTGGTAGCTTGTGATAAACATCTGAAGCCTGCATCGGTAATTCTCCTTGATCCTGTTCGTCATTATTATCCTGTTATTCAGGGTGAGATGATGAATATTAGCTATGAGATAGAAAATACTTCGGATAACCCTCTTTTTATACAGGAGGTTCAGACGACATGCGGATGTGTAGTGCCGCGCGAGGAACTTCCCATTGTGGTTTTGCCACACAAGGTTGGATTTGTTAATCTTACCTTCAATACCATTAAGAATACGGGCTATGTAAACCATTTCATATACTGCTATGGTAATTTTCAGGATTCTACATGCGTAGAATTTGAATTTGATACTAATGTTGTCCCCAGAGCCGATTATGTGAGAGATTACGAACAGCTTTGGCATGAGCAGAATGATGAGAATAAATCCCTCCGCGATTTTGTTGACGGAATGCCAGGACAGAAAGGTTATTATACTGAGACTGGAGTTGATCCCCGCACAAGAAGAAGAGATGCTGCGCAGAACTTCGTGGATGAGATTGCACCTTAATCGCATTATATAGTTATTCCAGTATCTCTCGATGAGAGGCTTTTAGTGGAAATAATTACGGCCTAACTAGAGATTTTTTACTCTCTAACTAGGCCGTATTTTTTTTCTAGTTAAGAAAAAAACGTGGTTCAGTTGTTACTTCCAAACCAGTAGTCGTCCTATTTGGTCATATATGCTTGCCCAGTGTGCCCGGCTCTCAGCATCAGGAGCTGAAGTAGATGCTGTTTTTGACTTCTTTTGCAATTGCTGCAGTGTGTATAGTACTGCAGGATGTATGTCTTGATTGCCGTTTCCGAAGGCGCGTCCCAAATGATTCAACATGCTATTCTGTAGTGCCATACGGTAAGGAGTTACCTTGCGGTTGTTATCTAACTCAGTGAAGACAAGTTTACTCAGGTCGGTAAGATATTGTTGAGGAGTATAAAGTTCATTCAGTTCATCCAAACGATTCATCATACTTGATACGACACTTACGCCAACAGCATTTGTTAG